>PNIU01000122.1 GCA_002878035.1 Sulfurihydrogenibium sp.
CCCAGCACACCCTCCAGACCCCTCTCAGAGGGGGTTTTAAAATTTTTAAGGTTAGTATTTACTAACCCAATATATGCTATAATGAAATTATCTAAATAGGAGGATTAAAATTATGAAAGTAGCAATGCCCGTAAAACCATCTCAAGATAAATATCTTTTATCTTCAGCCTTTGGAAAAGCAAGGTTTTTTCTGATATACGACCTTGATTCTGATTCTTATGAAGTTGTAGAAAACAAAGAGCTTAGCGGTAGAGATGCTATAAACCTTATATCCAGTAAAGGAGCTAAAATTGTTATAACAAATCATATAGGTGGTGGAGCTTACAGGTTGCTAAATGAACTTGGATTGAAAGCATACTTTACAGAGTCTAAAAACAAACCTGTCGATGATGTAATAAAAGAGTATAAAGATGGAAAACTTAAAGAGATAACACCGCAAAACTTTATGTTGATACCTCAACATCACCACCATCATCATCGTCATGGAAACCACAACCATTAGGAGGGGTGCCGTGAAAAAGGTTGTTGTGCTTGGTGGCGGGATAGCTGGAGTAGAGACTTCTATATTTTTAAGAAAGTATGGTTTTGAAGTAGAACTAATATCCGATAGAGACTACTTTTACATATACCCAATATCCATCTGGATTCCAACAAAAGAAAAGAAATTTGAAGACGTAACCATTCCTTTAAAAGATTTAGCTGAAGCTCATGGCTTTAAATTTACGCAGGACAAGGTTATTAAAGTAGATAAGGAAAGTTTTACATTAGAAAAAGCCGGAGAAAGAAGAGATTTTGATTATCTTGTAGTTGCATTAGGACAGGATAAACTAAAGCATAAAGGTATTGAACATACATACTCGATATGCGGTAATCCTAACGAAACATTAAAATACTCAGAAAAACTCGACAGTTTAATAAAAGCAGGTAAAGGCAAACTTGCATTTGGATTTGGGGGTAATCCAAAGGCTAAAGAAGCAGTAAGAGGCGGACCAGTGTTTGAACTTCTCTTTAATGTAGATTATTACTTAAGAAAGCTAAAAATCCGTGATAAATTTGAGCTTACATTTTTTGCGCCAACGCCAAAGCCCGGAGCAAGACTTGGAGAAAAAGCCCTCAAAATGATGGATACTATGTTTAAAAGATTAAACATAAAGTCTGTTACCGGTAAAAAAATAACTGAGTTCACACCAGACGGCGTTTTACTGGAAGATGGAACAAAGATAGAGTCTGATTTAACCTGTTTTGTTGCTGCTGGAGATGGTCATCCTGCAGTAAAGGCTGGAAACTTACCTCAAACGGAAGCAGGATTTGTAGTAATAGAACCTACAAACCAAGTTAAAGGTGTAGAAAATGTTTACGCCGTTGGTGATAGTTGTGCATTGGAAGGACCAGAGTGGAAAGCAAAACAAGGGCACCTTGCAGAAGTAATGGCAAGAAATACAGCTTACAACATTGCACTTAAAGAAGGTTTAGAAAGAGGCAATCCTAAAACTTACATAGAACATATTAACATACTCTGTCTTATGGATATGGGAAACGGTGGTGGACTTGCTTACAGAGACGACAAAAAAGCGATGCTTATACCTTTACCTATAGTTGGACACTGGATGAAGAAAGGTTGGGGTATTTACTACAAACTATCTAAACTTGGCAAAATTCCAAGACTGCCCGGAATGTAGTTATATTATCTCTTTATAGATGACCGTTTTTTGGTTTCTATTATAGATGTAGTCTACCTGTAGATTTGTATCACCTACAGAAACTTCGACTTTTATATGAAAAACAGATGATTTTACATCTATGTAAGGTGAGATAGAATATAGCATATCAAACGTAAAGCCTTGGACTAACACTAAATCGTTAGGTGATTTAAATGGGTTTTTCTTACGGTAATCTACTATCTTAGATGCAAGGTTGTCATCTATTTTAGGGTTTAATGCTTTTAAAACTGGCACTGGGGCTGTGTTTACGTTTATCTTACCATCAGTAAAAACCGTTGAAATAGACAAAAGTCCGGGGTAAAACTGGTTTCCCAACATTTTTCCGTAAAGGTCTTCGTCAGAAAAACCTAACAACTTTAACTCATAAAGACTATCTAAAGGTCTTTTTTTGATTGGGTAGTTTATAGGAATACTGCCTTCTTGGGCTCCAGTCCAGACGTAAAGCCTGTTTAGAAAGCTTTGGTTTATACTGAGATTTCTAAATAGGTTTTCGTAAATCTTCCTGTATCCACTGTCCTTTGTGTTATTGAGATTTATAAACCTGTTTTCATCGTATATGGTTATCTTTACTTTTACGTTGTCCTTGTTAAACTCAAAAGGTAAAGCCCATAAATCGTTTAAAGTATCAACAGAAGGGTCATCTCTGTCCAATATACTCTTAGCTAATTCAAAAGCTGACTGGGCTATATAGTAAGCTTGCTCTTTGTTGTAGATGGACACTACATACTTGTAAGCTGAGATGGAGTCCGTATACGCTTGCAGGACATAAGAAGAAAGGGTTAAAAAAGCCATAAGTACAACTACTAAAATCATTGCATGTTAAACTGTGGATTTGTTATAGTTCCAGATATAACAAAGTTAAATCCAACTGCGGAAGCTGTGCCGTTTATCTTAGAGTTTAACGGGTTTTTCTCATCGAAGGAAACTATACCGTTTCCAGATACGTTTATACCTTGAGAACTTCCTCTAAACTCAAACGTTTTACCTTTAAACGTAAACTCTAAAAACTCTACGTTTCTTCCTTGGACGTTAAAGTTTTCAAGTTTTAGCTTTCCGTTTATGCCGTCTTTTATCTCAAATTTACCGGACACATTTTCAAAATCTGGTGAACATTTAAAGTTATCAAAGTTAAAAACAAATCCACCAAAGGTTTTATGGATTATCTCAGATTTTTTGGCGTTACAGATAAGGGTTAAACCTTGAGATAAAGGTAAAACGTAAAGGTTTATATCGGCTTTCTTTATCAACTGTTTATCTTGGTAGTAAACATCTGATTTTTTTAGATTTACAGTAAGTAAACCCTCAGAAATAGCTTCAGGAAGTATAAAAACTTTGTTTTTCATTAAAAAATTATCTATTATCAAAAACTTAGGTAGAAAAGCAAGCATTATAAACAAGCCAAAAAGTGTTGCTAAAATACTTAACAGTATCTTTTTCATTTATTTTCCTTTTTTTCAAGTGCTTTTTGTATCTCTTCAGATAACTTTTTATGCTCTTCTGTTATTTTCGTTAACTCTTCTGGAGAGGATATAATGTAAGGTGTGATGAATATAAAAAGCGTTGTTTTTTCATCAGTTTTTGATTCGTGCTTAAACAGGTTTCCTACAACTGGTAAATCTTTTAAAACTGGTATACCTTCCATTGACTTTATGGTTTTGTTGTTTACAAGGCCTCCTATAACGATAAGCTGTCCGTTTTCTACCACTACATCTGAGTTTAAAGCTCTGTTGGACGTAACAGGAACGGTGTAAGAAAGACCACCAACAGAAGGATTTATAAAGTCAGTTACTTCCTGTAGAACCAAGTTTATCGTAAGTCTTAAGTTATCTGAAGATGAAACTCTCGGAACAACCTTCAAGTCAAGACCTACCTCTCTGTAATCGTAAGTGACTATAGGTTGACCATTTATATCAAACCTAACACCACTTGCGAAAGGTATTACGTTACCAACCTTTATCTCGGCTGGTTGGTTGTCTAACGTTAAGACTTTTGGGTTGGATATAATGTTAAAACCACTTCCAGACTCAAGCAGTGAAAACAGCAGTGCCAAATCTGGAAATACGACACTTGTTCCACCTACAGAAACGGTTTTTCCAGAAGAACTTAAAAATCCAAGTAGAAAGTTCCCAGAAACGAAAGATTGATATATTGAATCTTTTGTAGCTCCTCTAAAGGCTGCTCCCCCAAGGGTTCCTACCGCTTGCCATCTAACACCTATATCTAAAAGTTTCTTTGTAGATGCTTCTACGATGGTTGTAGTTAAAAGAACTTGCTTTCTTCTTATGTCAAGGTTTTCTATAAATTTTTTTAGGCCCAGATACTCTTTTTCTGTTGCATAGAGTATTATAGAGTTTGTTCCAACGTCAAAACCTATCTTTATTCCTTCCTTTGTGGTAATGGTAGGTATAGCTGTCTGTTGGACTGATGTTGTGGTTGTAGCAGGGAAACCAGTTTGAGTAGGTGGTGCCATGTTAGGAAAGGTTGGGTTTAAAGTAGTTGGTGATTGGTTTGGAAAAGGTTGCTGAGTTCTGTTTTCCATAAAGATTGGTTGGTTTGGTGGTTGCTGTGGTTGTTGCTGTAAGGTAGGTTCTGGTAATACCGGTGATACGTTTGAAAATAAACTTTGAAGGCTTTTACTTATCTCACTAACGGTTGTGTATTTTA
>PNIU01000022.1 GCA_002878035.1 Sulfurihydrogenibium sp.
GATAACTCTTTAACAGTATTTACCAAAAACTTTACTTTTTCAACGTCCATATCTGGCATAAGTCCGTGACCAAGGTTAAAAATGTGTCCTGAGTCTTTTCCCCAAGATTGTAATATGTAGTCTACTTCTTTTTTTATAGCTTCTTTGTCTGCGTAAAGGACCGTTGGGTCTAAATTCCCTTGGACTGCGGCTTTTGGGTAAAGTTTTGCTTTTGCATCTTTTATATCTACCATCCAGTCAACACTGTAAACGTCAGCGTTAGAAGAGGATATAAAATCTATGAATCCTGCCACTCCTTTTGTAAAGTGTATTACAGGTTGGTAGTCTCTCTTTAGGTTTTTTATAATTTTTTGTATCGGTGGTAAGGCAAACTCTTTGTAATCTTTTGGTGAAAGATATCCAGCCCAACTATCGAAAATCTGCACTGCATCTGCTCCAGACTGTATCTGTAAATTTAGGTAGTCTATAAGCATATCTGCGATGATATCGAGAAGTTCTTTAAAGGCTTGAGGGTGGTTATACATAAATGTTTTTGTTTTCTTAAAATCTTTGCTTCCTTTTCCTTCTATCATATAAGCGGCTAACGTAAATGGGGCTCCTGCAAAGCCTATAACTGGTATCTCCCTGTTTAGTTTTTGATTTACTCCTTTTATTATCTGTCCTACGTAGTCTGTATCTTCAACGTTAAAGGGTTTTAAACGTTTTATATCTTCTGGTGATTTTATAGGGTTTTCAAAAACTGGACCTTCTCCTTCTTTAAAGTCAAAGTTCATACCTATGGATTCGAGGGGTGTAAGTATGTCTGAGAATATTATTATGGCGTCAATATCAAGGATTTTTTTGGGTAGTATGGAAGCTTCTACTGCAAGTTCTACGTTTTTGTAAAACTTTTTAAAACTTCCAGCTTTTTCTCTAAGTTCTCTATACTCTTTCATATACCTGCCGGCTTGTCTCATCAGCCAGACAGGTGTTCTTTCTATTTTCTGGTTTTTGCAAGCTCTTAAGAAAAGGTCGTTTTTAGGATTCATTACTTTCTCCATTAACTTTTATGCTCTTGTACGTTCTCTTTAGGATTTTTCCTGCTTTAAAGTGGACTGTTTTGGAGTAGCTTACTCTTTTTTTACCTTTTATAGGTTTTTTCCTCTTTAAAACTTTGAAGGTTCCAAGTTTTCTAATCTCTATTTTTTCTCCAGAAGCTAAACCTTCTATCATTTTTTCAAATATAGCATCTACTACTTTTTTTATCTCCTTTGTTTCGATATCTTTATACTTTTGTTTGAGAATTTTCACAATGTCAGATTTTTTCATACTATCTCCTCCAGTTTGATATTCATTATTTCAAGTTGAGTTTTACATCTATCGCAAACTTTTTGACCGTTTTTACTAACGGACTCATCATATATCCAGCATCTTGGACATTTTTCTCCTTTTGCTTTTGTTACGGCTACTTTTGAGTTTTTTACAGTTTCTCCTTCTATTGCTACGTCTCCTTCTGGATTATCAGACAGTTCAACCTGACTGACTGTAAAGAAAAACTTAATCCAATCTATCCTTTCTTCAACAATCTTTCTATACTCTTCTGGCAGTCTTAAAACAACTCTCGCTTCGTATGGGTGTCTTACCAAGTCTATCTTTCTTGCTTCTTCGATGGCTTTTAAAACGTCTTCCCTTACTTCCAATAACTTTTCGTAAACTGACTCTAAATCTTTATCTATGTATTTTTCTTCTACATGTGGTAGTGTTTCTAAATGTATGCTTTCTTTTAATGATGGGTCTATCTTTCTTGCATACTGCCATACTTCTTCTGTTGTAAATGAAAGTATAGGTGCCAGTATTTTGTTTAAGGATAAAAGTAAGTGCCAAAGTGCAGTTTGAGCAGACTTTCTTTCAAGAGTCTGTGGGGCGTAAACGTAAAGTCTATCTTTCAAAATATCAAGGTATATGGCAGATAAATCTACAATAAAGAAGTTTTTAACGGTATGGTATATTTTATGAAATTTTCCTTCTTCGTAGGATTTGTCTGCAAGCTGGATTATACCTTGCAGTTTGGATAGTATCCATCTGTCTAACTCGAGCATATCTTTGTAATCTATAGTATCAGTTGAAGGGTTAAAGTCGTAAAGGTTTCCTAAGAAGAATCTAAACGTGTTTCTAATTTTTCTGTAATCTTCGGCAATCCTTTTTATAAGATTAAAACCTATCTTGATGTCTTCTGTGTAATCTTCTGTAACTACCCACAGCCTTAGAATGTCTGCTCCGTATTCATTTATCACTTTTTCTGGTGCTACTACGTTACCTGCCGATTTTGACATCTTTCTGCCTTTTTCGTCAAGGGTAAAACCGTGGGTAAGGACTGAGTCGTAAGGTGCTCTTTTGTAAGATGCTACAGACTCAAGCAGTGAAGACTGGAACCAACCTCTGTGTTGGTCTGAACCTTCTAAATACATATCGGCAGGCCATTTTAACTCTTTCCACTCTCCGTATTTTAAGACTGCAGCGTGGGAAACTCCAGAGTCAAACCAAACGTCCAGTATATCTTCTTCTTTTCTAAAGTTTTGACTTCCACACTTTTTACATCTATAACCTTCTGGAAGTAGCTCTTTTGGTTCTTTTTCAAACCAGACATCAGCTCCATATTCGTTGTTTCTAATTATGTTCGCTACATGCTCGAAAACTTCCATATCTTTTACTATTTCGCCACACTCTTCACAGTAGAAAACTGTTATTGGCACTCCCCAGCTTCTCTGTCTGGAAATACACCAGTCAGGTCTGTTTTCTACCATACTTTTTATTCTGTTTTGTCCGTAGGAAGGTATCCACTTTACTCTCTCTATCTCTTTTAAAGCTTCACCTCTTAGTGTGTCTCCACCTTCAAGTACTGCGTCCATAGATATAAACCACTGTGGAGTAGCTCTGAATATAACTGGATTTTTACATCTCCAGCAGTGTGGGTAAGAGTGGGATATAACTTCTTTGTGGACTAAAGCTCCAACCTCTTCTAACTTGTTTATAATAACTTCGTTTGCGTCAAATACTCTTATACCAACCAACCACTCTGGAGCTTCTTTCGTAAATTTTCCTTCATCATCTACAGGAGCGAAAGGTTCTATTCCATACCTTTGACCTATCACGTAGTCTTCCTGTCCGTGTCCCGGTGCCATATGGACTAAACCAGTTCCAGTTCCAAGTTCTACAAACTCTGATAGGTAAACTTTTGAAACTCTATCTATAAATGGGTGGTAATACTCTTTAAATTCAAGGTCCTTACCTTTTAGTTCTTTTATTACTTGACCTTCCAGCTTTGTTTTTTCTTTGAAGTTTTCAAGAAGTTCTTTTGCTACGATTAGTGTTCCTTGTTCTGTTTGGTAATACACATAATCGTATTCTGGATGGACCATTATTCCAAGGTTTGCGGGTAAAGTCCAAGGAGTTGTTGTCCAGATAACAAGGTATGCGTCTTCATCTACCATTTTAAATTTTACATAGATAGATGGGTCTTTTTTTTCTTGGTATTCTACTTCTGCTTCGGCTTCTGCAGTTTTGTCGTATATACACCAGTAAACTGGTTTTTTACCTCTGTATGCAACACCTTTTGAGAAAATTCTTCCAAGTTCCAGTATTTCTTGGGCTTGGTATGAAGGTTTCATAGTTAGGTAGGGATTTTCCCAGTTTCCGATTATTCCAAGTCTTTTAAACTCTTCTTTTTGGATTTCTACAAAGTTTTTAGCGTATTCTCTGCAAAGTTTCCTAAACTCTGATTTTGACAGGTCTTCTTTTCTTATCTTTTTTTCTTTAAGTTGTTTTTCTACTTGTTGTTCTATAGGTAGGCCGTGGCAGTCCCAACCTGGAACAAAAGGAGCATCTTTACCTTTCATTGATTGGTATTTTACGAGAATATCTTTTAGTATTTTGTTTAATGCGTGTCCTATGTGTATATGTCCGTTTGCGTAAGGCGGTCCATCGTGAAGAATGTATTTTTCTTTTCCTTCTCTTTCTTCCCTTAGCTTTTTGTAAATGTTTATTTTATCCCAAAAAGATAGTATCTCAGGTTCTTTATTTGGTAAGTTTGCTTTCATTGGAAAATCTGTTTTAGGCAGGTTTAAAGTATCCTTGAATTCCAATTATTTAACCTCCTTGAAAAATTAGAAATTATTATTATATCACTTTTAAGCGTTTCTAAATTATGATATAATCATTCCAAGCTAACTTTTCAGTCTGAGAATACTATGGAAACAAACA
>PNIU01000011.1 GCA_002878035.1 Sulfurihydrogenibium sp.
TATAATTTTAGACGCAACAAAAAGTCCAGATGATATTTTCCAAGAAGTATTAAAAGCTTTAAAAGAAAGAAAAGTAATATGAAAATCGTAGGACATCAAAGAGAGATAGAGCTTATAAAAACCTACCTTGGGAAAAATTACGACTCTTTATCTTTACTTTACGAAGGTAAAGACTGTATAGGTAAAAAACTGATAGCTTTTTTAACAGCAAGAGGTTTTTTGTGTGAAAAGAAGGAAGGTCTTGGATGTGGAAAATGTCAGGATTGTAAACTCGTAAATAACATAATATCTAACATTTACGAAAACACAAACCTAACTCCACACCCAAACGTTAAGTTTATACCTTATGATGGAAAAGAGATAAAGATAGACTCTATAAGAGATGCTATATCTTTCCTTTCGTTAAAAGCATCAAAAGGAAAAGTTTTAATAATAGAAAAAGCAGAAAATATGAATACTGAAAGTGCAAACGCTCTGTTAAAAACATTAGAAGAGCCACCTTTAAACACTCTTATTATACTTACAACTTCTAATCAGAATAAAATACTGCCTACAATTTTATCAAGGCTAAAAAAGATAAGGTTTAGCAAACTATCTAACGAAGAAGTTAGAGATATTCTATCTTTAAAAGTGTCCGATGAAAAGAAATTAGAAAACTTAGTCAAAATAGCCGACGGTAGCCTGTGTTTACCTTTTGCAGCCTTAAACAAAGAAAACGTTTACAACTTAGCCCACTCTTTCTATGAACTACTAAAGACAAAAAAACATACGGAAGGTCTGTTTTCGATAGCCGCTGCAGTAGATAAATTTGACGTTGAAGATACAGAGTTGTTTTTTGATATAATTTTGAGGTTTTTTGAGATAGATTTAGATAACCTTAAATTAAGTGATAAATTTGCAGAAAGGTTTTTGATAGAGGTAAAAAAAGGGAAAAATGCAGTTTTAAAAGGTGTAAAGAAAAAACTGATTTTAGAAGGGTTTTACTACAACTTAAAAGAGGTGAATGTATGGATAACATAAAGCCAGTAAGAATAAGGTTTTTGGATACAAACAAGTTTTCAGAAGTTTTGGTACCTTCAAAAATAAAGAAGGGAGATTTTATAGTTATAGAGTCTGAAAAAGGTCAAGAGCTTGTCCTTGTTATGGGAAACTGTGTTTATACTGACGATACAAAAAACTATAAGTTTGTAAGAGTTGCAACAAAAGAAGATATAGCTACTTTTGATAAGCACGAAGAAGAAGCCGAGGAGTTTTTAAATATATGTAAAGAGGAAGCCGAAAAACTCGGTTTGGAGATGAATCTACTTAAAAGTTATATACCGTTAAACAGAACTAAAGCACTCTTTTACTACACTGCAGAAAACAGAGTTGATTTTAGAGAGTTGGTCAAGATATTGGCAAAAAGAGTAAAGATGAGAATAGAGATGAGACAGGTAGGTGTAAGGGACGGAGTCCAGATAGCTGGAGCTGTAGGTGTTTGCGGTCAACAGTGTTGCTGCAACCTGTTTTTAGACAAGTTTGAGAATATAACAGTTGAAATTTTGGCAGAGCAGAACCTTCCACCTACACCAACAAAGTTTACAGGTGTCTGCGGTAGGTTAATGTGCTGTCTTACCTTTGAAAGGGAAACTTACAGTATAAAAAACGACCTACCAGAGATAGAATCTGTTTTAGATATAGAAGGAAAACCTTTAACTGTTAAACTTTACGATTTTATAGGTGAGAAAATAATACTTTCAGATGAAGAAGGAAACCTTCAGGAATTATCCTTTGAAGAGCTTGAAAGACTAAACTTACTTAAACCAAAATCTTGTGGTAGTTGCAATGGATGTTCCAATAATTGATTTAGCTAAACAAACTATAGAAGAAGAGATAAGAGCCTTAAACAGACTAAAAGACAGTATAGACGAAAGCTTTGAAAAAGCCGTAAAACTCATACTTGAAACCCAAGGTAAGGTTGTAGTGACAGGTATGGGAAAGTCCGGTTTGATAGGTAAAAAGATAGCAGCAACTTTATCTTCTACTGGAACGCCGGCTTTCTTTCTCCACCCTGCAGAAGCCTTACACGGTGATTTAGGTATGGTAGAAAAAAATGACCTTGTAATAGCCATTTCAAACAGTGGAGAAACACCGGAACTTATGGCAATAGTGCCAATCTTAAAAAGATGGGGAAATAAAATTATAGCAATCACAAACAGAAAAGACTCTTCTTTGGCAAAACTGTCGGACGTTGTGCTTTACCTTAACGTAGATAAAGAAGCATGCCCTCTAAACCTTGCCCCAACTTCCACATCTACCGCAACCCTCGTCCTTGGAGATGCCTTGGCAGTAGTGCTACTAAAACTGAGAGATTTTAAGTCTGAAGACTTTGCAATGTTCCACCCCGGTGGTTCCTTAGGTAAAAAGCTTATGAGAGTAAGTCAGATAATGAGAAAAGACTTACCTATCGTTAAAGAAGATACCCCTTTAAAGGAAGCGGTTTTGGTTATATCGGAAAAAGGTTTAGGTGCTACGTTGGTTGTAGATAACGAAGGAAACTTGGTAGGAATAATAACGGACGGAGATTTAAGAAGATTCATAAACAAAGGAAAAAGTATAGATAACTCTCTTACAAAAGAAGCTATGACCCTAAACCCAAAAACGTCAAGTCCAGATTGGTTAGTATTACAAGCTCTGGAAGTTATGGAAAAGTATAATATTACCGTTTTACCTGTTGTAGAAGATAAAAAACCTGTTGGTATAATACACATTCACGATATACTAAAAAGCGGTGCAGTTTAACCTGTTAACCATCAATGTTCCACAACCACCAATCTTTCTGGTTCTGTACTTGTTTGATAACGTGACCCTTACACCTTTTTCTCTAAGCCTTAAAAAAAGTTCTTCGTATCTTTCATCACTAACGGATTTGTAATCGAAAAAATCCATCTCGTTGTATTTTAGCAAAGAAACACCTATACCAAGCTCTTTTGCTATGTCTCCAAGTTTGTCTATCTCTTGGTAAGAGTCATTTTCGTTGGCTATAAGTAGGTATGCGATGTTATAAAGTTTTTTCTTACGTTTTGATAGTTTATCAAGATGGTTTTTGAAAGTTTCTAAAAGTTGAGAAATTCTATGGGAGTTTGGGATAAGGGATTTTCTTTTTTCTTCAAAAACAGAGTGTAAAGATAGATTAACACCATCGTGATTTAAAGATAAAAGCTCTTTGAAGTTTGATATAGGAAAACCTGTAGTGTAAAAACTTACACTTAAACCTAAAGATTTAAAGTATTCAAAAGCAGACTTTACGTTATCCCAGTTTAAAAGAGGTTCTCCTATACCTGCAAAGGCTATACTTTCAATCTCTAAACCTTCTTCCTTTGCCAATATATACTGATTTATTATTTCATCAGTAGATAGATTTCTTATAAGACCATTTAAACCAGAAGCACAGAAAGAACACTTTATAGAACACCCTACCTGAGAAGAAACACACAGAGTTTTTCTATAATGAACAGACTCTATAGTATAACCATCATCTGTTTTTATCTCCAAAAGCTTATTTAAATCATCATTTATGATTTTTACCACTTCCATCATCATCACCAGAAACTATAATTTAAGATATAGAGAATATTTTACAACGAGGTATGATATGAACATAAAAGAGATAAAAGAACTTGCTAAAAAATTTACACCCGAACAGTTAGAACAGTGCATTAACCAAACCTTAGAACATGGAAAACCACAAATGGAGGGATGTAATCCTTCAGGTGATATACTGGAAGTGTTGAATACACTGGCAAAAGCTCAAACTGTAAGAGAACTTATGGACCAAGGAATGAGTGAAACGGAAGCTATAAGAGAGTTAGCCAGAAGAATAAGAGAGATACAATCTGTAAAGTAGATAGTTTTATTGAATTTATATAAAAAATCTCTTGACGGGTTAAAAATTTTTTGTTATACTTTATAGTGTAAGTTTTAAGTTAATGAACTTTGGCAACTGAATAAGGTAAAATT
>PNIU01000039.1 GCA_002878035.1 Sulfurihydrogenibium sp.
AAGGACCGACCTTCCTCAAGCTGTAGTTGTAAGAGTGATAGATGGTGATACGATTGTAGTAAATCTAAATGGAATGGAAGAGAAGGTAAGATTAATAGGTATAGACACACCGGAAAGTAGGGTAAACAAGAGGGCAGAAATTCAGTCGAGAGAGGGACTTGGCGACACTCAAACCATACTTGAACTTGGTAAGAAAGCAAAGGAGTTTACAGCATCTTTGGTTAAACCTGGAGACAAAGTATACTTAGAGTTTGATGTTCAACAAAGAGATAAGTATGGAAGACTACTTGCCTACGTGTATTTACAAGATGGAAGAATGCTAAATAAAGAAATTATATGTAACGGCTACGCTATGCCTTTAACAGTTCCACCAAACGTAAAATACGAAGAAGAGTTTAGAAAATGCTATAAAGAAGCAAGGGAGAATAGAAGAGGATTATGGAAAGAGTAGAAGAGAAAATAGCAGAAAAAAAGAAGAGTATAAAACATTTTGTTGAGACTATTATCTTTATATTTGTAGTTGTATCTTTAGTAAGGGTATTTTTCGTTCAGGCTTTTAACATTCCATCTGGGTCTATGAAACCAACGCTACTGGTAGGAGATTTTATACTCGTAAATAAACTTGTATACGGCAACTGGGATATAGGAATACCTTTTACAAACATAACTTTTTATCATCACAACAACAGACTTGCCAAAATAGACAGGGGAGACATTATAGTTTTCAAGTATCCAGAAGACCCATCTGTAGACTTTATAAAAAGGGTTATAGCCCTACCGGGAGATATAGTAGAAGTTAAAAACGATATAGTTTACATAAATGGAAAGCCACTAAAAAGAGTAGAAGATGGTTACTACGAAGAAGAAAACGAAAAAGTTAAAAAATACAGAGAGTATATCGTAAGGTCAGATGGTAAAGAGTATTCCTACACAGTTATGGAAATTGAAGATGGAATAGGTGCAGACTTTGGTCCAGTTCAAGTTCCACCAAACAGCTACTTTGTAATGGGTGACAACAGAGATAACTCAAGAGACAGTAGATTCTGGGGGTTTGTACCAGACGACTACGTCATAGGACAGGCTTTTGTAATCTACTTTTCAATAGACCTAAAAAAACCTTCCATCAGAATTAGTAGGTTAGGCAAAGTTATTTACTGATGTAAAACCTATCTCTTTATTATTGCCTAAAGAAATAAAATTACTTATTATTAGAGTTGGTGAGGAAAAATGGACTTTATAAAGTCAAAATTACTTGAGAAATTAGAAAAAATTGAAAAGGAAAGGAAGCCATGATTTTGATAAAAAACGGCTACGTAATAGACCCTGAAAACAGTTTAGAAGGTAAGTATGACATTCTTATAGAAAAAGGAGTTATAACAAGAGTAGAGCCAAACATTCAGCCTTTTGCAGGATGTGAAGTTATAGATGCAACAGAAAAGATAGTCTGTCCTTCTTTTGTAGATTTACACGTTCATTTTAGAGACCCAGGACAGACCTATAAGGAAGATATAGAGTCAGGTAGTAGAGCTGCCGTAGCTGGTGGTTATACAACGGTAGTTTGTATGCCAAACACTCAACCTGCTTTAGACGACGTTCCTCTCATAAGATACGTTATAGAAAAAGGAAAAGAAGTAGGACTTTGTAGAGTTCTACCGGCTGCTGCTATAACAAAAGGAAGGAAAGGAAAAGAACTTACAGAGATGGCACTTCTTAAAGATGCAGGTGCCGTTTACTTTACCGATGACGGTGCACCTGTTATGGATTCGTTCATTATGAGAAAAGCTATGGAGTATGCAGGTTCAATAGGGTCTTTCGTTGCAGACCACTGCGAAGACTTAAATTTATCTCAAAACGGTGTAGCCCACGAAGGAGAGATTGCTGCAGCTTTAGGACTTCCACCTCTTCCTCCAGAAGCGGAAGATACTATGGTAGCAAGGGACTGCGTTTTATCTCTACAAACTGGAATGCCGGTCCATATATGCCACATATCTTCAAAGCTTTCTGTAGAGATAGTCGCTTGGGCTAAGGCTATGGGGGCAAAAGTTACAGCAGAAGTTACACCTCACCACCTTTACCTTACAGATGAAGAGTTTTTAGATTTTTCTTGTATTGCTAAAGTATCTCCGCCCCTTAGAACTCATGAGGATATAGAGGCTACAAGATGGGCTTTAGCAAGTGGAGTTATAGACTTTGTAGCAACTGACCATGCACCTCACGCACATCACGAAAAGATGCAAGATTTACAAGCTTGTCCGCCGGGAATGATAGGTTTACAGTTTGCACTTCCGATAGTTTTAGACTTAGTTAAAAAAGATTACATGGACCTAACAAGACTTGTAGAAGTTATGTCAACAAACCCTGCAAAGAAAATAGGTTTAAAACCACCTCAGATAAAAGTTGGAGAGGTAGCCGAACTTACAATATTCGACCCTTTTGAAAAATGGGAAGTAAACGAAGAAACCATACTATCTAAAAGTAAAAACACACCTTTACTTGGTAGAAAATTAACAGGAAAGGTAAAGTATACCTTCTACAATGGAAAAATTGTCTACAAGGATTAGAAAGATATGGTTCAAAAGATTTACGAAATAATGAAAGATATATACGACCCAGAGATACCTTTAAACTTTGTAGACTTAGGACTTATAAAAAGTATAACTTTAAACGGTAATGAAGTAAACATAGTTATGACCTTAACATCTCCGGAATGTCCGCTAAAGGACGTTATCGTCCAAAACATTCAAAATAGGATACTCAGTGAAATTGAAAACGTTGAAAAGGTAAACATTTACTTTGATTTTACAAAAGTTTGGACTGCGTCTGACATCTCCAAAGAAGGTAGAGAAAAACTGAAAAAATTAGGCTGGAATTTATAAAAGGTTATACAACTCTCTTACACTTTTCTTTAGGACTGGATGCACAAAATCAGGGTCTAAATCCATCAGTGGTTTTAAGACAAAATCTCTTTCGTGAATTCGTGGATGAGGAATCTGTAAATATTCCAATTCCAACACTAAATCATTGAAAAATAAAATATCTATATCTATCTCCCTTGGTCCCCATCTGTATCTTTCTACTCTACCAACTTTTTTTTCCACTTCTTTAACAAAAGAAAACAAATTTACAGGGTCAAGGTTAGTTTCACCGAAGACTGCCATATTAAGAAAATCAGGCTGATTTTCAACACCAACAGGTTTTGTTTCGTAGATTTTAGAAAGTTTCAGTATATTTATTTTTTCAGATAGAAGATTTATAGCTTCTTTTAAGTTTTTTTCTCTGTCTCCGACGTTACTTCCAAGTCCAAGGAAAACTTTATTCAAATATTTCACCTTCTTTTATTTTATAACCTCTTACGGCTTCCTGAGAAGATATAGGCTTAGAGTTTGGAAACTGTAGAGTTTTTATAAGTATACATCCTTCTTTTGTAGCTACGATTATTCCTTCTTTGTCGTTAGATTTCACTACTTCTCCCGGCTTTACTGCTTTTGGGCATTCTACTACTTCTGCATCTAATATTTTTACCTGCTGGTTTCTGAAGTTTGAGTATGCTTTAGGCCAAACTTTTAACGCTCTTATCTGGTTGTATATATCTTTTGCTGGTTTTTCCCAGTTTATTTTAGCTTCTTCTTTTTCTATAGGTTTTGCGTAAGTTGCTTTAGTATTGTCCTGAGGGGTTTTTTCTACTTTTCCTTCTTCTATATCATCTAAAACTTCTATTAAAAGTTTTGCTCCTTCTTTGGCTAACTTATCGTGAAGTGTGATTATATCATCGTTTGGCTCTATCTTTACTTTTTTGCATCTGTAGATATCTCCTGCGTCAAGCTCTTTTACTATTTCCATTATGCAAACACCAGTTTCTTCCTCTCCATCCATTATGGCTCTGTGTATAGGTGCGGCTCCTCTATACTTTGGAAGTAAAGAAGCATGAACATTTATAGTTTTGTATTTTGGTATGTTTATTACTTCCTCTGGAAGGATTTTACCGTAAGCTACAACAACGGATATATCAGGGTTTAAATTTTTGATAAAATCTACAACCTCTGGATTATTCTTTATCTTTTCAGGTTGGTAAACTAACAAACCATGTTTTAAAGCTTCTTCTTTTACTGGAGTAGGTTGGACTTTTTGTCCTCTGCCTTTGGGCTTATCTGGCTGAGTTATAACACCTACAACCTGATGTTTTGAAGATAGTAAAGCTTTTAGGCTCTCAACGGCAAAATCAGGTGTTCCCCAAAACAACACTTTCATTCTTTTTCTCCGATTTCTCTATCCATTCTCTCTTTTTCTCCCTAAGAAGGTTTACAAGTTTATCTACTCCTTCCTTTGTAATCAAAGATACGGCAACAAACGGAAAGCCTTTATCGGAAAAGTAATTTTCCAGTTTATTTATCAACGTTTTATCTGATAGGGCATCTATCTTGTTTGCAACTACAATCTGGGGTTTTTTTATAAGTTCAGGTGAGTAGTTTTCAAGTTCTTTGTTTATTATGTTAAAAGCTTCGATAGGGTCCCTTTCTCTAAAATCAGATACATCTATTAAATGTATCAAAAACTTAGTTCTTTCTATATGTCTTAAAAATTCGTGGCCTAAGCCTAAACCTTCGGAAGCCCCTTCTATCAAACCGGGAATATCGGCTAAAACTAAGAAATCGTTAACATCAAGTTGTAAAACTCCCAAAACAGGTGTTAACGTTGTAAAAGGATAGTCTGCAATCTTTGGTCTTGCTTTTGACAGGATAGATATTAACGTTGATTTTCCTGCGTTTGGAAAACCTATTATGCCTACGTCGGCTAAAAGTTTAAGCTCAAGTTCTATCCACCTTTCTTCTCCCTTTTCTCCGGGTTCAGCAGTTAAAGGAGTTTGGTTCGTTGGACTTTTGAAAGCTGCGTTTCCTCTACCACCTCTACCACCTTTTGCTACTACAAAAGACTGACCTTCTTCTACCAAATCGGCTAAAATTTCTCCTGTTTCGGCATCTTTTATCACAGTCCCTACGGGAACCTTTATTATAAGGTCTTCTCCGTCTTTACCTTTCTTGTTTCCACCTTGGCCATGTTGACCTCTTTCTGCTTTGTAATGTCTTTTATATTTAAAATCCATAAGGGTTTGTAGATGGCTGTCTGCTACTATAATAACATCTCCACCTTTTCCACCATCTCCACCAGAAGGTCCTCCCATAGGAACAAACTTCTCCCTATGAAAGGCAACGCATCCGTTTCCACCATCTCCGGCTTTTACGTAAATCTTAGCTTTGTCTATAAACATACTTTACCACCAACATAATTATCAAATTTAACATTGTGATACTGTTTGAAAAAATCAAAGGTATGTTATTTATAAGCAATCCATAAGTAAACCATAAAGATATTCCTATTAGCATAAAAATCAACCATAACCAAGAGAAGTCTTTGGCAGATTTGGTTTTAACTACTTTGTAAGTTTGTGGTATGAAGGCTGAGGTTGTTAATGTTGCTGCAATTAGGCCTAAGATTTCTATATCCATTAAAATTTAAAAGGCAGGTTTAAACCTGCCTTAATGTATTTATACGGCTTTTTTTACTTTACCTGCTTTTAGACACTTTGCACAGACGTAAATTCTTTTTGTAGAACCATCTTCTAAAACTACTCTAACTCTTCTGAGGTTTGGTTTCCAAGTTCTTCTTTCGGTTGTTGCTGAGTGGGCTACAGTGTTTCCAAAAACTGTCTTCTTTCCACAAACTTGACAAACTGCCATATCTAAAATCCTCCTCTATCTTAATTAGAAAAAGATATTATACCATAATCAATCTAAATCCATCTTGCCGGGATTTATTAGATTTTTAGGGTCCCATACTCTCTTTATCTTTCTCATTATTTCCATCTCTTGAGGTGAAAACTGTTTTCTCATAAACTCGGCTTTTGTTATGCCTACTCCGTGCTCACCTGTTATAGAACCTCTGTAAGATAAAGCAAGCTCAAAAACTTCTTCTACGGCTTTTTCAGCCCTTGCTACTTCATCTGGGTCTAAACCGTTTATCATAAAGTTTGCGTGGACGTTTCCATCTCCTATATGCCCAAAGTTAACCATTTTCAAATTATACTTTTTACCTATTTCTCTAAGTCTTGGTAATGCTTCTGGAAGGTAGCTTCTTGGGAAAACTATATCTTCATTTATTTTCGTCCTTCCAAGTTTTGCAACTGCCGGAGATAAAGACCTTCTTGCTTCCCAAAGTTTTTCTGCTTCTCTGTCTGTTTTTGCTATTTCAACTTTTGCACCGTTATTTTCACAGATTTTTGCAACTTCAAATATTTCATCTTCGATAGCTTTTGGATGTCCGTCTACTTCTATAAGTAGTATAACTTCTGCATCTCTTGGTAAACCAAAATGACCAAAATCTTCAACTGCGTTTATGGCAAGTTTATCCATAAACTCAAGGGCTGAAGGAGATATTCCAGCTTTAAATATATCCTTAACGGTCTTTCCTACAGATTCTAAATCCATGTAGACGGCTTTAACTGTTTTTTTAGCCTTTGGTTTTGGTATTAGTTTAACGGTTATTCCTGTAAATATTCCAAGGGTTCCTTCACTACCTATTAAAAGTCTTGTAATATCGTAACCTGCAACGTCCTTTAGCGTTATTCTACCTGTGTGGATAATATCTCCTGTGTATATTACTGTGTCTAACTCCATTATGTATTCTCTTGTAACACCGTATTTAACACACCTTGGACCTCCGGCGTTTTCTGCTACGTTTCCCCCCATAGTGCAGAACTTATAACTTGCTGGGTCAGGTGGGTAGAATAGACCTCTTTTTTCAACGGCTTGTTGCAACTTGTAAGTTATAACTCCAGGCTGGACTTTTGCAACGGCGTTATCTTCATCTATCCACAAGATTTTGTCCATCTTTTCGAAAGATATTAAAACTCCA
This sequence comes from Sulfurihydrogenibium sp., assembly GCA_002878035.1. Classification (GTDB taxonomy): domain Bacteria; phylum Aquificota; class Aquificia; order Aquificales; family Hydrogenothermaceae; genus Sulfurihydrogenibium. Next base: position 6,910 of record PNIU01000039.1, read on the forward strand.
CCTTTAACAGGTATAGAACCTCCCGTATAACCAGAACCTGCACCTCTTGGTGTTATAGGTATATCATTCTCATAACATATTTTTACAACCTTTTGAACGTCTTCTTCGCTTTCTGGGATAACTACAACGTCCGGCGGCACGCTTAACCTTGTAGCATCGTAGGAGTAAAGCATTCTATCCATATCATCGTCTAAAACTTTATGCTCTCCTATAGCTTCCTTTAGGTATCTCTTTACATTCTCTGGAACTGGTATTTTTTCAACGGGTTTTATCTTAAACATACCTAACACCTCAAAAAAGTATTTAGTTTAAAATATTTAAAACCTAATTCTGTAAAAAAACAATAGAGTTTATCATCATTTTTCAATATGAAAAGATAGGTTTATGAACTTTACCTCATCTTTTGAACCGTTTGAAATTACAAGAGATAATCCTGTATTATCGTGTCTAAATTTCCAAAGACAGTCTATTCCTAAGTTCATAGCTATACAGAGTAAACCTTGTATAGAACCTCCATGACCTACTATAAGAATGTTTTCTTCTGGAATCTTTTTCACATCTTCCCAGAAAAGTCTTAACCTTTTTTCAAAGTGGAAAATGTCTTCCTGCTGAGGTAAAGGATGTTTTACTGGATTTGAAAGCCAGTTGTAAAAATGCTCTTTGGCGTTTTGATAAATCCAGTCGTAGGATAGACCTTCCCAAGTGCCAAAATGCATCTCCCTTATCCGTTGGTCTACATGAACCGTTAAACCTAAAACTTCAGCAACTGTTTTGGCTGTTTGGTAAGCTCTTTTAAGGTCTGATGATACTATCTTTTGTATGTTTTTGTCTTTTAGAAATTCTGCTAAAGACTGTGCCTGTTTTATGCCTTTTTCTGTCAGGTTGGTATCTATATGTCCTTGGACTATTTTCTTTGCGTTATAATCACTTTCTCCGTGTCTACAGAGGTATATCTTTTTCATCAATTTTTTAAATCTCCTGATTTTCTAATTCTATAACTACTGGGACTTCTTTACAGTCGTTAAATTTTACACAGTGTATACACTCTGTCCAGACTTTTTGCGGAAAGTTTGATTTATCGGTGATTTTAAATCCAAGTTTTTCAAAGAAAGTGGGAACGTAGGTTAATGCAAAGACTTTTTTTATTCCAAGCTCTTTTGCTTCTTCAAGGCAGGCTTTAACGATTTTGCTACCTATACCATAGTTTTGATAGTCTTCTAAAACTGCTAACGACTTTATCTCTGCCAAGTCTTCCCAGTAAACGTGTAATGAACCAACACCAACTATTTTATCTTCTACTTCGCATACGTAAAAATCTCTAATGTTTTCGTAGATACTGTTAAGACTCCTTGGAAGTAGAACTTCTTTTAATGCATAGTGTTGCAGTATTTTAAATATTTCGTTGGCGTCTTTAACTTTCGCTTTTCTGAGGTTCAACCTGTTTTTCCTTTAAGGCTATTTTAAATACTTCATCTATATGTTCTACGAATATAAGGTTTATGGACTTTCTTACGTAAGCTGGAAGGTCAGACATAACTTCTTCTTTATTACCTTTTGGTAAAATAACGTTTTTTATGCCTGCTCTCTTAGCTGCAAGTATCTTTTCCTTTAGACCTCCTACAGGCAACACTTTACCAGTTAGGGTAATTTCTCCGGTCATAGCAACGTCAGACCTTACTGGTCTTTGGGACAGTAAAGATGCTATAGCCGTTGTTATAGCTATTCCTGCCGAAGGACCATCTTTTGGAATAGCTCCTGCTGGCACATGCACATGCACATCGTATTTTGAAAATTCCTCTGGGTTTATTCCAAGTTCCTCTGCTTTTGATTTTACGTAAGAGTAAGCTATCTTTGCAGATTCTTTCATAACGTCTCCAAGGGAACCTGTAAGTATCAAATTACCTTTTCCGGGCATTTTTGTAGCTTCTATCTTTAAGATTTCTCCCCCTACTTCTGTCCAAGCAAGGCCTGTAACTACTCCTATCTCATCTTTACTTTCTTTTTCTGGTGTGTATATCGGTGCTCCCAAAAACTTCTTAACTAACTTTTCAGTTACTTTATACTTTTTCTTTTTGCCTTTTTCTACTATCTCTTTAGCTATCTTTCTGATTATTGAACCTATCTGTCTTTCTAAGTTTCTAACTCCTGCCTCTCTGGTGTATCCTCTGATTATAAACTGGATAGCTTTATCTGTAAACTCAACTGTTTTTTCATCAAGACCGTTTTCTTTAAGTTGCTTTGGAATAAGGTATTTTTTTGCTATGTTGAGTTTTTCTTCTTCCGAGTAACCAGAAAGTCTGATAACTTCCATTCTGTCAAGGAGTGGTCTTGGTATAGTATCCATTCTGTTTGCCGTGCATATAAACATAACTTCCGATAAGTCAAACGGAACTCCAACGTAGTGGTCTACAAACTCTTTGTTTTGCTCTGGGTCAAGGACTTCTAAAAGTGCTGCTGTAGGGTCTCCTCTAAAGTCTAAACCTATCTTGTCTACTTCATCAAGCATTATAACTGGGTTTTTTGTTCCGGCTTGTTTTATAGCTTGTATGATTTTTCCCGGAAGGGCTCCAACGTATGTTCTTCTGTGTCCTCTTATCTCTGCTTCGTCCCTAACTCCTCCCAAGGATATTCTTACAAACTTTCTGTTTAAAGCTTTTGCTATGGACTTACCAAGGGAAGTTTTACCTACTCCCGGCGGACCTACGAAACAAAGTATTGGACCTTTTATAGATGGGTCCTTCGTTTTCTGTTTTTTTAGTTTAAGAACTGCTAAGTATTCCAGTATTCTTTCTTTTATCTTTTCAAGGTCGTAATGGTCTTCATCAAGTATTTTTTTAGCTATTTTTAAGTCAAGTCTGTCTTTGGTTCTTTTATTCCAAGGAAGTTCAACAAGCCAATCAAGGTATGCTCTTATTACTCCGGCTTCGGCAGAGTCTGGATGCATTCTTTCAAGTCTTCTTAACTGCTTCTCTGCCTCTTCCCTTACCTCTGGTGGCATTCCGGCTTCTTCTATCTTTTTCTTGTAAGATTCTATCTCTTCTTTCTTGTCATCTTTTTCTCCAAGCTCTTCTTGAATTGCTTTTATCTGCTGTCTTAAAAAGTATTCCCTCTGGTCTTTTTCTATGGCTTCTCTTGCAGATACTCTGATTTTGTGTTGAATTTCTAATATTCCTACTTCTTTTAAAAGTTTATCATGGACGTATCTTAAACGTTCTACAGGGTCAAGTATGTCTAATATAGCCTGTCCTTCTTCTGGTTTTAAATCTAATACCGACGCTACAACGTCTGCTAATCTTCCCGGCTCTTCGATAGATTTTATTATTTCTACTAAATCTGGTATAATCTGTTTTCCAAGTGATATAGCTTTATCGATTAGGTCTTTTGTAGAATGTTTTAAAGCCTCAACTTCTATCGTTTCTTCTACTTCTTCATCTTCAATTATATCGACTTCTACTTGGTAGTAGCCGTTTTGTTTTGTCAACGATTTAATTCTTCCTCTTGTTACTCCTTGAACCAGTATCTTAACTCTCTCATCTTCCAACTTCATCATTCTTATGATTGTAGCTACGACTCCTATCTGATGAATGTCATCTATCGTAGGTTCTTCTATGTTTTTATCTTTTTGCAACGCTAAAAAGATGTATCTGTTGTTGTTGTCTATCGCTTCTTCGACGGCTTTTATAGAAAATTGTCTTCCTATAAAAAGGGGCATTACCATGTATGGGAAAACAACTACATCTCTGGTAGGTATCAACGGGTATGTGGAAGGTAAATCTAAATTCCTTTCTTCCATTACGCCTCCTGATTGGTTTGTTTAAGGTATAAAGATTTTAAAACAAGTATCTATTATAAACTGATTTTTTGCTTTTGGTAAGTATACGGTTAAAACTCCGTTTTCATAATGGGCTTTTGCTTGATTTTGGTTTATCGGCTCTGGAAACCTTATCTTTCTTGTTATCCAACCGTTAAACCTTTCTACTATGAAGTATCTACCTTTGAATTTTTGATATCTGTAAGCCTTTATAGTTATTGAGTTTTCATCTGCTAAAATCTCTATGTTGCTTTTTTCTACTCCCGGAATATCGGCTACTACTATATACGTATCTTCGTCTTCTAACACATCTACGGCTGGCTTTTCTATGTTAATCAATTTTTTCTCCTTTCAGGTACGCCTCAAAATCTTTGCCTTTATAAATATAATTTAGCATTTTTTTGTCTTCAACTGAAAGGTTAGCTTTCTCGAGTAAGTCTGGCCTTTTTTCGTAGGTTTTCTTTAGCTGCTGAAATCTTCGCCAAAGTGCTATAAGTTTATGGTTTCCAGACATTAAAACCTCTGGGACTTTCATTCCCCTAAATTCTGGTGGTCTGGTGTAGTTTGGATAACCAAGAAGTCCATCACTGAAGGAATCTACCGTAAGACTTTCCTTTTCCGATAACACGTCAGGAAGTAGTCTTATGGTGCTGTCCATTATAACAGTTGCTGCCGGTTCTCCCCCAGACAGGATAAAATCTCCTATCGATACTTCTTCATCTACGATTGTTTTTACTCTTTCATCGACGCCTTCATACCTTCCACATATTATAACGATATCTTCCTTTTGAGATAACTCTTTAGCAAAGTTTTGGTCAAACTTTCTTCCCCACGGTTCGGTTATAATGACGTAAGGATTTTTTGATACTGTTTTTATATAATCGTAAGCTTTAAATATAGGTTCTGGTTTTAGAAGCATTCCCGGACCGCCTCCGTAAACTACATCATCAACGGTCCGATGTTTGTCTTCTGTAAAATCTCTAAGGTTTATAGTCTGTATCTGAACTTTTCCTAACTTTATAGCTTTGTTTACTATTCCAAAGTTTTTAAAACATTCAAAAAAATCTGGGAATATGGTAAAAACAAAAAATCTTAAACTCATTCCATAGGGATTTTTTCGTAAAATCTGTATATGTTCTGGTATCTGTAAGCTACTCTTAGAATGGTTGCCTCGTCGAAGGGTTTACCGGTTATCTGCATACCAACTGGAAGGTTGTCTTTAAAGCCGCAAGGTATACTTATGGCAGGGACGGTTGCTATGTTAGCTGAAACGGTAAATATATCTGATAGATACATCTGTATGGGGTCGCTTGATTTTTCTCCTATCTTAAATGCAACGTCTGGAGTTGTAGGTGAGATTATTACGTCTACTTTTTCGAATGCTTTAACGTAATCTTGGTATATTAAGGTTCTTACCTTCTGGGCTTTTAGATAGTAAGCATCGTAATAACCAGAAGAAAGCACGTAAGTTCCTATCATTATTCTTCTTTTTACTTCACTGCCAAAACCTTCGTTTCTGGTCTTTGAATACATCTCTTCAAGGTCTGAGTAATCTTTAGTTCTGTAGCCATACCTTACTCCGTCAAACCTTGCAAGGTTTGAAGAAGCCTCAGCCGGAGCTATTATGTAGTATGTTTCTATAGCATACTTTGCATGTGGAAGGGATATTTCTTCCACACTCATTCCCTCTTTTTCAAGTTGTTTTACCGCATTTAGGACTGTGTCTTTTATCTGTGGGTCAAGGTCATCTGTAAAAAACTCTTTTGGTAGTCCTATCTTTAAACCTTTTACATCTTTTTTTATCTCTTCTAAGTAGTTTGGCACAGGCACATCTTTTGATGTAGAATCTCTGTTATCTTTACCTGCTATAACGTTCATAATTAAGGCTGCATCTTCTACGGTCCTTGAGAATGGTCCTATCTGGTCTAACGAAGATGCAAACGCAACAAGTCCATACCTTGATACTCTTCCGTAGGTAGGTTTTAATCCAACAATTCCGCAGAAAGCCGCAGGTTGTCTAATAGAGCCTCCCGTATCAGAACCAAGGGATAAAGGCACTGCCGCCGCTGCAACTATAGCCGCAGAACCGCCAGAAGAACCGCCGGGGACTCTTTCCAAATCCCAAGGGTTTTTGGTAGTAAAAAATGCTGAGTTTTCGGTAGAAGAGCCCATAGCAAACTCATCTAAGTTAGTTTTACCAGTTATTACGTAGCCTTGTTCTTTTAATCTTTCTATCACTGTTGCATCGTAAATAGGAACAAAGTTTTCAAGCATTTTAGAAGAACATGTTGTCCTTATACCTTTTGTAGAAATGTTATCTTTTATGGCTATCGGAATGCCAAAAAGGTCTGGTATTTTTTCTAACTTCGTTATCTCTTCATCTAATTTTTTTGCCATCTGTATGGCAAACTCTTCCAAATCTGTAACGTAAGCCTGTATTTTTGGTTCTACCTGTCTTTTTCTTTCAATAAAAGACTGGACTACTTCAGAAGGTTTTATTTCTTTACTTTTTATAAGGTTAGATAACTCTAAAGCCGTTTTTTTCCACAAACTCATTACAACTCTCCCGCTTCTTCTTCTGATACTGGATTTTCTCTTACAGTTAAACTGTCAAAGTATTGTTTGTATCTTAAATCTGGTGTTTCTTCGGTCATTTCTCTTTCTTTAGCGTGCTGTATACACAACGTAGTCCAAGGAACTGCTTGTAATCTCTCTTCTTCTATCTCTTTCCCACAAACTTCACAAACTCCGTAAGTTCCGTTTTTAATTCTTTCTAAAGCATCATCTATCGCTCTTAGTATTTCTATTTCAATATCCGATAACTGTCCTAAAATTTCTTCAGTAAGATCTATCAAGGCATAATCTTCAAGGTCTCTTGGTTGGGCTGATTCTTCGGAAAGGACTGCCTGAGTTTGTTCCTTTTTTAAATACCTTTCCAAAATCTGTTTCTTTTTCTTTAGTAGAAGTCTTCTGTATTTTTCGAGTTTATCTTTTTCCATGTTAAACTCCGTTTTTTTATGATGTTATAATAATTTTAACATAAAAACACAAGGAGTTTTCTGTGGCATTTTTATATCCTCTTCTTTTCATATTAGGTTTCATATCGGGTGTTCTATACTTTTGGCATATGTGGAAAAGTGTAGGGACTTACGGAGCTGAGAAAAACAAAATTCTTATGAGTATGGTTTTCAGAGTGCCGTTTCCGATAGGTGCTGCTTTACTTGGATACATAATCGGTAAATTTGAAGGTGTTATAGCAGTTTTACTTGGTTTTACAACCTTTCAGGTTATCTTTCTGGTAAAAAAAGGACAACAACTCAAAAAACAACTTGAGGAAGACCTTGAAAAAGAAAATAGTTCGTCTCAAAAATAGACTAGGAGAAAAACTTTCTACCTTAGATGAATCTTTAATAAATTTTTTAGAAAACTTCGATAGACTGATACATCTATTTTTAGCTACCGTTATAGTTATCGTATCGGTTGCAATATTCACTTGGTTCGTTCACGATTTTATAGGACTTTTAAAAAATATAGCAGAGTTTAAAAAGAACATAAGCGGAAGTGCGTTAAGGTTGTTTGGTATAGCAATCCTTCTTTGGCCTCTTTCTGGTCTTTTAAGAGCAGAAATAAACCTTATTAGAGGAGAAAAAATATCTTTAACTATCTTTATAGATACGGCTATTGCTGGAACGATAAGGTCTATCCTAATTCTTAACGCTGAAGGAGAGGAGTTTAAAGAAACCTACTTTTACATCATATCCATTTTAGTGTTTGTAATAGCAAGGTTGATAGTCATCTATACTGAAAGGTTAGAAAAAACTCCGATAGAAACAAAAGGAGAAAAAAATGGAAACTAACGTTTACGAAATTTTAAAATTGGCTGCTGTATTTTTACTGGGTGCTTCCATAGGTAGTTTTTTAAATGTGGTTATTTACAGACTACCGAGAGAAATGTCTATAGTTTATCCTCCATCTACCTGTCCTACGTGTAAAAACCGAATAAAGTGGTACGATAACATACCGATAGTCTCTTACATAATACTAAAAGGAAAGTGTAGATTTTGTAAAACTGATATCTCTATAAGATATCCGATAGTAGAGTTTATAACGGCATTGGCTGCTGTAGTTTCCTACTTAAAATTTGGATTTACGTTAGATTTTGTCTTTACGTTTTACTTTTTGGCTTCGATGATAGCTTTATCTTTTATCGATTGGGATTTTAAAATCATTCCTGATGAAATAAACTTTTTAGGAGTGTTTTCTGGACTGCTTTACGCTGGTATAAAAAGCTTTCAACAGGGAAGTTTTGAACCTTTGATAAACGCCCTTTTAGGTAGTTTAGTAGGTAGTGGGTTTTTATTTTTAATAGCTTTTTTCTATCTAAAGGTAAGAAATATAGAAGGACTTGGAATGGGAGATGTTAAACTACTTGCTTTTATCGGTAGTTACGTTGGTTGGTTTGGTGCATTGTTTACGATTTTATTTGGTTCTGTTCTTGGACTTGTGGCATCACTGTATTTTATGAAAAAACAGAAAGAAAATGAAATCATGAAACTGGAAATTCCTTTTGGACCTTTTTTAGCTATGGCTGGAACTATTTACCTTTTCTTTGGAGAAAAGATATATAACTTTTACCTTGGGGGTTTTTGACATGGAGATAAAGTACAAGGTTTGGGTTGAGAAAAACGGCGAGATTCTTATTGGTCTTGGAAGAGAAGAGCTTCTTAGGGAGATAGAAAAAACAGGTTCTATCAGACAAGCGGCTGAAAACATGGGAATAACTTACAGAAAAGCTTTGTATTTCTTGGACGCTATGGAAAAAAGAGCTGGAGAAAAAATAGTAGAGACATTTAGAGGTGGACCGGGTGGTGGTGGTTCAAGATTAACAGAATACGGTAAAAAACTTCTAAAAGAGTTTGAAAAAGTGGTAAAAGAGTTTGAAAAAGCAAAGGAAAGAGCTTCAAAAGGATTAAACCTTGAATAAAGACCTTATAGAAAAAAGAAAGAAGTACTTTGCAACTTTATTTTCCATTTTTATCTGGTTTGCATTACTTATAATTTTGAAGATACCATTAAAACCAGATTTTTATATTTTTTCAATTCCTTCTGTATTTATTCTACTTTTAAGCATCACGCCTACTATCTTGCTTTTAAATAGAAAAAAACGTTTTAACTTATTACTTACAATCGCTTACTTACCTGCTTTAGTTGGATTTATAACGTCGGTAGTGTTTAATAACAGCCTTTATTTTCTGATTTCCTTTCCTATCTTTTTACTAAACTACGCTATAATCTTTCCAAAGAGGTAAATTATGGAGTATATGGATATTATCGAAAAAGTAAGGAAAGAAGGTAAAAAAATAGTTTTTACAAACGGTTGTTTTGATATTATACACGCCGGTCATGTAGATTACTTAGAAAAAGCTAAATCTTTGGGAGATTTCCTTGTAGTAGGATTAAACAGTGATGATTCTGTCAGAAGATTAAAGGGTAAAGATAGACCAGTAAATCCACAGGAACACAGAAAAAAAGTCCTTTCTGCTTTAAAACCAGTTGACCTTGTAATAATCTTTGATGAAGACACTCCAGAAAGACTGATAAAAGAAATTAAGCCAGACGTTTTAGTAAAAGGTGGAGACTGGAAAATAGAAAACATCGTTGGGGCAGATTTTGTAAAGTCTTACGGTGGTAAAGTTTTAACGATAGATTTTGTATATGATACTTCAACTACTAAAATAATCAGTAAAATAAGAAGTTTGTAAATTTTAAAACGGAAGAGGAATCCTCTTCCGAAAATTCTATTAACTTCTCAAAGCTTTTAAAACTTTTTCATCTAATTCTAACGCTTTCTGAACGTTTCCAGTGTGTTCAAAAGGAATAGTTCCTTTTACTGTAGCTCCGGGAAATAGGTTATCTACAACGCTCTCAACTTTTACTTCTAAAACGGATACAGGGAAAGGTATTTCTTCTATCGTATCCTTTATAATTTTAGCCGTTCCGTAAATCGTAGATGCTATCTCAGGTCCAAAAACCGATATAGCCACGTTTGGATTTGATTTTACGTTTTCAACAGACTTTGAGTTTTTACTCAAAGCAACTCTTATAGTGTTTTCGTCCTTTGCTATAAGCCAGCTAACAAAAGCAAGGTATGGTTTACCTTCGCTTGTAGTAGCAAAAATGGAAGGTGTTAGGTCGTTTAAAAGCTTAAGTAAGTTTTCATTTAACATAGTATACCCCTTACAGTTTTTAATTAGAATATTACAACTTTTATGAAAGGGTAACTATGTTTTAAATCAGATTAAGCAGTTGCTACCATCTGCCACTTTTCTATGTTTACACCTTCCGGCTCTACAGGGACTACACCCCTTTCTGCTATCTTTTCATCAACTCTTTTCGGTTTTAGAGTTTTGATGATGTATTCCATAGCTTTAAAGGTTTTTTCTTTTCCACCGCAGGTGTAAACATCTATGGCAGCGTAGCCATGCTCTGGCCAAGTGTGGATTGATATATGGGATTCTTCTAAGAGAATTACACCAGTTGCTCCGTGAGGATTAAACTGATGATAGTGAGATGAAAGTTTACTAAGGTTTGCGTATTTGACAGCTCCTTCAAGAAGTGCTTTAACATCTTCAACATGGTCTATTTTTTCAAAATCTACTCCGTATAGGTCCGCTATGATATGCAGTCCGAGGGTTTTTTCCATTTTCTTTCCTCCTTAAACGTTTTTTTCTTCAAAATTTTCGTCGGGCTAATACTGCCCATGATAAAAAAACCTCCTTTACAGGATTTTGATTTTAAAAAGTAATTTTATATTATAAGATAAATTTTTTAAATTTAAAAGTGTTTTGCACAAAAAATATGCAAATTTTAATTTTTAGAGTTATGATATAATGTAGTTTTATAAAAAACGCATAAGGAGTGTATTAAATGAACGTAGTAGTAGAAGCTAACGAGCTTGTAAGAACTTTAACTATAGAAGACGAAGGAGAAAAAGTAAAAAACCTTATAGAAGAAGTTGTAAAAGAAATATCAAAAGTAGCAAGCGTACCGGGATTTAGAAAAGGAAACGTTCCAAAAAACATAGTTAAAGCTAAGTATAAAAAGGAAATTCAAGAAGAAGTTGCAAGAAACTACGTAAACAAATTTTTACCAGAAATCCTCGAAAAAGAAAATCTAAAGCCAGTTACTCAAGAAGTTTACTTTGGTGATGTAAAAATAGAAAACGATGAAAAAATAGTATTTAAAGTAAGCTTTGAAGTAGCACCAGAATTTGAGTTAAAACCTTACGAAGGATTAGAAGTAGAGATTACAAAGTTAGAGCTAAAAGATGAAGATGTAGAAAAATACATTAAAAATCTCTTAGAAAGAAACGCAGAATACCAAACACAGGACAAAGAAGTAGAAGAAGGGGACTTAGTAAAGCTTAAGTACCACATTGTTTCAGATAAAGGAGAAGAAGAGGAAGACGAGTTTGAAGCAATAATCGGCTCTGGAACTTTAAGAAAAGAGATAGAAGAAGCTATAAAAGGTAAGAAAGCTTCAGATAAGGTAGAACTTGAAAATGTGCCTCTCTACAACGAAAAAGGAGAAGAAATAGGTAAAGCAAAGGTTGAAATCCAGATATTGGAAGTTAAGAAAAAAATCGTTCCAGAGTTTAACGACGAATTTGTTAAGAAAATCGGTCTTGGAGAAAACGTAGAGGAAGCTAAAAACAAAATAAGAGAAGATTTACAAAAACAGATTGAAAACATTAAAAAGCAAGAAGTCCAGCAAAAAATACTTGACAAGATAGCATCTGAGTATGACTTCCCTGTGCCAGCTTCCCTACTGGAAATGGAAGTTCAAAATTTAGCCCAAAGGTACGTTCAGCAACTTAAATCCTACGGTATAAACCCTAACGCAGATATGTTGGAAGCAGCAAGAGAAGGCATTACGAAAACAGCAATTAATAACATTAGAGTTATGTTTGTCCTTACAAAAATAGCAGAAAAAGAAGGTTTAACAGTTTCCGATGAAGAACTTGACAGAGAAATAGAAAGATTAGCACAAAGCTATCAAACAAACCCTGCAGAATTTAAAGAGTATCTCAAAGAAAGAAACCTTATTGAAGGTATCAGAAGTGATATATTAAGACAAAAAGCCCTTGACATTCTTACACAGAAGGCAAATATTAAAGAAGTTGAACCAAAACAAGAAAATACACAACCAGAGGAGAAAAATGGATAAGATAATCAATCAGTTAGTTCCAATAGTAATAGAGCAAACTCCAAGAGGAGAAAGAGCTTACGACATATACTCAAGACTACTAAAAGATAGAATAATACTTCTTGGAACACCTATAGACGACCATGTAGCAAACCTTATAGTAGCTCAGCTTTTGTTTTTGGAAGCAGAAGACCCAGAAAAAGACATATATATGTATATAAACTCTCCCGGCGGTGTTGTAACGGCAGGTTTTGCTATATACGACACGATGAATTACATTAAGCCAGATGTAGTTACCATATGTATGGGACAAGCAGCATCGATGGGAGCTTTCTTACTGTCTGCAGGAGCTAAAGGTAAAAGGTATGCTTTACCAAACGCAAGAATAATGATTCACCAACCACTTGGTGGTTTCCAAGGTCAGGCAACAGACATAGAGATACACGCAAGAGAGATACTCAGACTCAAAAGAATGCTAAACGAATATTTAGCTAAACACACAGGACAACCTATAGAAAAGATAGAAGCTGATACAGAAAGAGACTTCTTTATGTCTGCTGAAGAAGCAAAAGAGTACGGTCTTATAGATAAAGTTATATACAAAAGAGGTGAAGATAAGTAAATGAAGAAATGCTCATTCTGCGGAAAACCTGAAAATCAAGCCCAAATAATGGTAGAAGGACCAAACGGGATATACGTATGTGACTCCTGTGTTGACAGACTTGCCTCTATAGTAAGAGAAGAGCTGGAAAACAAAAAGTTTGAAAAAGTTGTAGACCTTCCTACACCAGCAGAAATAAAAGCCAAACTCGATGAGTATGTAATCGGTCAAGAGAAAGCCAAGAAAATACTTTCAGTTGCCGTTTACAACCACTACAAAAGAATATATCAAAAAGACTTGTTTAAAAACAGCGGTGTAGAAGTTGAAAAAAGTAACATTCTACTTATAGGTCCTACCGGTTCAGGTAAAACACTACTTGCAAGAACGTTAGCAAGAATACTTAACGTGCCTTTTGCCATAGCCGATGCAACAAACATTACCGAAGCCGGATACGTTGGAGAAGACGTAGAAAGTATACTTGCAAGGTTATTACAAAACGCCGACTACGACGTTGAAGCTGCAGAAAAAGGTATTGTTTACATAGACGAAGTAGATAAGATAGCGAAAAAATCCGGAGAAAACCCTTCCATAACAAGGGACGTATCTGGAGAAGGAGTTCAGCAGGCTCTTTTAAAAATCCTTGAAGGAACTATAGCAAACGTTCCACCTCAAGGTGGTAGAAAACATCCCCATCAAGAGTTTATCCAAATAGATACTACAAACATACTCTTTATACTTGGTGGAGCTTTTGTAGGTTTAGAGGATATAATCAGACAAAGACTTGGAAAAAAATCCATCGGATTTGGAGCTGATATTAAAAGTAAGCAAGAAGAAGGAGATATTCTCGAAAAAGTCCAACCGGAAGACCTTATAAAGTTTGGACTTATACCAGAGTTCCTCGGTAGAATACCGGTAGTAGCTACGTTAAAAGAGCTTGACGAAGATATGCTCGTTAGAGTGTTAACAGAGCCAAAAAACGCTTTAGTAAAGCAGTATCAAGCTTTACTTGCCGTAGATGGAATAGACCTTGAGTTTACAGAAGACGCCTTAAGAGAAATAGCTAAAGAAGCTATAAAGAGAAAGACAGGAGCAAGAGGATTAAGAGCCATCATAGAAGATATAATGCTTGATGTTATGTATGAAGCTCCTAACCAAAAAACCCTAAAAAAAGTTGTGATAGATAAAGACGTAGTTTTAAAAAACAAACCCCCAATTTTCGTTTATGAAAAAGCAAGCTAAAAATGAGTCTAAAGAATGTAAAGTTTATAAAAAGTGCGGTAAAACCGGAAGACTATCCTCCTGCCGATAAACCGGAGGTTGCGATAGTCGGAAGGTCAAACGTAGGAAAGTCCTCTCTAATCAACGCAATATTCAAAAAATCAGTAGCAAAAGTTAGCTCTACCCCCGGAAAAACAAGACTTATAAATTTCTTTACCTTTAACGATGATATCTACTTCGTAGATTTGCCAGGATACGGATTTGCTTCCGTATCTCAAAAAGAAAGGTTAAACTGGCAGAAGATGATAGAAAACTACCTTTTAAACAGAGAAAATTTAAAGTTAATCATAATGCTGGTTGATACAAGGTATCCACCAACAAACCTTGATATACTTATGAAACAGTGGCTCGAAAGCTTTGAAAAACCATACATTGTCGTAGGAACAAAGATAGACAAACTAAACCAAAGCGAAAAAGCAAAAGCTAAAAAAATCATAAAAGACACGTTAGAACTTGATGAAAACGTTCCCATACTCTTAGTATCTTCAAAAGAAGGAACAGGGATAGACAATCTTATCTCGGAGATTTTTAACAGAGTGAAGGAGTAAAAGTTGATAAGGAAAATTTTTCAAGAAAGAAAACCCTTAATTTGTTACTTTATGGCAGGATACCCTTCCGTAGAAGACAGTTTAAAAACGGCTTATACATTGATAGAAAGCGGAGCTGATATATTAGAAGTTGGATTTCCTTTTTCCGACCCTGTGGCAGATGGAGTTACAATTCAAGTAGCCCACGAAAAAGCCGTAAAAGATGGTATAACACCACCAAAAGTTTTTGAAATCACAAAGAACATAAAAGAAAGATATCCAAACATTCCACTTATAGCTATGACCTACTACAACCCGATTTTTAAAGTTGGTGAAGAAAAGTTTTGTAAGATGGCAAAAGACAGTGGAATAGACGGTTTTATCGTTCCAGACTTACCACCGGAAGAAGGAAAAAACTTTAAAGAGACTGCAAACAAACTTGACTTATCAGTAACTTTTCTACTTGCTCCTACATCTGACGAAGACAGGATAAAACTTGTTTCAAGTATGAGTGACGATTTTATTTACTACGTATCTCTAACTGGTATTACAGGAGAAAGGCAAACCTTACCTTGGGACGAACTTAGAGAAAAGCTATCCTTAGTCAGAAAGATTACGGATAAAAAAGTCGCAGTAGGATTTGGAGTATCTAAAGGAGAACATGCAAAGATAATATCTCAGATAGCAGATGGAGTGATAGTAGGGAGTGCCATCGTGAGACTGCAAGGTAAAAAAGACTTTGAAAGCTTAAAAAATTTAGTGCAAGAGTTAAAATCAAACATAGAGGTGTAGATGATAGCTCTTGTAGATTACGGAATGGGAAATTTAAGAAGTGTAGAAAAAGCCCTTGAAAAGGTAGGTTTTCAAGTAAAAAGAACATCAAACCCAGAAGATATAGAAAAGGTAGATGCTGTAGTCGTTCCGGGCGTTGGAGCTTTTGGAGATGCTATCCATAACCTCAAAAGACTTGGATTAAAAGAAAAGATAGTAAAAGCCATCAACGAAGGTAAACCTTACCTTGGTATATGTCTTGGTCTTCAGATACTTTTTGAGTATGGATACGAGTTTGGTAGCCACGAAGGACTTGCAGTAGTAAAAGGTAGTGTTGTCAGGTTTGATGAAAAACTGCCTATAAAAATACCGCATATGGGCTGGAATCAGATACATATACAAAAAGAGTCTAAGATGTTTGAAGGGATAAAAGATGGAGAGTTTTTCTACTTTGTCCATTCTTACTACTGTAAACCAGAAGACCAAAACGTCATAGCCACAACCACAGATTATGGAATAGACTTTTGCTCTTCCATAGAGTTAGGAAATGTATGGGCCGTCCAATTTCATCCAGAAAAAAGCCAAAAAGCCGGTCTAAAACTTTTAGAAAACTTTAAAAACTTTGTCTACAACAGGAAAAGTTGAGTAGCTTTAAAGAATTTTTAGAAAAAACGTTAGAAGATATAAAATCTAAAAATCTTTATCGAGAAAGGCTTGTAATCCCAGAAGATTTTATAAACTTTTCATCAAACGACTACCTTGGCTTAAAAGACAATCCAAAGACAAAGGAAGAACTGATAAAAAATATAGATAAACTTTCATTAGGTAGTGGAGCATCAGTCTTAGTCTCTGGTTATACAGATATTCAAAAAGAACTGGAAGATTTTATAGCAAAATTTAAACAGACAGAAAAGTGTTTAGTAGTAGGCAGTGGTTATATGGCAAACGTTGGACTTATACAAGCTTTAACAACAGAAGAAGATACTATTTTTAGCGATGAGTTAAACCATGCATCTATAATAGATGGTGTAAGGCTGTCAAAAGCCAAAAAAGTAATATACAACCACACAGATGTTGAAGACTTAGAAAAGAAGCTAAGAAGTATTAGCACGAAAGGAAGAAAGTATATAATAACAGATGGCGTCTTCAGTATGGAAGGAGACATAGCTCCATTAGATAAGATAGTAGAAGTTGCAGATAGATACGATGCTGTCGTTATAGTAGACGACGCTCACGGCACAGGTATAACTGGAGAAGGAAGAGGGACTTTATTTCATTTTGGCTTAAAACCAAAGGATAACATAATACAGATGGGAACCTTATCGAAAGCTGTTGGAAGTTATGGCGCTTTCATCTGTGGATGTGAAAAACTGATAAACTTTCTGATAAACAAAATGCGCTCCGTTATCTTTACAACTGGTCTATCTCCAATTCAAAACTTCATATCTTTGGAAAATTTTAAGCTTTTAGCCAAGGAAGATTTTAGAAGAGTTGATGTTTTAGAAAAAGCAAGCTACCTTTACAAAGGTTTAGAAAAAAAAGGTATAAAAATTTCCTTCCACGGAACTCCGATACTTTCCTACATTGTTGGAAGAGAAGAAGAAGCCTTAAAAATCAGAGATAGACTAATGGAAAACAAAATATTTATCCAAGCCATAAGACCACCTACAGTGCCTAAAGGTACATCAAGACTAAGGATTACAGTTAGCTATAACAATACATACCAACAGATAGATAAACTCATCGATTTAATCTAAATCTTGACTTCTACCTCTTTACCTTCGTAGTTTCTAAATTTGTAGTAGTCTTCTTTTTTCTCTATCAAATACTGAGGTAGTAAAGGCACTTTACCTAAACCGTTT
>PNIU01000073.1 GCA_002878035.1 Sulfurihydrogenibium sp.
TAGAGAAAATCTACAGAGGCGTTGACCCCTCTGCAGATGCTAAAAATGTTCTTGATTACATAACCCAAAAACGAAGTTAATGATTTTTTATTTTGTGATGAGTTCTCCCATTTTGAATATAGGTAAGTAAAGTGCTATAAGAATAAAACCTACTATACCACCTATAACAACCATCATTAAAGGCTCTAACGTTGATATAAGAGCATCTACTTTTCTGTCTACTTCTTCTTCGTAAAATGATGCTATAGTGTCCAGCATCTCATCTAATCTACCACTGTTTTCTCCAACACTTGCCATGGCAATAAACATAGGTGGAAAGTACTTTTTATCCAAAGATTGGTTGAAAGGTCTTCCCTTTTCTATTTCTGCCCTTGTTTTTTGTAAAGATTCTTCTATAAGAATATTACCAACGGTAGCCGAAGCAATCTCTATAGCTCTTAAAATAGGAACACCAGCACTGGTTAGCGTTGCAAAAGTTCTTGCAAACTTAGCTAAAGCACCTTTATGCAGTATCTCACCTATCAGTGGTATTTTTAAGAAAAGTGAGTGGTAAAACTTTTTACCTTGATATGTTCTGTATATTAATCTATTTAATATTACTAAAAACACTATAAACCCTATTATAAACAAAATGTTTGCTTTTAGATTGTTACTGATATTTATTAATACTTGTGTTAAAAACGGCAACTCTCCACCCATACTGCTGTAGATTTCTGCGAAGGTAGGAACTACGAAGGTTAATAAACCTAAAACTATCAACGTAGCAATAACTAAGACTGCTGTAGGATACCAAGCGGCGCTTTTTATCTTTCCTTTTATTGATGCAAGTTTTTCGTAGTAAATGGTAGCTCTTTTTAAAGTTTCGTCTAACTTACCAGATTCTTCTGCTGAAGCTATAAGGTTAACTAAAAAGGTAGGAAAGACTTTTGGATGTTTAGCCATTGCCTTTGCAAGGCTTGTTCCTGTACTAACGTCGTTTCTAACTTTTAACAAAGCTTCTTTCATAGTAGGGTTTGGAAGTTGTTCTGCTAAGATTTCTAAAGCTTGAACGATACCTACACCAGCTCCTATCATAGCACCCAGCTGTCTTGTAAAAAGTGCAAGGTCTTCATCTTTTACTTTTTTCTTAAATAACGTTATTCCGCCACTACCAGCTTCTTTACCACTTTTTTCTTTAACAGTCTTTACGTTTATCTGTATATCAATAAGACCTTGGTTTTTTAAAATACTTTCAGCCTCTTCAATTGTAGAAGCCTCTATAACTCCAGATTTTTTTATACCGAATTTATCCCTCGCTACGTACTTTACTTTCATCACTTAATCCCCGCAACTTGTATCATTCTTTTAAGTTCTTCTGGTTCAGGAGATATTCTAAGTGCGTCTTCTAATGTAATTAATTTAGATTTTAAAGCTTTAAGTAAAGACTGGTTCATTGTTTGCATTCCGCTTTCTGCCTGTCCAGTCTGCATCAAACCGTAAATCTGGTGGATTTTATTCTCTCTTATCAGGTTCCTTATAGCTGTGTTAGGAATTAAAACTTCATGAATTAAAACTCTACCACCACCAATTTTTGGTAGTAATCTCTGAGATATTACACCTTGTAAAACAAAGCTTAACTCTGTCCTTATCTGGTCTTGCTCTTCCATAGGGAATACGTTAATTATTCTGTTTATGGTCTGTATAGCTGTGTTTGTGTGAAGTGTACCAAAAACCAAGTGACCTGTTTCAGCAGCCATTAATGCAGCTCTGATAGTTTCAAGGTCCCTCATCTCTCCAACGAGTATAACGTCTGGGTCTTCCCTTAAAGCGTATTTTAAAGCTCTTGCAAAAGAGTCTGTATCTGTTCCAACTTCCCTTTGGGCCACTTTAGATTTTTTGTGTTGGTAGACATATTCTATTGGGTCCTCTATCGTAAGTATATGATAAGGAAAATTGGAGTTTATATAATCTATCATTGATGCGAGAGTAGTAGTCTTACCTGAACCTGTAGGTCCCGTAACTAAAACAAGACCCATCGAAAGATGGCATAGGTCTTTAACTTTAGGTATAAGACCAAGTTCCTCCATTGGCTTTATCTCGTAAGGAATCCTTCTTAAGGCTGCCGCTACCGTACCCCTTTGATAGTAGACGTTTACCCTGAACCTTCCTAAACCTTTAATACCAAAAGAAAAGTCTACCTCTTTTTCTTCCTCAAATGTTTTCTTTTGCTTTTCGTTCATAAAAGAGTAAATAAGTGATTGGGAATCCTTAGGAGTCAAAACAGGGTAACCAGGAAGAGGTGTTATTTTTCCATCTATCCTTACACATGGTGGAAGGCCTGCTGTTATGTGTATATCACTTGCTTTCCTTTCTACTGCATCCTTTGCTATTTCGTCTATAGCTAAACTTTTTGTTGAGGTTAATGTTTCAGCATTCATTCCTATTCCCTCCTTTATTTCATCAGCACTCTTTCTATTTCGGCTATATCAGTTATACCTTTTTTCATCTTTATGAGACCATCTTTGTAAAGGGTTTTCATACCATTTTTTATAGCGTATTCTCTTATCTCGTCTGCACTTTTACCTTCTATAACAAGTTTCCTTATGTCTTCCGTGAGTTTTAGAATTTCGTGTACAGCCGTTCTTCCCTTATAACCTGTCCCATTACACTTTTCACATCCACCTGGTTTATGAACAAAAAACTGTCCTTCTTTTATATCTTCGTCAGTAAACCCAAAACTTTTTAACACTTCAACTGGAAAGTTTGCAGGTTGCTTACAGTTATTACAAAGTTTTCTTATAAGTCTTTGTGCTACTATAGTATGAACTGAAGTTGAAACAAGGAATCTATCTACTCCTATATCTATAAGCCTTGTTATAGTTGAAGGAGCGTCGTTTGTGTGTAATGTTGAAAATACAAGGTGTCCTGTTAGTGCAGCTTTTACGGCAATCTCAGCAGTTTCTTTATCTCTAATCTCACCAACGAGAATTATATCTGGGTCCTGTCTTAAAAATGCTCTTAAAGCTGCGGCAAAAGTTAATCCTATTTCTTCTTTTACATGGACCTGGTTTATACCGAATATTGATACTTCTACTGGGTCTTCGGCTGTCATTATGTTAACATCATCTTTGTTTCTTTCCATTAAGGCTGCATACAAAGTGGTCGTTTTACCAGAACCTGTAGGACCTGTAACCAAAACCATTCCCCAAGGAGAGTATATACCTTCTCTAAAAAGTTTTAAGTCATCCTCTTCAAAACCTAAATCTTCAAGCTTTACCTTCAGATAGCTTTCGGCGTCCTGTATCCTCATAACTATTTTTTCGCCGTAAACTACAGGAAGTATAGACACCCTAAGGTCGTACTTTTTATTGTTTATATTAATCCTTATTCTTCCATCTTGAGGCAGTCTTTTTTCAGATATATCAAGGTTTGCCATTATTTTGTATCTCGTCACTAAAGAGTCCTTTACAGATGGTGGATACTCTTTTACCGTTCTTAGTATACCGTCTATACGGTAGCGAACTCTTACAACCTTTTCCATAGGTTCTATATGAATGTCAGATGCTCCACTGTTTATAGCTTCTACTATGATTGCTCTTGAAAGTTTTACTATAGGACTATCTTCTGCTTCGGCTAAGACTTGCTCTAAATTTTCTTCTTTTTCCACTTGCTCTTCACTTACTTCTGCATCGATGGTAATTTCTTCGAGCATACTTTTTGCAGGCATTAGAGCTAAAATTTCTCTGTAAAGATTTTCTATTTCAGATAATGTCGCAACGTATATCTCTACTATTCGTGTACCTGTGAAAAACTTAAGCTGGTTTACAGCATCTTTGTCTGTAGGGTTTAACATTGCTATTCTTAAAACGTTGTTTTCGTATGAAAATGGCACAATTTTGTTTTTTGACATAAAGTTTGGTGAT
>PNIU01000001.1 GCA_002878035.1 Sulfurihydrogenibium sp.
GTTAAATCGTCGTAAACTTTAGCAACAGTTTCAAGCATACTTTCAAGCTCTCCACTTTGTTCTCCAGTCTGTATAAGGTTTAAAAATAAAGGTGGTATAACTTTAATGTTTTGTAAAGCTTTTGAGATGGACTGGCCTTTTGATATGCTTTCAGGTAAGTCTTTTAACTGTTTTTTTAGGTATTCGTTGGAAATGCTACTTACTGCCATACTTACGGCTTGCTGTATAGGTGTGTTGGTTGCAAGGGTCATAGCCAGTATCTTAGCAAACCTTGAAAGGTTAAAGTAAAGTATAATCTTACCAACTACAGGAATACCAAGTAAAAACCTATCATAACTTTCTTTACTGATAATTTTGTATCTAAATATAAATGCAGCAACAAAAACAGGTAGTAGGTAGAATAAAACCGTTAAAACTTTAGAGAAATAAACCATAATCTTGGTAATCAAAGGTGGTTCTTTACCAAAGTTTTCTAAAACTGCAACTATCTTTGGCACGACAAACCTAACCGCTATAAAAACAGAAACAACACTAAAACCGATTATAACAGATGGATATATCAGAGAAGATATTATTTTACTTTTAATTTGAGACACTTTAAACATAAAGTCAGAAGAGATTTTAAACACAAACTCAAGGTTTTCTGAAGTTGCGGCAGACTGTAGCATCACAGGTAAAAAGTCTGGAAACAGCTTACTTTCTCTAAAGGCTTCGTGTAGGCTTTTACCACTTTCTATAGCCGTTTTTATCTTTAGTATCTCAGAAGCTAAAAGCTGGTTTTCTACTTGAGAAGACACAAGCTCTAAAACCTTTGTTAGTGGAAGTCCATTTTTTAGTAATGTATGAATCTGCATAAGTGCAAAGGCTACCTCTTCTCCAGATGGCTTTTTTGTAAAAAACTGCAGGTTTAAAATACTCTTTTGTTGAGATATAGAAATGGGAAGTATACCTTCTTCTCTTAATTTCTTTACTGCCGTAGCTTTATCAACGGCTTGAATAGTTCCTTTTACTTTCTTACCTTTTAGATATCCTTCGTAGTAAAACTCAACCATTAAAATCTACTCTCTCAACTTTTGCAAAATGTTTATCAACTTTGATTATAACACAATCATTTAAAAACCATCTTAGTTCCATCTATTTCAAAAACTAAGTAGTCTGGCATGCCTTGAAACTCCATCATTTGTTGGTTGTCTTTTACAACGTATATTTTTACATCTTTTACTTTAAAGAGTTTGTAGCTTTCTTTTTCGTCGTAAAAAAATGGGTCTGCGTAAATGTAAGGATACTCGTAGTAGTAAAGAAAGTTTTCTTTTATGAAAAATACAGATTTAACAAGTCCTTTATTGTTTCCTGCTGTGTTGTAAAGGGTAAGGACTGGACTACCGTTAAAGTTTTTTAAGTATAAAGCTTTTGACGTTGAAAACTTTTTTTCCATATCCCAGAAAAAAGAAGATAGGTTTTTTATATTCTCTGAAGTTTTTGAAAGTTCTAAACTGTTTGTGATGGAAGAGTAAAGAGAGTAAGACAAAACTCCAAACACGAGGGATATGATAGCTATAACTACTAATACTTCTATAAGTGTAAAACCTTTACTTTGGTTGATAGGTTCTGATGTATACGCCGTTTTTTTCATAAGTTCTCTCTAAGATAGGTAAAGACATTACGTTTATCTCTCTTGTAGTTATCGATAAGTTAGAAAGGTCTCCTTGCTTTAACTTGCCATCTACAATCAGAAAGTTGTAAAACAGGTTTTTTGCTTCTGAAAGGTCTTTTTGTCCTCTGTATAAAAGTTCAAACAAAACTGTAAAGGACACTCCTACTATAACTATAGCAATAAGCACTTCTATAAGTGTAAAACCTTTCATAATTTTATTTGTCGTCCCAAACGCTTATATCGTCATCTGTTCCTTCTACGCCGTCAGGTCCGGGTGATTTTAACTCAAACGGTCTGTTTACGCCGGGTGATACGTATATAAAGTCGTTTCCCCAACCATCTTTTGGTAGTTTGTCTAAGTACTGTCTCCATCTTGGTGGAATAGGTGGTGTAGTTGGTTTTTCTACAAGTGCTTTTAAACCTTGCTGGGTTGTAGGATAGGTTCCGTTGTCAAGTTTATACTGTTCTAAAGCATCTTTTAGGGCTTTTAACTGGACTTTTGTTGTTTCTACCTTTGCTTCGTCAACTCTACCTGTTATCTTTGGCACAATCAAGGCTGCCAAAAGTCCAAGTATTATGATTACAACCAAAAGCTCGATGAGAGTAAAACCTCTGTTTTTCTTCATACTTCCTCTCCTTTACTGAATTTTACTTAACTCATCAAAGTTTAGTATATCCATATAATCCCACTTTCTGTAAGCCATAGCGTATATTCTGTTTTTCGTTAGATAGTTTAATATATCATTTTCTATTCTCAAAGATGCAATTATCGGAATAAGTTTATAATCGCTGTATTCTGAAAACAGCTCTCTAAACCTGTTTATTTTTTTATCTTTAAATTCGTTTATGTATTCTACTTTTAAAGTAGCTTTAACTTCTATCAAAAACACAGTCTTACACGGTTTGCTCACTGCTACGACGTCAAACTCATCTTTTAGTCCGTTCTTTTTCCTTTTTATATTCATAGATAACTCTGTCAAATCACAGTTAAAGTATTTTGTCAAAACAGGCTCTGTTGCAGGAAAGATTATATCTTCTACTATCGTTCCCATCTTGTTTGAAAGCTCTCCCCACTGTTTGTTCATATTTCTACGTTCTTCTTGCAGTTCTTTCCTTGGGTTTTCTGTATCCCGTTTCATCTCTTCAATCATTCTGTCAATTTTGATTTTAAACTCTTTCATTTCTTCTTTTAGTTTTTCTGTATCTTGTTTCATTTCAGCTATTGTCTTGTCTACATTTTGCTTAAATCTTTCTGTATCCTGCTTCATTTCTTCAACGATTTTTTCTATTTTTACTTTAAATTCTCTCATCTCTTTTTTGAGGTTTTCCGTGTCCTGTTTCATCTCTGCTACCATTTTTTCAACATTTTGTTTAAACCTTTCTGTATCCTGCTTCATCTCGGCAATCATCTTTTCCATATTTTCTTTGGATTTTTTTACATCTTCGTGAAATTTGTTTATTTCTATTTCGTTTTTCTGCTGAATGTAGAGTATTCTCATTATTGTTTCTTCTATGATGGAAACTCTATCTTCTAAAACGCTCATTGTTTTGTTCCTCCTACTCTACAAAGTAGTTTAACTCCATCGTTTTTCCATTTCTAAGTATTGTAACTTTAAAGTTTGGCTCGTTTCTTATTATTTGCAATATTCTAAATGCATCTTCTCCTGAGTTTATCTGCTGGTTGTTTATAGCTACTAAAACGTCTCCAACCTGTAATCCCATCTTTTGGAAAAGACTTCCATCTTGTATCCAGTCAAACCTGAAACCTTTTGTCTGCCCGTTTTCTACGTATGGAATAAGTCTTATCTGGGTAAACATTATCCCCGGGTCTGCTGTAAGTCTTTCTAACTCGGATTTAGGTATTTTGTTAGATGAAGATGACAGTAAAGTATCTAACGGTGGTAGGTTTAGTGGTGCGTTAGGGTTCTGTTGGTTGGCGTTTGCACTTTGTTTTATTACTTCTCCAAGTTTTATGGTTTTTTGGTTTGAGTTGTAGCTAACTACAACAAAACTGTTTGTAATCTTTAGTACTTTAAGTCCTTGGATAACTTGACCTTGACTAACAACGTAAGATTTGCCGTTTATCTTCAGCAGTGCAAAACTTCTAAAGCCTACAGATGTTGCTGTAAGCTCTAAATTTGGAAATG
>PNIU01000105.1 GCA_002878035.1 Sulfurihydrogenibium sp.
TTTGAAAATAAACTTTGAAGGCTTTTACTTATCTCACTAACGGTTGTGTATTTTAAAGGTATGATGTAAAAACTTCTTCCTTCAGATAAAACTCTTTGAGTGTCGAGGGAATCAAGTATATCTTTTAACGTTTTGTAGTTACTTTCGTTTGCGTATATAACGATTGAGTTGCTTTCTGGGTTAGGTGCTACGGCTATTTGGTTGTTTTTTTGCATAGCAGCTATCATAGGGCTGATTGTTTTGTAAACCTCTTCGGCTTTTAAATACTTTAAAGGATAAACGTAAAGGGTTCCGGATTTTTCCTTACTGTCTAATATTTCAAGAAGGTTTTTTACAGCATCAACGTTTGCTTTATAGTCGTATATGATGATTGTGTTTGATTGAAAATGGGCAGATGCTTTTGCAGTTGGTGATAAGAAAGGTCTTACTGCGTTTAAAACGTCGTTTACGTTTGCGTTTTCAAGTGGGTATATAAAAAACTCTAAAGCTCCAGAAGAAGTTGCCTTTGAAAGTGTAGGAATTGCTTTATTTACAGGCACTACTCTTACGATGTTTTTATCCTCTACAACTGATAGATTGTTCATAGCTAAAACGATTGTAAACAAGTCCCAAGCTTCTTTAAGGGAAACAGGTTTACCTGAAGTAAGGGTTATGTTACCTTTTACATCTTCCGACAAGATTATATTTTTACCGGTTAAAATTGCCATAAATGTAACTACATCAGATATGTCTGCATTTCTAAAGTTAAGTAAAACTTTACCTTCTTTTTTGTATTTTTTAGCATCTTCTAAAGTGGTTGTTTGGTTGGTTTGAGTCTGCTTAGTGTTTTGCTGTTTTTCTTCTGCGAAAGATTGACTTAACATAACTATGGTTAGAAGTATGGCTAATATCTTTCTCTTCATTTAGTCCTCTCCTTTACTTTATAACTGCTAACAGTTCTTGTGGTGTAGTTATTCCTGATAACACTTTTTGGACTCCATCTTCAAACATAGTTTTAAAGCCTTTTTTCTTTGCTAAATTTTCTATCTCTATAGAGTCCTGGGTTTTTATGATAAGAGATTTAAGCTCCTCATCAAAAGCTAAGACTTCGTAGATACCTATCCTACCTTTGTAGCCTGTGTTCATACAAAACTGACAACCTTCACCTTTAAAAAATGTGTAATCTTGTAAAGGGTCTAAACCAAGCTCTTCCACTTCCAACCTACTTGGTTTGTAAGGTTTTTTACAGTAAGGGCATATCTTCCTTACAAGTCTTTGTGCTACAACTCCTTCTAAAGCGTTTGCTATCAAAAACGGCTCTACTCCCATATCTACAAGTCTTGCTACGGAAGATGCTGCGTCGTTTGTATGTAAGGTAGACAGGACTAAGTGTCCCGTTAATGCTGCGTGGACTGCTATATCTGCCGTCTCACTGTCCCTTATCTCACCTACCATTATTATGTCTGGGTCCTGTCTTAGTATAGACCTTAGACCACTTGCAAAAGTAAGCCCTACTTTCGGGTTTACCTGTATCTGGTTTATACCTTTTATCTGGTATTCTACTGGGTCTTCTATGGTTATTATGTTTTTTCTTGGGTTTTTTATATAGAGTAAGGAAGCGTAAAGTGTGGTACTTTTACCTGCTCCAGTTGGACCTGTTACCAGAACGATTCCGTAAGGTTTTTTAATAAGTTTTTTATACACTTCAAGAGACTGGTTGTCAAAGCCCAAATCTTCCAGTGTAAGTAAAAATCCACTTTTATCTAAAAGTCTTAATACGACTCTCTCTCCAAAGACTGTAGGAACTACCGAAACCCTTATATCAAGCTCTTTTGAACCTATCCTAACACCTATCCTTCCATCTTGCGGAACTCTTCTCTCGGCTATGTTAAGGTTTGCCATAACTTTTATTCTGGATACTACAGAAGAGTATGTTGTTGGTGGTATTTTAAGGTATTCGTGAAGGACTCCGTCCATTCTAAACCTTACAAGACACTCATCTTCGTAAGGCTCAAAGTGTATATCAGATGCGTTTAAAGTGTTTGCTTTTATTAGTATCGAGTTAACAAGGTTTACTATTGGACTGTCTTCTTCTGTTGCCAGTATGTCGGATACTGCTTTAACTTCTTCGCTTTGGCTTTCAAGGACTATGTCTTCCTGAGACAGTTTTTCCTGTAAGAGTTTAGTAAACTCATCTTGTGGTATCTTTTTAAGTAAAATGTTTTTTCCTGTTTTAAATCTTATCTCTTCTACGTGTAGAAAGTTGTAGTTTTCTGGGACTATTAAGGTTATAGAGTTTTGGTCTTCACTTTCTACGATAAACCTATACTCTTTCAAAATATTCATCATTTTACCTCTATCTCAAACTCAAAGTTGCCTGAAGGTGTTTTTTTAACAGATTTGGAAAGTTGCGGTGGTTCAGAAGACTCGCCTTTTACTGTTAAGACACCATCAAAATACTCTACAGAGTAGATTTTACTGTTTTTAGGTAAGTTAACCTGAGAAAGTTTTTTAGAAAGCTCAAAACTTAGATTGGTTTTTACACTTGCCCTTAACTGGTCGTAGGGAGAAACAACAGGCACATCTGGAAAAGCCGATTTAAATATCTTGGCTTCAAGCTTTTTTAAATCCTTTATCTTCTTTTCTACAAAGTAAGAAGGTAAAAAGTATATGATTATGTAGATTACTAACATTGCAACCAAAAACAGTTTTAACTTTTCTAACTCTTCCTTTGTAAACTCGTTTTTTCTAAAACTTAAAAAATCTTTATCAAAAATCGGTTTTAAAGCACAAGCCAAAGCTAAACTTTTTCTATCCTTTTCTATAACGTTTGAAGAAGACAGTAAAAACCTTACTTCGTCTTTTAACTCTTTAGTCAGATTTCCTACGATTAAAACTGGTTTGTTTTTTTCTACGTAAGGAAGTTGATTTATAATTTTAGAAGGCTCTTCGCCACCTTTAAAAACTCTGTAATACTGAATACTACCATTTTTCACTAAAACACACGTTATCCTGTCAGTATCAAAGTTAAAAACGTAACCTTCCTTCTCTCCAGATAATTCTAAAAGCCTTTTTAACGTAAAAATCTCTCCATCTAAAGCAAAGTAATCTGAAGAAACATCGAAGTTTTTGACAACCATTACGTGGACTGTGTTTTTGTTTTGGGACTTTTCTACGTAGATATCGTAAAGGTAGTTTGGATACTTTTCTTCAAGTAGTAGTTTGTAGTAATTTAAAATTTGATTGTAGTTTTCTATCTCTGTATCTTCTTTAAAGTATATTAGCCTGTCGGCTGGAATAAGGTAAACTTTATCTTTTGACTCTTTAGATACTTCTTTCCAGTCTTTCTTTAGTATATCGTAGGCTACTGTAACTTTTGTTCCTTTGTCATCTATACCTGTAAAGTATCTGACTATCATCTAAGGACCATATCTACGTTCATCTTACCAGTGCCTGTGTTATCGACGGCTTTTAGGTTGTTTACTGATATGCCGTTTTTCTCAAGCTCGTAAATCGTATCCACCAAAACCAAGGGATTAACCTGTTTTAGCTGGACTTCTATACCGTTTTCTACTGTAGAAACACTACTAACATCTAAGCCTTTTGCTTTTAAGAAAGACGATATACCATCTTCAGTAAGAGTTATACTTGTCTGAACCTTATTATTTACTAAAAATTGCATCTCTTTAAGCTTTCTATACTCTACGTAAAACTTTTTTAAAAAAATTTCATACCTTTGGTAGAGTAAGTATAAAATCAGTAAATTAACAAACAGAATTA
>PNIU01000061.1 GCA_002878035.1 Sulfurihydrogenibium sp.
CCCATAGTTATTCCCCCTAACATAGGCTTATAAAATTATATCAAAAAAGTTTCTATAAATTTTCTTTCTTAACATCAAAGTATAGCTTTCTTAAAATTTTTTCGTAGTCTTCTTTTCCTTCTTCGATTTTGTCCATTATCTCTTCTAATTGTCTTGTAAACTCTTCCGATAAAAACTCTTTTATCTCTGGTTTGCTGTTTAGGAAGTTGTAAACTGTTTTTCCAAGTTTTGTAGGGATTAAAAATCCTTTCTTTTCTATTACGTATCCTCTTTCTATCAGTTTTGCTATTATGGTTGCATAAGTTGATGGTCTTCCTATTCCTTTTTCTTTCATATCTTTTACAAGTTCTCCATGGGTGTAAAGGTATACTTTTGGTTTTTCTTTTAGGTTTTTGTAGTTTTCTACGTTTATTTTACCTTCTACGACTGGTTTTGTTTCTAAAGGTAGAGCTAAGTTCCATCCGTTTTCCAGTATTTCTGTTTTTAATTTTTCTTTTACTTCGTAATTTAGGGCTTTTACGTTAATTTCTGCTACTTTTACTTTTACTGGTATCATCTGAGATGCTATAAATCTGTTGAAAATCATTTTGTAAAGTCTTAGGTGGTTGTAGTTAAGTCCTTCTATCTGTTTGCTTAGTATTAGTGATTCAAAGTCTTCTGGAAGTATGTTTTTGGTGGGTCTTATACATTCGTGGGCTCCGCCTTCTCCCCAAACTCTTGGTTTAAAGTAGTTTTCTCCAAACTCCTGAGTTATTATCTCTTTTGCAAGGTTTAATCCTACGTCTGAAACTCTTGTAGAGTCGGTTCTGTGATAGGTTATGTATCCAAGTTCAAAAAGTGTTTGGGCTAAGTCCATAGTTTGTGGAAGTGTAAATCTATACTTATCGCTGGCATCTTTAAGCATAGTGTCTGTTCTATAAGGTGGTGGTGGATTTTCAATCTCTTCGTAGGTTTTTTCTACTTTTATTTCTATCTCTTTTAAATTTTCGAAGAATGTTTTGGCTTCTTTCTTTGATTCAAATGTTAGTTCGAAAGAAAAATGTTTATCGTTTATAGGTATGTTTACAGAAATAAGGTATACTTTTTTTCTGCTTTCTTCTTCTCTTTTTATTATCCATCCTAAAACGGGTGTTTGGACTCTACCTGCCGAAAGCCATGGTTTGTTAAAGTTTTTTTGTAAAAGTTGAGAGTATTCAAAACCTATCCATCTGTCTGCTACTCTTCTAACTATCTGGGCTTTTACTAAGTTTTTGTCAACTTCCCTTGGGCTTTGGATGGCTTTTATGATTGCTTTCTTTGTAACTTCGTGAAACTCCATTCTTTTTATATCTTTTATGATTGGTTTTAGTAGTTCGTATAGGTCCCAAGATATTTTTTCTCCTTCTGCGTCTGGGTCTGTAGCAAGGTATACTTCCATACTTTCAACAGATAGTCTTCTAATGTCTTTTATTAGGTCTTCTTTTCCTTCTATTGGTTCGTATATAGGGGCTATTTCGTCTTTTTTTACGATTACGCCGTGGTATGCCATATTTTTAACAAGGTCTAAGATATGTCCCAAAGATGCTGTAATCATAAGGTATTTTCCTTCTGTTGATGTTTCTAAAACTTCTGCTTGGTTTAATCTTCTCCTTACCGGCTTTCCGAAGAAGTTTGCTATGGTTTTTGCTTTTGTTGGTGATTCTACGATGATTACTGCTGGTTTTAAAAGGTCTTTAACTTGTGGAATGTCTTTTTTCTGTAAAAATCTTCTGACAAGTTCTCTGTCTTTGTCTATCTGTTCTATTATCTGTGGAATGTTTACCTGTTTTATATCTACAAAGTCAATATCTTCACTGAACCATTTTACTCTTCTTATAAGGTGGTTGAAGGCTGATTTTTCGTCTATCATCACGATAGAAAGTCCTTTGGTTATACCGCCTGCAAACAGTCTTGATGTTCTTCCAGATGCTTGCAGGTATCCAGTTGCATCAGATACAATTAAGTAGTATCCATCTTCTTTCTGTTTTAGAGTTATTTCATCGGAAGATTTTAGAGATTGTATGACTTCTGGTTTTTGTAAGAATTCTGCTATCTCTTTTTGTAGGTTATCTATTTTTTCTTTTAGTTGTGGTTTATCTTGGAGGAATTCTGGGGTTATATACTGGTATTTTTGTAGCTGAGTTATCCATTGGTTTATTTTTAGGGTTATTTCTGGAAATGCTTTTACTATGTATCTACGAATGGAAGTTAAAGCCCAAAGCATATGGGAAAGGTTTTCTTCTAATCTAAGAGATATTGCTATCTTTGGTACTCCAAAGAATAAGGCGTATCTTATAACGTGTGGTAGGTCTAAACCTCTTGCCAGTGGATTTCTGTAAGATGAGATTCCAACTAAAACTTGGATTTTACCGTTTTCATACTTTTTAAGGTTTTTGTCGTCTAACTCTTCGTAAGATAAAGCTTTTATTTTTTGTTTGTTTAGTTTTTCTACTACTTCATCTACAAACTCTTTTCCTTTGTCTGAAGGTATGAATACAAGTCCTCCGTTTCCTAAGGTTTTTATCCAAGATACAAGTTTTTCGAAAGAGTATTCTTCGTCGTAGCTGTCTACGATGTTTCTAAGATAAAAGGTTGGTGTTGATATCTCAAATCCAAGGAGTTCTCTAAACAGTCTAACTCTACTTGATTTAGGATTTGATGTCGCAGATGATACTATCAATACTCCTTTTATTTTTTCTCTTTGTTTTGCTGTGTATTCTGTAAGTTCTTTTATTTTGTTCCAATCTTCTTGGGTTTTGTTTGGTTTTCCTTTTAGTTTTATGAGTTCTAAAGCTTTGTTTATATCATCTTCTGAAAATCCCATTATGTAAAGGGCTTTATCTATGTTTTTGGCTGTTTTTACGAATGAGTCTACGTCGTCTACAAATATAAAGTCAAAGTCTTTTGGATATATGTCGAAATTTTTGTATAAAAACATTGAGGTGGTTATGAGTATTTTAAATTTTCCATTTTTAAGTCTTTCTTTGTTTTCTTCTTTTTCTTTGCTGTTTTTTTCTAAACCTATTGCAAGTATATCTTTTTCATCTACTCCAAAGTTTTTTACTCTTTCGTAAACTTGTTTTACTAAAAGTTTGGTTGGTAAAAGTATGTAGCATCTTTTTCCTTGTTTGGATAGATAGGAAGCCATAGATATACCAAAAGAGGTTTTTCCGATTCCTGTTGGTGCAAGTAAAACGAATGAATGTTTTAAAAATACTCTTTCTGCCCAAGTGTTTTGAAGACTCCAAGGTAATGAGTTTATATGTTTTTCAAAATGTTCTTGCCATTTTTTTAACTCTTGTTTTATATCACAAAGTTCTCTTATACCGCCTTCTTTTATATACTGGCAAACTTCCAGATTTTCATCTGGAAGGCATTTTTCACAGGGTAGTCCTTTCTCAAGTTTTCACAGGGTAGTCCTTTCTCAAGTCTATAAGAAGATATTTCGCCATAACAGTTAGGGCATAGTTTTTCAAAAATTGAAGGTATGGTTTTCATCTAAACCTCTTCTATTTTATTTATTTTTTGATATTTTATCAGATGTTGAGACTTGATTGATTAAATA
>PNIU01000040.1 GCA_002878035.1 Sulfurihydrogenibium sp.
GTTATAAAAGTTGAGATTTACAGATAGGAGTTTTAATTGCTTGAGTATTTTATGGTGTTCTTAGGTGGTTTTTTAGGGTCATACCACTGTATAGGAATGTGTGGTGCGATTCCATCTTTAATAATTTACAAAAATTTCTGGATAGGAAATCTACTTTACAATCTTGGTAGAGTTTTTGCTTACATGTTCTTAGGTTTTCTGGCTGGTTTAGTGGGTATGTACTTTCACAAGGTAGAGTTTCAACTTTTTCAACAAGGACTTTCAATACTACTTGGTTTTGGTATGATAATCTTTGGACTACAAGTAGTAGGAAATATAAAAGAAAAAGGTGTACCATTTTTAGATGTAATTTTTTTTACAATATCGGATATAATGAACTCCTTTAGAAAATCACCCTTTTTCCTTGGAATGTTTAATGGATTTTTACCTTGCCCTTTAGTGTATGCATTTTTAATGAAAGCTGTTTTAGATAAAGACCCTTTGAAAGGAATGTTAACAATGTTTTTCTTCGGACTTGGAACTATACCTGCAATGCTTTTTTCATCTAAAATACTATCGTACATATCACCCAGTAAAAGAAAAAATTTATCGAAGTTGGCTGGAGTTATCGTGATTGTATTTGGAGTTTGGACTATACTAAGAGCATTTGGGATAGGACATCATCATTGAAAGGAGTTTAAAATTTGATAGTACAATCTTTCGGTGGAGTTGAAGGAGTTACTGGTTCTTGCCACTTAATAACTGTTGACCATATGAAAATACTCGTTGACTGTGGAATGTTTCAAGGATTAGACGAGGAGAAAAACTACGAGCCTTTTGGTTTTAATCCAAAAGATATAGATTACTTAATACTAACTCACGCACACATAGACCATTGTGGAAGGATACCTTTGTTAGTAAAACAAGGATTTAAAGGTAAAATTATATCAACAAAAGCAACTTATCATGTTGCAAGAATAATGCTGTTAGATGCATCAAAAGTAATGCACGAAGAGTATAAAGTAAATTACAAAAAAGCTTTAAGAAAAGGCAAACCAGAGGAAGCAAAACTACCTCTCTACGATGAAGACGATGTTTTTTATGCAATGGAATTTTTCAAAGTGTTTTTAGATTACAACCAAAAGTATAAACTTTCAAAGAATGTTGAGATAGTTTTTAGGAATGCTGGACATATTTTAGGTAGTGCTTACGTAGAAATTACAGTAAAAGAAGATGGAAAAATAAAAAAAGTAATATTCTCTGGAGACCTTGGCACAGACGATAAACTTGTTATAAAACAGTTAGATTATCCAAAATCTGCAGACGTTCTTTTCATAGAATCTACCTACGGTAACAGAAACCATAAACCCTTAGAAGAAACTATAAAAGAGTTTAAAAAAGCGATAACAGACAGCTTTAAAGACGGTGGAAACATTGTTATACCAACCTTCGCCCTTGAAAGAGCCCAAGAGATTCTTTTCATACTGAGAAAAATGTATGATAACGGAGAACTTCCACCTTGTAAAATATTTTTAGACAGCCCTTTGGCAATATCTGCGACAAAAGTTTTCCTGCAGTATCCAGAATACCTAAGCAACGATGTTGTAGAGTATTTAAAGAAAGGTAAAAATCCTTTTGTATTTCCTTGGGTATACTTTACAGAATCTGTAGAAGCTTCAAAGAAGATTAACGATATAGAGTCTGGAGCGATAATATTAGCCGGTAGTGGTATGTGTAACGGTGGAAGAGTAAAGCATCATCTAAAGCACAACCTTTGGAGAGAAAATTCATCAGTCATATTTGTAGGTTATCAAGCCAAAGGAACCCTTGGAAGACAGATAGTTGATGGAGCTAAGACCGTAAAAATATACGGTGAAGAGATAGCCGTAAAAGCAAAAATTTACACAATAAACGGCTTTTCAGCCCACGCAGACCAAAAAACACTTTTGAAGTTTATAAAATCCATCAAAAACCTTCAATCCTTATTCTTGATACACGGAGAAGTTGAAGTGATGAACATCTTTAAAGAAAAAATTCTTCAAGAAACTAACTTAAAACCTCATGTTGTAAAAGAGAGAGAATTAATCTATATTATTTAGACAGAAACTTTTTGGAGGAGATTAAATGTTTGACCTTGAAAAATTTTTAGAGGAAGACAAACTTGTAATTGGTGGAAAAGAGTTTAAATCAAGACTGATAGTTGGTTCTGGAAAGTACAAAGATTTTAAAGAGACAAAAGAAGCTACCGAAGCTTCTGGAGCAGAGATGATTACAGTAGCTGTAAGAAGAGTAAACATAACAGACCCAACAAAAGAAAACCTTTTAGATTACATAGATACGAAAAAAATCATGATACTTCCAAATACAGCCGGATGCTATACAGCTGAAGAGGCAGTTTTAACTGCAAGACTTGCAAGGGAAGCTTTAGGCCACGGTTTTGTAAAACTTGAAGTGATAGGAGACCAGAAAACATTATACCCAGATATGATAGAAACTTTAAAAGCAGCTGAAATTCTTGTAAAAGAAGGTTTTACGGTCTTACCTTACATAACAGACGACCCAGTTATGGCAAAAAGGTTTGAAGATATAGGATGTGCAGCTGTAATGCCCTTAGCTGCACCTATAGGTTCTGGTCTTGGACTACAAAACCCTTACAACATCATATTTATAAAGGAAGCTGTAAGTATACCAGTTATAGTAGATGCAGGAATAGGAACAGCATCAGACGCAGCTATGGTTATGGAACTTGGAGTTGATGGAGTTCTTATGAATACAGCCATAGCAGGAGCAAAAGACCCAATCAAGATGGCAGTAGCAATGAAACATGCAGTAATAGCAGGAAGGTTAGCTTACTTAGCAGGTAGAATACCTAAAAAAATGTATGCATCAGCATCATCTCCAACGGAAGGTATAATCGGTAGATAAAATACAAAATAAGGGGGATGGATGTCAGAAATAAGGTATAACTTTCTAAAAGATACTTACACTATAATTTCTGTAGAAAGGTCGAAAAGACCTCATGACTTTACTATATCTATTTACGAAGAAGAAACTACCGATATATCTAAATGTCCTTTTGAGTATGGAAACGAAGATAAAACGCCACCTGAAATCTTCTCTATCAGACCTGATGGCTCACTTCCAAACACACCCGGTTGGCTTGTAAGAGTTTTTCCAAACAAATACCCAGCTTTAAGAATAGAAAACCAACCAATTTACGAAGGTTACCATATGTTTGATAAAATAGGTGGTTTTGGAGCCCATGAAGTAATAGTAGAAACTCCAGACCACTTTAAACATATTCACGATTTTGAAGATAAAGACTTTATTAACATGTTTATCGCATTTAGAGAAAGGATTAAATCTTTGTATCAAGATTTAAGAATAAAGTATGTGCATGTTTTTAAAAACCA
>PNIU01000080.1 GCA_002878035.1 Sulfurihydrogenibium sp.
ATTCCTCCAGAATTAAAACAGATAAAAAGGTATACTGTTTTATAAAATTTTCAACTAAGATATCTTTTTAAGCTCTCTCTTACCATCTAAATACCTGTAATGGCAGTCTAACTGTTTATCAGAGTTAGGGTCGTATTTGTTTACAGACCATATCTTACAGTCTGCATAGTCTTTTGTTAGCTCTAAAACGCCGTATCCCCAGTTTTTGTTGTTTATATGCCTAATCCAAGGGTTTTGCTCAAGCTCAAGCTTTGTAAACTCTTCTACGTTTTCTAAGTTAAAGTTTCTTTTGTAAAATGGTATTTCTGAAGCATTTACAGAAGATATTGCTGGAGTCATATACTCTACGGCAACAATTGAATCTGGATTTTTATTGTCTTTTCTTACTTCTGCTATTAAGGTTGCGTGTCTGTCTCCTGTAAGAATTACAGTGTTGTAAAGTTTATTTTGGTCTAAAAAGTCTACTATTTCTTGTTTTTCTCCAAGATAACCACTCCAAGCATCTAAAGAACCAAACAGATTGTTTATTTTGCCTTCTACAAATTGAACTTCGTTAGCCCAAACTTTCCATCTTTGACCTTTCTCTTTAAGTTTTTCAAAAAACCACTCTTTTTGCTCTTTTCCTAACATACTCGTTTTATACTGGTCTTCACAACCGAGGCTTCCAAATCTTTTATCACAAGGTTGTGGATCTCTGTAGCTTCTCTCGTCTGTACATATGAGATGTGCAAGGTCTCCTATCTTAAAATCTCTGTATATCTTTATCCACTTTAAAGGATTGCTATCTGAAAAATTAATTTTTGCATCTGCTGGTGTAAACGCATTCCAAGCATATATAGCATACTTTCTAAGCTCCATAACAAGTTTAGGATTGTTTTTTATCCAATCTGGATGTGTAGGTAAAACATACAAACCTTTTGAGTAATCAAAGGAGTAATCGTTAGCGTATTCGTGGTCATCCCATATGTAAACAAAAGGAGTAGTAGCTCTTGCAAGTTGGTAGTCTTTGTCAGAAAGGTAAGTGTTGTAAAGGTAAATGTAATCTTCAAGGGTGTTTGCTATATCTTTTCCAGAAGGAAACTGGATATCTCTACCGGGAACTCTCGGATTACCATACCTTTTTTCGTAAATCTGGTCTCCAAGATGAACAACCATCAAAGCTTCTTCTTGGGCTATGTGTCTATAAGCTGGATAGTAGCCATCTGGGTAGTTTTGACATGTGACAAAAATTATTTTTTCATTATCTACTTTACCGTTAGGTAAAGTTCTAAACTTTCCTACAAGAGATGAGATACCTCTGTATTCAAATCTGTAATAATACTGGGTTCCAGGTTTTAAATCTGAAACAGTTATTTTTAGTGTATTTGTCTTTGGGTTTAAAAATTTTAGGTCTATAGGTAGAGTTTGATAGCTCTTGAACTCTGGGTCATTTGATATATGTAAGTTTAACTTTTCTACTCCTTTTTTTATAACATCTGGGTTTAATTTTGTCCAAAGGACTATACTGTTTTGCGTCGGGTCTCCGCTTGCTATACCGAGAGGAAAAACGTCTGGTGTATCAGATGCGAAAAGTTTTTCGTTTAAAGATAGAAGAAAAAGAGTAGAAACTCCGTAACCTATAAATTCTCTACGTGTAAGCATTGTTTATCCTCCTAAGCTATATTCTACGGCTATATTTACGGTTATACTCTTTCCACCGGGTGGTGGTGGAAATTTTCCGATAGATTTCAACAAGTTTATAACCTCTCTATCTAAAATGAAGCTACCACTACTTTTTATCAGAACTATATCTTGGATTTTACCATCTTCTCCTATAGTGACTTTAACTATAGGAGTTCCCTCTTCTCCTCTTCTCTTAGCTTCGTTAGGATAATATTTGTTTTTTTCGATAATTGAGTATAAAGTTTGGTAGTATTTTTTCATCTGGTCTTCTTCATCTCTTTGTGGTGTCTGTTTAAGTTTTTCTTCTGTCTTAGGTTTTTGTATATCTTTTTCTTTTATAACGTTTTCCTGAGGTTTTGGTGGTGTTTGTGGTGGTGTTTCTACAGGTTTTGTTTGATATGTATCTTCTATTTTTGGTAATTCGCTTTGGATAGGTTGAACACTCGGTATTTGATTCTGGGGTTTTTCTTGAGGTTTTTCTACTGGTTTAACTTTTTCTTCTACAGGTTTTTGGATTATTTTATGAACTGGTTTTGGTTTTTGAACTTTCTCTACAGGCTTTATTTGTTGTTTTTCAACTATTTTTTGATTTTCTGGTGGTTTTTCTACCTTGTTTTCTGAAGGCAAGACTATCTCTATAACTTCTTCTGATTTTGAAAACTGAGAAAGCCTATGAATAGAAACAAGAAAAATATAGTAAAAACTTATAGAAACTAACACAGAAAATAAAAACGAAAAGATAAAAGCTCTTTTCCTATCCTCTTCATAGATATGGTTCATTTCTTCTCACCAGCTAAACCTAATTTACTTATCCCCGCTTTTTTTACTGCATCTATAACATCAATAACTGTCTGCATCTTAACTTCTTTGTCTGACACAATTATAACATTCTGATTAACTTTATCAGGCAAACTCGATAACCTCTCAGTAATACCATCTAAAGATACTTTATCCTTGTTGTAATAAATCTCTCCTCTGCTTGTTATGTATATCGTTATTGGCTCTTTTCTCTCTGCTGGTTGGACTGTTGAAGATGTTGGAACGTTTATATTCTGAACTAAAGCAGGTACTACGTTAATCGTGTAAAGCATGAAAAATACAAGTAAAAACAACATAACATCTATCATAGGTATAATCTGTATCTCTTCTTTTTCTAAACTGTCCTCTTCCATTATCAAAAATATTAAGTCTTTATTCATTGGAATAAGCCTCCAGTATCTTTATCTTGGCTTCTGCTTTTATATGGTTTATTCTATACTGGAAAAATTTAAACCAAAGATAAAACCATAGAGAAAGAGCTATACCTATTGCGGTTGCAACAAGGGCTAAACCTATAGCCTGACTTATTTCTGAAGCACCAGATAAGCCTTTTTTAGATAACTCTTGAAAAGCTATAATTAAAGCTAAAATAGTTCCCATCAGACCAAGTAAAGGAGCTGTGGTAGCTCCAAAATCTAAAAACCACAGTCCTTTTTTAAAGTTTTCAACAAAACTAAACAATTCCTTTGGTGTGCTGTTTGGACGCTTATTTAAAGTCATGAGTTTTAAAAATATTATGTAGTTTCCGTAAAGAAACATCAAAAACATCAAAACAAAAACTGTTTTATGGATAATTTCTAAAGCCATGTTTTACAACCTCCTAAAACTGTGCTTTTATACCAGCAGATATAGTAAACGGAGCAGCTACATA
>PNIU01000007.1 GCA_002878035.1 Sulfurihydrogenibium sp.
AGCCATTTTACGTTGTAATACTGATGGTTTGAAGCTGCATATGGATATGGGATAAAAATGGCGTATTTTCCAAAGGCTAATACTTCGTTTACTGTTCCAGAGCCACTTCTTGAAACTACAACATCTGCCACTTCATACAGTTCTTCTATCTTATCGCAGTAATCGTATACCGTTAGGTTTGGTAGGTTAGGCACGTTTAAATCCCATTTACCTTTTATCAGTATAAAATCTTTATCGGGCATAGATTTAGCCATCTCAATGGCTATCTCTGAAAGCTTTTTAGAGCCTTGACTTCCACCGAAAATCAACACTGTTTTTCTATCTTTTGGTTTATAAGTGTAGGTTTTTGCCATTTCTATGATACTTTTTCTAAGTGGTAGTCCTACGTGGTAGGTTTTTTTGTTGTTAAAGAACTTTTTACTGTAATCGAAGGTTATAAAAACTTTCTTTGCAAAGATAGATAAAACTCTGTTTGTGTAGGAAGGTATAGAGTTTTGTTCGTGAATGTATAAATCTTTACGTGTTAAGAAAGAGGCAACTCCAAGCGGAAAAGATGTGTATCCTCCAAAACAGATTGAGAAAGATGGATTTTCTTTTTTTATGAGTTTGATTACTTTAAAGGTTGTTTTTATTAGAGATAGTATTCCCTCAATTTTACCTAAGAAACTTTTTCCTCTTACGGCTTTCATTTCAAAAAG
Source organism: Sulfurihydrogenibium sp. (assembly GCA_002878035.1). Lineage (GTDB taxonomy): Bacteria > Aquificota > Aquificia > Aquificales > Hydrogenothermaceae > Sulfurihydrogenibium. Next base: position 699 of record PNIU01000007.1, read on the forward strand.
GTAAGTGTTATCTGCTGCTGGAAAACCTTTTTTTGCCTCTATGCCAACGGTTGTTCCTATATAAACTACTTTGTAGCCTTTTTCTTTAAAAGCTTCTGCTACTGCTAAGGCTGGGTAGTAATGTCCTCCCGTTCCACCACCTGATATAAATACAGTTTTCATTTTAATTCCTCTTTTTGTAAACCATTTTTGTAGCTTCTTTTGATATTCTTAAAAGGATACCAATATATACAAAAGACATTATCAAAGAAGAACCACCGTAGCTAACAAAAGGTAAGGTAAAACCGGTTGATGGAAACAGATTAAGATTTACGAAAATATGAAATACGGCGTTAAGGGTTATAATGTAAGTTACTCCAAGGCCTAAAATCTCTGTAAAGAAGTCTTCCTTTTCCAAAGAAGTTTTTACACCTCTGTAAAGTATGATGAAAAATAAAAACATCACTAACAGAGAACCTATAAGTCCTGTCTCTTCTCCGATTAATGAAAATATGTAGTCTGTATGTATCTCTGGTAGGTATTTTAACTTTTGAGTTCCCATTCCTATACCTTCTCCGAAGGGACCACCTTTTGCAAAAGAAAGCATAGCTTGGAATGGTTGGTAGCCTTCCTTTGATGTAGGGTCTGGGTTTAACCATCCTTTTAGTCTACTAAATGCATAATTACTTTTAAGAATGAAAAATAGGAAAAATAACGGAATGATGATAACGGCAGGAGATAGAACATACTTTAATTTTAAAGGAGATGAAAATAGTATAAGTCCAGTTAGTATAATCAAAAATAAAAAGGCTCCTTTATGTGGCTCTACCGCTACCAAAATACCAGTAATTCCAACTACGGCATAGATTACTATTACTGGTCCAAATTTATCCAACTTATCACTTTTTCTTTCTAAGTATTTTGCTATGAATAAAACAGTGGCAAACTTTGCAAGCTCAGAAGGTTGAAACTTAAAAAATCCAAGGTTTATCCATCTTTTTGTTCCTGTTCCATCGGAAGGCAGTACAAGGACTACAATTAAGAGAATCAACGTTATTAAAAAAATAAGATAAGCGTTCTTTTTCCAGAAGGATATAGGTGTTGAGTAAGCTACTAAACCGGCAATTGAAGCTATAAATAATGCAAATATATGTCTTTTAAGGTAGTAAAAAGGGTCAGAAGTGGCTGTGTAAGTTGCACTGTAAACGGCTACAAGTCCTATTATAACAAGCAATACAAAGGATACAAATATAGCCCAGTCAAAATGAAAACTTTTAACCATAAAGGTTTTCCAGATTTTTTACTATTTTTTTAAACTTTTCTCCTCTGTCTGCATAACTTTTAAACATATCGAAACTTGCACATCCGGGAGAAAGGATAACAGTATAACCTTTTTCGGCAGAGTTAAAAGCTTTCATTACGGCATCTTCCAAGCTGCTTGATAGCTCTACATCTGTATAGTCTTCTATCATTCTTTTTATCTCTTCTTTATCCCTTCCTATGATAATAGCTTTCTTTACTTTTTCTTTTAGTTTATCTTTTAATGTCGAAAAATCTCCACCTTTGTTTATACCACCCAGTATTAGTATTACATTTTTATCAAAACTATCGATAGCTTTTTCTACGGCTTGGACAGTGGTTGCCTTTGAGTCGTTGTAAAAAGAGATTCCTTTTATATTAGCTACAAATTCTATCCTATGTGGTAATGGTTCAAATTTTTCAATAACTTCTAAAACTTTATCTAAGTCTAAACCGTAAAGGTAAGCTGCTAAAATCGATGCCATAATGTTTTGTAAGTTATGAAGTCCAATAAGCTTTGTTTTAACAACTAAATCTTTTTCCGATACATCTCTCAGTGTAAGTAAATACTGGTTATCCTTCTTATCCTTTAAGAAGATACCTTTTTTGTCTTTAGGCAAAGTGTTTAAAGAAAAGTAGTAAACTTTACTTTTTGCTTGTATATTTCTTAGACAACTATCATCGTGGTTTAAGATTAGATAATCTTTTTCTGTTTGATTTTTGAAAATTTTAAACTTTGACAGAACATAGTGCTTTATTTTTTTATGCCAGTCAAGATGGTCTTTTGATATATTTAGTAAAATGGCGATTTTAGGTTTAAAGGTTTTTGTTGAGTAAAGTTGAAAAGAGGAAAGCTCTAAAACGGCTAAATCATAGTTTTTATCTACAGCGTTTATAAAAGGTATTCCGTAATTTCCACCTACAAAAACATTTTTAGAAGAAACGGACTTAAATATGTCGTAGATTAGAGATGTTGTGGTTGTTTTTCCGTCTGTTCCGGTTATTGCGATTATATCACCTTTGAAAAACTTGTATGCATACTCGATGTCTGAGATTATCGGTATTCTGTTTTTCTTTGCAAACCTGTATATTTCTTTGAAGAAAGGCACACCGGGAGATACTATTATCAGTTCTGGTTTTACATTCTCTATACTATCGTTGTCGTCTAATATAATGTTCTGTATTCCTCTACTGTCTAAAAAGGATTTTAGCTCTGTTCCGGTTTTACCTTTTCCGTAAATAAGTATCATTCTGAAAAATGCTCCAGATTTTTGATTAATATTTTAGCAGGTTAGTATGACTTTATTCTAACAAT
>PNIU01000018.1 GCA_002878035.1 Sulfurihydrogenibium sp.
TTCTTTTTTCTCTATCAAATACTGAGGTAGTAAAGGCACTTTACCTAAACCGTTTATTAAATCTACTGCAAAGGTTGGATTTCCAAGACCTGAAACTCTACCTCTTAAATATTCCATTATTTCAATGCCTTTTTCTATACCTGTTTTAAAATGGTAAACTCCTTTTGTAGGGTCACAGTGGAAAAGGTAGTAGGGTTTTATTTTTACCTTCAAAAGCTCTCTCATAAGATTTTCAATCGTGTATTTATCGTCGTTTATATCTTTTAACAGAACTGTCTGGTTTAAGACAGGTGTGCCTGTAGAAAGTATGTTTTTTACGGCTTTTTTGGTTTCGGAAGTTATTTCGTTGGGATGGTTAAAGTGTGTAACAAGCCATACTTTGTCATACTTGTAGAAAATCTCTAAAAGCTCTTCATCGTAAAATCTAAAAGGGTTTGCTACAAGCTCCCTTGAACCTATTCTAATCACATCTATATGGTCTATTTCGTAAAGGTTTTTTATAATGTATTCCAATTTTGAGTTTGGAAGGGTTAAAGGGTCTCCACCAGATACAAGGACCTCTTTTATGTTTTTGTTTGATTTTATATACTCAAACATTCTGTCATACTCTTGCTTCGTCCTCGACCTTTCATCTTCTAAAAACATTCTTTTTCGCATACAGTGACGACAGTAAACACTACAAAAGTTAGTAGCTCTAAATAAAACTCTGTCTGGATACCTGTGTGTTAATCCTTCTACAGGTGATTTTTCATCTTCTAAAAATGGGTCTAAAAACGCTCCTTCTTGGTAGTTTTCATCAATCTCTTTTTCATCTGGTAGTATCTGTTTTAGTATAGGGTCGTTTGGGTTTTGTCTATCTGCTAAAAATATGTAGTAGGGTGTTGTTCCAAAGTGGTATATTTCTGAAACTTTTTTTAGTGTTTCTTCGTTTTGAAGTGGAATTATTTTCTTTAAATCTTCGATGGTTTTAAATCTATTTCTTATCTGCCATTTCCAGTCTTTCCATTCTTGCTCAGAAACATTTTCATAGAGAGGTATTTCTTTCCAGTAGTCTCCCTCTAAGATTCTCAACTGTTTACCTCAAGTTTTACAAACTTTCTTTTACCTACTTGGATAATGTGAGGTTTTGTAAGGTCTACTTTGTATAAGAAATCCTCTACTTTCTGACCATCAAGTTTAACTCCACCTTGTTTTATCAACCTTTTTGCTTCTGCTTTTGATGGTGAAAGGTTAAGCATAAATACAAGTTCGAAAAGTTCTACTTCTTGTTGTTGTATGTTTAAATCTTGGACTTTTACAACTGGTATATCGTCTGGTATCTCTTTTTTTGAATAGACTTTTTCAAAGTGTTCTTTAGCCTTTACTGCCTCCTCTTTACTGTGGAACCTTTCCACTATATACATTGCAAGCTCTTTTTTTACTTCCATAGGGTGGATTAATCCACTTTCTACGTCTTTTTTCATCTTTTCAATTTCTTCTACAGTTAGGTCTGTAAGAAGCTGCCAGTACTGCCACATAAGTTCGTCGGATATTGACATTACTTTTCCAAACATATCTTCTGGAGGTTCGGTTATACCGATATAGTTTCCATAAGATTTACTCATTTTCTTTACGCCGTCCGTTCCAACAAGCAACGGAAGTAGTATTGCAACCTGTGGTTTTTCTATTCCGTACTCTTTTTGAATATCCCTTCCTATAAGAAGGTTAAACCTCTGGTCAGAACCACCAAGTTCAACGTCCGCTTTGATTGCTACCGAGTCATAGGCTTGAAGAAGGGGATATATAAACTCATGGATTGATATAGGTATGTTTTCTTTAAACCTTTTCTTAAAGTCTTCCCTCTCTAACATTCTTGCTACTGTGTATTTAGCCGTTAATTTTATAAGGTCTTCTGCCTTCATCTCTGCAAGCCAAGAACTGTTGAAAACAACAACAGTCTTTTCTGGGTCTAATACTTTAAAAACTTGGTCTTTATACGTTTTTGCATTTTCTAAAACCTGTTCTTTTGTGAGAGGAGGTCTTGTTTGGTCTCTACCAGAAGGGTCTCCTATCATAGCCGTAAAATCACCGATTATAAAATAAACCGTATGGCCAAGTTGTTGAAAAGTTCTAAGCTTCTGAAGTAGAACTGTATGGCCAAGATGTAAATCTGCAGCAGTAGGGTCAAAACCTGCTTTTACTATTAATGGTCTTCCTTCTTTTAGCTTTTCTAACAGTTCTTCTTCTGAAATTATTTCCAAAACTCCTTTTTTTATGATTTTAAGTTGTTCTTCTGGAGATAGCATTACGCCTCCTAACAAAATTTTACTTGCTTTTATTTTACCATTAAGAAAGTTAGATTTGAATAAGACGATAAGATTTTAGAAGAGATTAAATAAAGAAAGGTAGCCTTTCGGCTACCTTAAGAGAGTTATTTTCTCATAGATTTTTCTACTTCTTTTTCCATATGTTGAGACCTTTTTTCTATCTTGTCTTTCAACTCTGCTATGCTTTTTTCTACAGAAACTAATTTTGCATTACACTCTGCAGGACAAGTATTTTTAAGTTCGTTTATCGCAGATTCTAAAGCATTAACTCTTGACGCCAAGTTAGGGTCTGCTGCATCTTTTGGCATATTTGCCAGTTCTTTTGACAAAGTATCAACTCTTGAGTTTATGTCGTCAAGTTTTTTGAATATAGGAGCAAACTGAGAATCTACGTAATCTTTTGTTACATAGTTAGTGGCAGGCATATTACGACCTATAGGAGCATCGTAGCAGCCACACTGAGAAGATGCTTCCTGCGCGTAAACGTTAACACTTGTAAGTGCAAGTAAAGCTGCACTTACAACCAATTTTATCTTTTTCACTTTTTATCCTCCTTGATATCCTACTTTCTCATAGATTTTTCTACTTCTTTCTCCATATGAGAAGTTTGTTTGTTGACTTTGTCTCTTAACTCTTCAACATCTTTTTCAAGCTTGCTGATTCTGTCTGTGCAAGCAGTTGGGCAAGTGTTTTTCATGTTGTTTACTTCATTTTCTAAAGCTGAAACTTTAGCAGCCAAACCTGCATCCGTTCTTGAAGAAGATTTTAAAGCTGCAACTTCCCTTTCAAGGGCAGATAACTTTGAGTCTACGCTGTTTACCTTCTCATTTACAGACGCAACTTGCTGGTCTACGTACTCTTTTGTTGCATAGTTTTGGTTAGCACAGCTTGCAAGGAACAAAGACCCTGCT
>PNIU01000004.1 GCA_002878035.1 Sulfurihydrogenibium sp.
ATAAGGTTTGTTAATGATTTTTTTATCTATTTAAAGCTGTTTTCTTTTTTTAGTTTAGAGGTTATTTTTTTAGTAGGATTTACGCTTGTTTTGTTAAGTGTGTTAAAAAATAACCCCCATGAAGGGGGCTGTTAGGTTTAAGTTTTAACTGTAAAGGTTAGTTTATCTCCTTCTGCATCTACTAAGACAGTATCTCCTTCTTTAATTTCTTTTCTTAGTATTTTTTCAGATAGAGGTGTTTCTAAATATTTTTGTATAGCTCTTCTCATAGGTCTTGCTCCATAAACTGGGTCGTATCCATGCTTCATTAACACTTCTTTTGCTGCAGGTGTAAGCTCTACTTTTATGTTTTTGTCGTGAAGTCTTTTGTTTAGAGAATTTACCATTAAGTCTATAATCTGCATAATCTCTTTCTTAAAGAGTGGTTTAAACACGATTATTTCGTCTATCCTGTTTAGGAACTCTGGTCTAAAGTAGTGTTTCACTTCTTCTAAAACTTTTTCTTTTGCTCTTTCAAACTCTTTTTCTATAACGTCTTCTGGAGCGTCAACAGGTATAAGGGTAAGATACTGGCTACCTATGTTTGAGGTCATTATTATTACTGTGTTTCTAAAGTTTACTGTTCTTCCTTGTGAGTCTGTAAGTCTTCCATCGTCCAACACTTGTAAGAACAAATCAAACACTCTTGGATGAGCTTTTTCTATCTCGTCTAAGAGTATTACCGAGTATGGTCTTCTTCTCACTGCTTCGGTAAGCTTTCCGCCTTCTTCGTATCCAACGTATCCCGGAGGTGCTCCTATTAATTTTGCGACTGAATGCTCTTCTTTAAACTCGGACATATCTAACCTTATCATAGCATCTTCGTCATCAAAGAGAAGTTCTGCAAGGGTTTTTGCAAGTTCTGTTTTACCTACTCCAGTAGGTCCTAAGAACATAAACGATGCAAGTGGTTTTCTTGGGTCTGACAGTCCTGCCCTCGCTCTTCTTATAGCTTCTGCAACAAGTTTTACTGCGTGCTCTTGGTCTATCAACCTTTTATGCATCTCTTCTTCAAGATGTAGCAACCTTTCCATCTCTTCTTCTTTCATCTTGGATATTGGTATTCCCGTCCATTCTGCTACAACTTCTGCTACGTCATCTTCAGTTACAACCACTGATTCTGCTAACTTCTGCTGTAGAGCTTTTATCTCTTTTTCTATCTGAGCTTTCTTAATTTTGTATTCTGCTTCTTTCTCGTAATCACCTTTTTGGCTGTAAAGTTCTATCTGTCTGTCTATTTCTTCCAGTTGTTTTTCGAGTTCTTCAAGTTTTGTTCTTTCGTTTGAAGATTTGGCTTTTAAGTCTTTAAGTTGTTTTTCAAGGTTTGCTTTTTCTATTTTAAGTTTTGCTTCTTTTTCGTAATCTCCGTCTAAAGATGCCTGCACTATTTGTTCTTCCAACATTTTTATTTTTCTTTCAAGCTCTATAACTTCAGGTGATGCGTATACAAGTTTGAGTTTCTTTCTTGCGCAAGCTTGGTCTAAAGCATCTATAGCTTTGTCTGGGAAGTTTCTTGCAGGTATGTATCTTCCTGTAAGTTTTACTGCTGCTTCTATAGCTTTATCACTTATTTTTACGTTGTGATGTTTCTCAAGTTTTGGTCTTAAGGCTTTTAGTATTTCTACTGTTGTCTCTTCGTCTGGTTCTTCTACGTAGACTGGTTGGAATCTTCTTTCTAATGCAGGGTCTTTTTCTATGTATTTTCTATACTCATCTAACGTAGTTGCACCGATGACTCTTATTTCTCCCCTTGCTAAAGCAGGTTTTAACAGTTGTCCTGCGTCAGATGCTCCTTCACCTTTTCCGGCTCCGACGATTGTGTGAAGCTCGTCTATAAACAGGATTATGTTAGGGTCTTTTTTAAGCTCATCTAAAAGTGATTTCATTCTTTCTTCAAACTCACCTCTATACTTTGTTCCTGCAACCAATGCACCTAAGTCAAGGGAAAGGACTTTTTTGTTGTAAAGTTCTTCTGGGACTTCTTTGTTTACTATTTTTTGAGCTAAACCTTCTACTATAGCAGTTTTACCAACTCCAGCCTCTCCTATCAGAACAGGGTTGTTTTTAGTTCTTCTTAGTAGAATTTCGATAACTTGCTGGATTTCTCTCTCTCTTCCTATTACAGGGTCAAGCTTTCCTTCTTTAGCTAACTTTGTTAAATCTACTGTGAATTTTTCTAACGGAGACTTTTCTTCTTCTGCCATTTCTTGTTGAATGTTTTTTCCTTCCATCGTTTTCTTTCCTCCTTCTTTTTTATCAAGATTTAGTATTTCGTTTAAAATTTTTCCTGCTATTGTATTGCTATCTTCTATTAAAGCAGTGGCTATATGTGATGGACTTACAGTTGTAGAGCCACTGTTAAACGCTATTTTTTCAGCATTCTCAAGAACTTTTATCAGTTTGGAAGCATACTGTTTCTGAGTTTTTGAACCAGTTACACTTTCTATAATTTTTTCTACAAACCTGTCTTTTGAAAAACCAAGTTCATCTATCTGTTTTATTAAAGGGCTGTTTTCAACCACTTTGTATATAAATGAAAGTAGATTTATATCTCCTGCTAAAAATCTCTCAGCTGTCTGACTGTCTGTAAGCTGGGAAAGTTGAGATTTTAAAGAGTTTAAGTTTGATTCTAACTGCTTTTCGTAAATAGAAAGTCTTTCTAACTCTAATCTACTTCCACCACCGAAGAAAAATCCAGTTTCGTAAGCCAAATCTCTTTTTAATCTTTCTTTTTGAGTTTTTATGTCTTTAAGCTCTTTGTATATTTCCAAAGCTTGATTTCTGACTTGAGAAAGCTGGTTGTATATGTTTTTTACATAGTCAGTATACTCAGATACAGCTTTATTTACCTGTGAATAAAGGTCTTGTAGGTAATTGTTTACACTTTCCTGTAGAGATTTTTTGTCAATTCCTCTCTTTTCAAGGATTTTTAGAAGAGATGAGTCTTCTTTTCCTATTAAAGCTAAAAGTAAGTGGTCTGTATCGACCATACTGTCGTTGTTTCTGATGGCAATACTTTTTGCCGATTCTAAAATCTCCCGTGATTTTCTTTCAAGTAGGTTTTCACTAAACATTTTTTCCTCCCTGTTTAAATTTTAGCATATTGTT
>PNIU01000010.1 GCA_002878035.1 Sulfurihydrogenibium sp.
TTTTTTTATAGCTTTCGTTTGTAGCATCGTCTGTGTTCCCAAGGTAGGTTCCTACTCCGATTTCAGATAGTTTTAAATCTAAAAACTGTTTATAGTTCATTATCTTCTCCTTCTTTTATCTGTATTCTTTTTAATACGTTGTGTTGTGTGTCTAAAAATAAAGCTTGGAATATGTATCTACCTTCTTCTGGTTCGTATTTTATTGGCATACCTGTTATAAACTTTTCTATAACCTGTTCTTTTTTTACTCCTATTACTGAGTCGTAGGCTCCAGTTAATCCTACATCGGATATGTAAGCTGTGTTTTGTGGTAAAAATCTTTCATCGCTTGTTTGGACGTGGGTGTGGGTTCCAAAAACTAATGTGGCTTTTCCGTCAACGTAGTATCCAAAGGCTTGTTTTTCGGACGTTGCTTCTGCGTGGAAGTCAACGATTATGTAGTCTGCTTTATCTTTTATAATTTGGTGTATAGAGTCAAAGGTTCTAAAGGGACAGTCTAAGGGTAATCCCATAAAAACTCTTCCCATCAGGTTTATAACTGCAACGTTTTTACCGTTTTTCTGGTAAAGGTTAAAACCTTTTCCTTTAGCTAAAGGTGGAAGGTTTGCTGGTCTTAGTATTCTTTCGTCGTCTATAATTTCAAACACTTCTTTTTTGTCGTATGTGTGGTTTCCAGATGTTACTACGTCAACACCTGCCGATAGTATCTCTTCGAAGGTTGATTTTGTTATTCCGTTGCCGTGGGCTAAGTTTTCTCCGTTTAAAACTACAAAATCTATGTTCAACTTTTCTTTTAAGGAAGGGAGAACCTCTTTAACGGCTCTCCTTCCAGTTCTTCCTATCACATCTCCTATAACTAAAAATTTCATATTTCACCTACTTGGCTACTTCTACAAATCTTGACTCTCTTATTGTAACAACTTTTATCTGTCCTGGAAACTCTACTTCTTTTTCTATTCTTTTGGCTATTTCTTTTGTTAATAGGTAAGCTTCTTCGTCGCTTATCTTTTCTGCATTTACTATAACTCTTACCTCTCTACCTGCCTGTATCGCAAAGGACTTTTCTACATTTTCGAAGGAGTTAACTATGGCTTCTATCTTTTCAAGTCTGTTGATGTAAGACTGTAAAACTTCTCTTCTTGCTCCAGGTCTTGCCGCAGATAATGCATCGGCTGCTGCAACTAAGACGGCTTCTGGATATCTTGCAGGTTCGTCTCCGTGGTGGTAAAGTATGGCATTTATAACGTAATCAGGCTCTCCATACCTTTTTGCTATCTCTGCTCCAACCTTAGAGTGAGCTCCACCAACTTCGTGGGATATGGCTTTTCCTATGTCGTGCATCAATCCGCCTCTTCTTGCCATCTTTTCGTCAAGACCAAGCATTGCTGCCATCATTCCTGCTAAGTATGCAACCTCTTTAGTGTGTAGTAAAACGTTTTGAGTGTAAGATGTTCTGTAGTTTAGTTTACCGATGTAGTAGTAAAGTTCTGGATGGACGTCTGTAAAGCCAAGTTCAAGGCATGTTTCTTCTCCCAGTTTTCTTATGTGCTGGTCCATCTCCTCTTTTACTTTTTCAACAACTTCTTCTATTCTTCCCGGGTGTATCCTTCCATCGGCTATAAGTCTTTCAAGAGCTGTTTTTGCTATTTCTCTTCTAAGTGGGTCAAAGGAAGAGATAGTTACTATATCCGGTGTGTCGTCTATTATTAGGTCTACACCTGTAGCCATCTCGAAGGCTCTTATGTTCCTTCCTTCTCTACCGATTATTCTTCCTTTTATATCATTACTTGGAAGGTCTACAACTGAAACTGTATATGAAGTTGTAACTTCTGGAGCTAACCTTTGTATAGCCGTAACCAGATTCCATTTTGCTTCTCTTTCGGCGTTTTTCCTTGCCTCTTCCTCTATCTCTCTCATAAGTCTTGCTGCTTCAAGTTTTGCCTCTTCTTCAACTTTTTTCATAAGTTCTGCTTTAGCTTCTTCTTTTGTCATACTTGCTATTCTTTGAAGTTCTAAGATATACTGATCTTCAGCAGATTTTAACTTTTCTTCCTTCTCTTTAAGCTCTTTTTCTAATGCTTTAATTTCGGCTTCTAACTTACTTACTTCGGCTGCTTTTTTCTCTATCTCCTCTTCTCTGTGTTCTAATCTTGCAAGTCTTTTCTCAAGTTGAGATTCTTTCATAAGAAGTTGTTTTTCAAGGTTCTGTAGCTCTTCTTTCTTCTGTTTTATCTCGTTTTCAAGTTCTTGCTTTCTCTTAAGTAGTTCTTTCTCTATTATAAACTCTTGCTGTTCTTTTAGCTTTAATGCTTCTTTTTCTATCTCTGATGCTTTTATTTTAGCTTCTCTTTCTGCTTCCTTTAGTATTCTCTCAGCTTCCTTCTCTGCCTCTTTCTTTATTCTCTCTGCCTCTTCTTTAGCTAACTTTTCTATCTCTTCTTTTCTTGATAAAACTCTGTTGTATTCCTCTTCTTTCTGTCTTATTTTTTGACCTACCATAACTTTACATGCACCAAAACCTGCTCCACCAGCTAATATTGCAGATAACAATCCAACAACTATTTCGTTCATCTTCATTCCTCCTTTTGTGTTTTTAAAATTTGTGTAGGTGTTATAACTACATCAACCTTAAAATCGTGAGGTTGATGTGGTATCTTTTCAAGTAGCTGAAAGTCATAACAAAAACCAACTTTAAGACTATTCTTTTTTAACTTTGGTAAAAATCTGTCGTAAAAGCCTTTACCGTAACCTATCCTGTAGCCTTGTTTATCGTAAGCAACGGCCGGCACTACAACCAAGTCTATAGATTTTTCCTCTACTTCTTGTCCTACAGGCTCCTTTATTCCTGCGTAGCCTACCACTAAATTATCTAAATCTTTTATCTTTACAGGCTTTAAATCCATACCTTCAACTTTTGGAAGTACAACGTTTTTACCCATAGATAACAATTTTTTAATCAGTGGTCTTGTGTCTACTTCTCTTCTGTGAGGGTAGTAAAGCATGAATGTTTGAAAGTTTGAGAGGTCAAAGAAAGATAAGAATTTTTCTATGATTTTTTCAGAGTCTTCCTGCCAGTTTGGGTATATGTCCCTTTTAGTTAGAAGCTTATTTCGAAGTTCTTCCTTCAATATGACCTCCCAAACTTTTGGAAGGTCAGGGCTGAAAATTCAGAATGCCCCCACGAGAGCCGACGGGATGGTTAGTCTCATTCTTGGGCGCAAACCCAATAGGTGGGTGCTCCCACTGTAGTCCCAAGGGATCTACAGAATATCGAGCTCCCTTTCTGTTTGATATAGCCCAGAAAAACCTAAACCATCCCTATCGAACCCCGCAGGTAAGCTTTCTTAAAAAATCTATCTATATAAACGTTTATCTTCAAATTTTCAGCTCCTGACTACTTCCTTAATTCTAAATCAGGATAATTTAATTTAAGTTTGTTTAAAATTTCTTCAACTTCTGCGTTTACTTCCTCATCTGACAGGACTTTTTCAGGGTTTAAAAATTCCACTGAAAAAGCCACACTCTTTTGGGTGTCTGAAAGGAAGTAAACGTCAAACAGTCTAACCGTTTTAACAAGCTCAGATGCTTTTCTTAAATCTTCCATAAGTTTACCAACTTTTACGTTTGTATCAACAACAAAAGCAAGGTCTCTCTTTACAGGTGGAAACTTTGGAAGCTCTTTAAACACTGTTTGTTTTCTGTTTAAGTAGTAAGTGTATAAAAATCCTTCTTTTAGAGGGTTTTCGTTTAGCTGTCTTGACACATACTTTAACTTTATCTCAAAAAGCCATGTATTTTTTGGAACTTCAAGCTCAATTGCTACTTGAGGGTGTAATTTACCTACGTATCCTACATTTTTACCGTTTATCAGAATGTTTACAGACTCAAAAGGATGAAGGAAAGGCAGTATGTTTTCATCGGAAAGCTCAAAATCTAAACCTAAGTAGCTAAATAGGTTTTCCACTACGCCCTTTAACGTTAAAAAGTCCCACTCTCTGTTTGTATCGAAAGTCTTTACCTTGGAAGTGTATTTAAAGCCTTCTACCAGCTTACCACTTACAAGTCCTGCAACGTTTATAGATTCGTAATCTTGGAAGAATGCCGAAGATATCTCAAATAAAGCTAAATCCTTCTTTCCAAACCTTAAGTTTTCCAACTGGTTTTGAATAAGACTGACGACTAACGTATCTCTCATAACGCTCTGGGTTTTCAGTATGTAGTTCTGTATGTGTAGTGTAGGAGTTGGAAGTTTTAGTGTTTGATAAATCTCTTCTGATGTAAATGTGTAGTTTAGGCACTCGGTAAATCCGTTGTGTAGGAAAAACTGTCTTACTTTAATGTCAAACTCGTAAGCCGTTGGTTTTTGGAAATTTGCCGTTGAGATGCTCGGATAGTCTGGACCAAAGCTATCGTAACCTTTTATCCTTGCAACTTCTTCAACTAAGTCTATCTCTCTTTCTAAGTCGTAGGCTCTGAATGAAGGAATGGAAACGTTGAATACATCACCTGTTTTTTCTACTGGTATTTCAAGGTCAGACAGTATTTTCTGTATTTCCTGCTCTTGAACTTTTTCACCTAAAATCTTTTCTACAAACTGTGGTCTTAAAACGACCGTTTTTGGTTGGTACTTTTTAGGGTATAAGTCGTTTGTAGCCGTTAGCTGACCTTTTGCTATAGAAAGTATAAGCTCGGTAGCTTTGTCTGAAGCTTTCGAACAGTTTTCTATATCTACTCCTCTTTCAAACCTGTAGGAAGAGTCCGTAAGTATTCCAAGTCTCTTTGCCGTTTTTCTGACGGAAGAAGGGTCGAAAACTGCGGATTCTAAAAGAATGTTTTTTGTGTTTTCATCTATCTTGCTGTTTTCTCCGCCTATCACACCTGCTATCGCAAGGGCTTTTTTACTATCGGCTATCACGATGTCTTCTTGGGTTAAAACTCTTTCTTGACCGTCCAACGTTACAATCTTTTCTCCATCAAAAGCGTGTCTTACGGTAATGTCTCCTTCAAGCTTATCTAAATCAAAAGCGTGAAGTGGCTGACCTTCCTGAAGGAGAATGTAGTTGGTAATGTCTACTATGTTGTTTATAACGGACAGTCCAGACTTTATGAGTTTTAACCTGATATGTAAAGGAGATTGAGACACGCTAACATTTTTTATGACTGTTCCTTTGTATCTTAAAACTTTTTCAGTGTTTAGGTTTATATTTACTTTTTCGTTTACAGAAGGTAAATTTGGGCTGTAATCTTTTCTTTTTAAACCAAAGATTGCTGCAATCTCTCTGGCTAATCCCCTTACACTTAAAACGTCTCCTCTGTTTGGAGTTATCTCTATTTCCAGTATATCGTCCTGTCCAAGTCCTAAAATCTCGTTTGGGTCTTTTCCTATTGGAGTCTCTGGGTCAAGGATAAATATGCCTTCCGATTTTTCTTCAAGTTCAAGCTCTTCCAATGATAAAAGCATACCTTCCGAGATGTAAGAGCCAAATTTAGCAGGTTGTATATCTCTACCAAGGATATTGGCCCCAACTTTAGCAAGTATTACTACGTCGTTCTGTTTTACGTTGTTAGCTCCAGTTATAACTTGGTAAGTTTTCGTTCCATCATTTACTTTGCAGATAAAGAGTTTATCCCTTTCTGGGTGTTTTTCCACACTTTCTACTTTTACTGTGATGATGTTTGGAATGTATCTACCAAACTTTGAGACGGTGGTCTCTATACCAGAAAGGTTAAGTTTTTCGGCAACTTCTTCTGCCGAAACATCTATATCGATAAACTCCTTTATCCACGAGTAAGGTACTTTCATCCTATCCCCTTAAACTGACTGTTGAACCTAAGGTCGTTTGTAAATAAAAGTCTTATGTCGTTTATCTGGTATCTTAACATTGTGATTCTCTCTATACCAAGACCAAAGGCAAAGCCAGTGTATTTGTCAGGGTCTATGTTACAAGCTTGGAACACGTTTGGGTCAACCATTCCGCAGCCAAGGATTTCAAGCCAGCCTGTGTTTTTACAGACTTTACAACCTTTTCCTCCGCAAACGGTGCAACCTATATCTACTTCTGCAGATGGCTCAGTGAAAGGAAAGTAGCTTGGTCTAAATCTTATAGGTATATTTTTGCCAAAAACTGACTCTAAAAAGATAGTTAAAATACCTTTCAGATGTCTAAAAGTTATACCTTCATCAACCATCAAACCTTCTATCTGGTGGAACATTGGAGAGTGGGTCGGGTCTAAGTCTTTTCTGTAGACTCTTCCCGGTGCAACTATGGCTATAGGTGGTTTTTTCTTTAACATAGTTCTTACTTGGACTGGTGAGGTGTGAGTCCTTAAAAGCATTCCGTTGTTTAAGTAGAAGGTATCCTGCATATCCCTTGCAGGATGGTTTTCAGGAATGTTTAACATTGTAAAGTTGTAATCTTCATACTCTACCTCTGGACCTGACTCTACAGAGAATCCCATATAAACGAAAATATCCGTTATCTCTTTTAATGTCTGTAAAACTGGATGAGGAGATCCTACCTCAAACCAACTGTGAGGTAGTGTAACGTCGATTTTTTCCCTTTTTAAAGACTCTTCTAACTCTCTTTTTTTAAAGAGTTCTTCATACTCTCTTATCTTTTCTTCTAAAAACTCTTTTATGGAGTTTGCAAGCTGCCCAACTTCTTTCCTTTCTTCCGGCTTTAAGCTACCGAGTGTTTTGAGGATAGAAGTTATAACGCCTTTTTTACCGAGATACTTAATCCTTATCTCGTTTAAAGATGAAGGGTCTTTTACGGCTTCTATCTCTTTCAAAACCTCTTCTTTAAGGTTTAGAAGTTGAGCCTTTACTTCCATAAATTACGCCGCCGCCAAAGCAGATTTAGCGGTTTCTACGAGTTTTGCAAAAGCTTCCATATCGTTTACTGCCATGTCTGCAAGAATCTTTCTGTCAAGTTCAATTCCGGCTTTTTTAAGACCGTTTATAAACTGGCTGTAGTTTAGCCCGTTTAATCTTGCCGCTGCGTTTATCCTTGTAATCCATAAAGCTCTAAACTGTCTCTTTTTCTGTCTTCTGTCTCTGTAAGCGTAAGCTAAAGAGTGCATAACTTGTTCTTTAGCTCTTCTGTAAGACCTGTGCTTTTGTCCGTAGTAGCCTTTTGCTAACTTTAAAATCTTCTTTTTATGCTTTTTAGAAGATGGACCTTTAACTCTCATCTTTCATTACCTCCTTGTTTTTAAACGTCGTTTGGTAAAAGAGCCTTAAGTTTGTGCTCTATACATTCTGGAGCGTACTGTGGTCTTCTACCTTGTCTTTTTCTTTTTGAAGATTTCTTAGTATTGTAGTGGGATACTCCACCTTTTGTGTACTTTACTTTTCCGTTGGCTGTGATTTTTAGTCTTTTAGCTGCTGTTCTATTTGTTTTCATCTTAACCTTTGCCATAGTATCCTCCTTCAAAAAATTGTAAGAGATAATTATAGCATAAAAATTTAAAAAGGACTGAAATTATGGTATAATGTTTTTTCGTTTAAATTTTAGAAGGAGGAAGATTGAATGATTCAAACGATAGAATGGAAAGCTTTACCAAGGAAAAAAGGCACAAAATCTGAAGTAAAACAAAACAGAATGAAAGGTTTGCTACCTGCAGAAGTATACGGAAAAGGACACCCTAACGTATCTGTTTACATCAAGAAGAAAGACTTACTTACCAGACCCCATGGAAACTTCCTAATTAACTTAGTGATAGAAGGAGACCCAGAACCTAAACTTTGCATATTAAAAGATATCCAATACAACTACCTTGGAGATGAACCTATACATGTAGACCTTTACGAAGTTACACTTGGTCTTGAGCTTGACATAGAAGTACCAATAGAGTTTGCTGGAAAACCTGTTGGAGTAGAGAAAGGTGGAATTTTTGAAGCTCATCTACACTCTATAATAGTAAGAACAAACCCAAGAAATATACCAGAGAAGATAGTCGTTGACGTATCTAACCTTGAAATAGGACAAGTTTTACACGTAAGGGATATCGTACCTCCTGAAAACGTTAAGATAATGACTCCCGGAGATGAAGTTTTAGCCGTAGTTTCTGAACCAGAAGTTGAAGAAGTTGGAGAAGAATCTTCAGAAGGAGCTTCTGCGTAATTGATAAAAGCGCTTATAGGACTGGGTAATCCCGGTCCAAAATACAAAGACACACGTCACAACGTTGGTTTTATGGTAGCCGATGCTGTAGCTAAGGCTATCAAATGTGATAAAAAGTATAAGGAAAAGGCTTTTTCTCACATATACGAATGTCCTGATTACGATTTAATTATTGCAAAACCACAAACTTATATGAACCTTAGTGGTAATGCCGTTTTAAATATTTTGGAAGATTACAGTTTAAAACCTCAGGAAATTTTGGTGGTTTACGATGATTTAGACCTACCTCTTGGAACTATAAGACTTAGAACGAAAGGTTCCAGTGGTGGCCACAACGGAATAAAATCTATAATAAACTTAATAAAAACGGAAGAGTTTCCAAGGTTAAAAATAGGAATAGGAAGACCCGCCAGAAAAGAAGAAGTTTCGGATTACGTGTTATCACCTTTTACGAAAGATGAAAAGATAGTTTTAGATAAAGTTATCGCTACGGCAACAGATTGTATACTTAATGTGCTAAAATATGGTATTGATAAATCTATGAGTAGTTGTAATAAAAGTGTGATTTAATCCTTGCTTTCCTGTTAAATACAGGAAGGCTGATTTTATAAAAAATCATCCAGAAGGAGGTACGTTTATGAGACATTACGAGCTTGTGTTTGTTCTAAAGCCTACTTTATCGGACGAAGAGTTAAACGCCAGAGTAGAGGCTATCCAAAACCTGATTAAAGACAATCAGGGAGAAATCTATAACGTAGAAAAATGGGGAAGAAAAACCCTTGCTTACCCTATCCAAAAGTTCAACTCAGGTTACTACTACCTAATCAACTACAAAACAGATAACAACAAACTACCGGGTATACTGGAATACAACCTAAGAATAAACGAAGACGTAATCAGATTCTTAAATATGAAAATCCACGTTCCTAAAGCTTCCACTGAGGAGAATAAAGAGGTTGCTTAATTATGCTAAATAAAGTTTTGCTTATCGGTAGGTTAACACGGGACCCTGAAATAAGATTTCTTCCAAGTGGTATGCAAGTGACGAGTTTTACTCTCGCAGTTAACAGAAGGTATAGGGATAGAGAAGGAAACTGGCAGGAAGACTCAAACTTTTTTGATGTAGAAGCTTACGGCAACCTTGCAGAAAGGATAGGTAGACAGTTATCAAAGGGTCACCAGATATTTTTAGAAGGTTCGTTAAGACAGGATAAGTGGGAAAACTCGGCAGGTGAAAAAAGGTCAAAAGTAAAAATCGTTGCTGAAAAAGTTAGCTTACTATCTAAGCCGGCATCAAGTCAACCTTCCAAGGAAAGTTATTTTGAAACCGATTTTAATGAACCTACAGATTTAAACACAGACGATGATGTTCCATTTTAAAATTTAAAAAGGAGGTAATTAATTATGACAAACGTTCAACAGAATAAACCTTTTTTCCAAAAAAGAAAAAAATACTGTAAGTTTTGTGCAGAGAAGAAAGAGCCAAACTACAAAGATGTTGAAACCTTAAAAGAGTTTATCTCAGAAAGAGGAAAGATAATACCAAGGAGAACTTCTGGAACCTGTGCTAAACACCAAAGAAAGTTGTCTGTTGAAATCAAAAAAGCAAGACAACTTGCTTTAATACCTTACGTAATAATTTAAGGAGGTTGAAAAATGAAAGTGATACTAACCAAGGATGTAGAAGGTTGGGGAACGCTTGGTGATGTTATAGAAGTGAAAGATGGTTTTGCAAGAAACTACCTTATACCTAAAGGCTTTGCTTACCCTGCAACCCCAGAGTATATAAGACATGTTAGAGATATCCTTAACCAAAAAGCAAGAAAACTTCAAAGAGAAAAAGAAAAAGCCTTAGAACTTGCTAAAAAGCTTGATGGAGTAGAAGTTGAAATAAAGAGACCTATCGGTGTTACAGGAAAGATGTATGGTTCTGTAGGAACTGCAGATATAGCTGAAAAGTTAGCAGAGAAAGGTATTGAGATAGACAAAAAGAAAATTATGCTAAGAAGTCCTTTAAGGAACCTTGGAAGCTACAACGTTCAGATAAAACTCCATCCAGAAGTATCAGCTACTATAAAGGTTCACGTTCAACCTGAGTAATCATGACTACCGATAAGGACAGTATCTCTTTACCGCATGATGAATCTGCGGAAAGGGCTGTCCTTGGTAGTTTGATTTTATACAGTGGAGAACTGTTAGATACAGCCGTAACGAAACTAAAACCTTATGATTTTTACAATCCCAAAAATAGAGAACTTTTTAACGCAATACTGGAGCTTTTCAACCAAAGCAGAGCCGTAGATGTTCTTCTTATAAAAGATGTTTTATCTAAGAGAGGTTCTTTAGATTTAGTAGGGGAAGGTTATATAGCCCTTGTTGTATCAGAAGCAGTCCCTCCAGAAATTACATACCAGCTTATAGATATACTTAAAGAAAAATCTACTTTAAGAGCGTTAATAGAGTCAGCTCAAAAGATAATCTCTAAGGCAAAATCAGGAAGCACAGAAATAAACCAGCTTTTAGAAGAAGCGGAAAGTATTATATTCCAAGTTACAGAGTCAAAGGAAACCATATACTACTACAGTCTTGGTGAAGTTTTAAAAGAAACCCTCAGAATAATAAACGAACTTGCAAAAAAAGAGACAGTTGTAACCGGTATTCCTACAGGGTTTTACGAGTTAGACAGACTGACAACAGGTTTCCATCCCGGTGATTTAGTGATAATAGCAGCAAGACCCGGTATGGGAAAAACAAGCTTTGCTCTTTCCATACTACATCATCTTTCTGTAATTGATAACGTGCCTACAGCATTTTTCTCCCTTGAAATGTCAAAAGAGCAGATAGCTATGAGATTACTTGGTGAAGAAACAAGGATACCTTTAAAGAAAATCAGGTCTGGATTTTTAAACGAAAAAGAGATAGAGAATATAACTCAAGCCGCCTTAAAGATGATAAACGCTCCTTTGTTTATAGATGATACTGCATCTTTATCGATACTTGATTTGAAAGCAAAAGCCAGAAGGTTAAAGAAAGAAAAAGACGTCCAGCTTATAGTTGTAGATTATCTACAGCTTCTTAGGTCCCATAGAAGGGTTGAAAACAGACAGCAAGAAGTGGCAGAGATATCAAGAGGGCTTAAAGGTTTGGCAAAGGAACTCGGTATACCCGTTATAGCTTTAGCTCAGCTTTCAAGACAGGCAGAAATGAGGGCAGACAAAAGACCTCAACTGGCAGACCTTAGAGAAAGTGGTAGTATAGAGCAGGACGCAGACCTTGTTATCTTCATACATAGACCTGAGTATTACAAAAAGAACCCATCTCCACAGGAAGAAGGAATAGCCGAGATAATCATAGCAAAACAAAGAAACGGACCTACAGGAACAATAAACTTAGCCTTTATAAAAGAGATAACAAAATTTGAAAATTTAGCCAAAAACATTGATAATATAGAAGAAGAAATTGAAGAAGATTTTGAAGAGGTTAACGATTACGAAGAAGGGGTAGATTTCTAAGATGTTTTTGCTAAAGTTTGTGGAACATACAGGGGAAATTTTTATATTCTTTTTAAAGACTCTATCGGCTACCATTAAAAGACCTCCAAAGTTAAGACATGTGTTAAAGTATATGGAAGATATAGGTGTAAATGCAGCTTTACTTATTATACTTACGAGTTTCTTTACCGGTGGTGTTCTGGTAGTTGAGACTTATCCTACATTTCATAAGTTTAATGCAGAGTTTTTGATGGGTGCTTTGGTATCTTTATCCCTTGCAAGGGAGTTGTCTCCAGTTTTGGTAGCTTTACTTGTTACTGCAAGGTCAGGTTCCGCCATAGCTGCAAATATCGGCACAATGAGAATTACCGAGCAGATAGATGCCCTTGAGGTTATGGCTGTAAATCCATACAGCTACTTAGTTTCTCCAAGATTTTTAGCTGCCATAATAATGGTACCAGCTTTAACTGTTCTTTCTTACGTAAGTGGTGTAATAGGAGGATACTTTACTTCAGTATACATATACGGCATAAACGATTATATGTATTGGGAAAAGTTAAAGGATTTTACCGAGCTAAAAGATATTTTTGGTGGTCTTTATAAAGCTGCAGTCTTTGGTGGAGTTTTAACTATAATAACTTCATACTTTGGTTACATAACGAAAGGAGGAGCAGAAGGAGTAGGTCGTTCCACTACTACGGCCGTTGTAGTAGCATCGGTCTTAATTCTAATCCTTGATTACTTCCTTACAGCCTTAATTTACTAATGAGATTACTGGACAAATACATATACAGAAAGTTAATCACTTACCTTCTTGTAATATTTCCTGCTTTTTCCCTTGTTTCGGCGTTAATAGAGCTTTTAGAAATAATAAGAAAAAGTAAAGTTCAAGATTTTAAGTTGATGCTGGTTTATATACTTGCAAAATTACCGGAAAATTTTTACTACATAATTCCAGTATCTCTTATAATCTCAGCTTTTATGTTGGCTAACGATTTAATAAAAACAAGAGAAATCTACCCTGTGCTCTTAAATGGAATATCTTTAAGGTATATAATCTCAAGAATTATTTTATTTTCAGTTTTTGTGTCTTTTTTACAGTTTTTAAACCTTGAGTTACTTATGCCAAAAACAAACAAAATATACACTCAAACTTACCAAAAATTAAAAAACGAACCTCCAGAAAACGAAAAGTCGATAGCTTACAACCTTTGGTTAAAAATAGACGAAAAAACGTTTTTATACTTTGATTTTTTCGATTTAGATAAAAAAGTAGGTAAAGGTTTAGTTATAATAAGAGTTGACGATAATTTTAATCCTTTTCAGAGATTAGAATCGTCTGATTTTAAAGTAAATAATCAAAATTTAGAGCTTTTTAATGGAAGGGAAATTTTAGCAAAAACAATCAATGAAGTTAATATAAACAACTTTGAAAGTAAGACTGTTAACGTAGGAATAAACCCTGAAAACATTAAAAAACTCATCGAGACTAAAAAACCAGTATCGATTACTGAAGTTTATAAAGTTGCAAAGATAGCCCAGAAGTATGGTTACGATGCTTCTTACTTTTGGAGTAAGTTTTATCAAAAATTAGCTACAGTTATATCTCCTTTTGTTTTAGCCGTGTTTATTTCAGGATTCATATGGAGTAAAAATAGGATTTTGATTTTGGTTGCGTTTTTCTCAACAGTGATTTACTGGTATGGAACTTCTATAGTGTCTGCTGTAGCGTCTGTAGGTAATCTGCCTTACTTTTTAATCTTCTCTTTCGATGTTCTGTTTTTAGCTGTAGGTGTTTTCTTTATCTTAAAGACTAAACATCCAGAGCTTTAGGATAAGAACCAAGTATTTTAAAGAAAGGAACATTTTCTTTTAGATATTGTAGCGTTTTTGCTACTTTTTCTTCCTGAATGTGGCCTTCTATATCTGTGAAAAATATGTAATCCCAAGCTTCTTTTTTCGAAGGTCTGGATTCTATCTTTGTCATATTAATCTGGTTTTTGTAAAAAGGCTCTAAAGCTTTGTATAAGGCTCCTACTTCATTTTTAACTGAAAATATAAACGTTGTTTTGTCGTTTCCAGTAGGTGGTGGAACATCTCTTCCAATTATTAAAAATCGTGTATAGTTGTGAAGATGTTTATCTATCTTTCTTTCAAGAATGTGAAGTCCGTAAACTACTGCGGCCGATTCACTGGCTATTGCGGCTGATTCGTAATCATCTTTTGCTATCTCTGCAGCTTTAGCTGTGCTTTCTACTTCTATTATCTGAGCGTGTGGCATGTTTTTCATAAGCCAGTCTCTACATTCTGCTATGGCAAACTTATGGCTGTATATTCTCTGTATCTCGTTTATGTTTGGATTTATGCTTAGAAGGTGTAGTGATATTTCTAAAATCACTTCTCCTATTATTTTTAAATCGTAGTCTAAAAACATGTCAAGGGTGTAATTTACAACGCCTTCTATCGTATTTTCAACAGGGACTACGCCAAAATCTACCTTCTTTTTGGCAATCTCTTCAAACACATCTTTTATGGTAGAAACTGGAATATGGTCTACTGAACTACCAAAGTATTTAAGGCTTGCTTGATGTGTAAAAGTTGCCTTTGGTCCAAGGTAAGCTACTTTAAGGTTTTCTTCTACACTTCTACATGCTGATATTATTTCCCTAAACACATGTTTTACGATTTCGTTAGATAATGGTCCTTGGTTTAACTTTTCTAACCTTTCCAGTATCTCTTTTTCTCTACTTGGAACAAAGATGGGAAGGTTGTTTTTCTTTTTTATCTCTCCTATTTCCTTTGCAAGTAAAGCCCTTTTGTTTATAAGTTGTAAAATAGTTTCATCTATTTTATCTATTTCAAACCTTAATTTCTTTAACTGCTCTTGGTAATCCATCGACTATTCCTTGATTTTTCCGTTTACTATATCAAACAGAACGTTGTAAATCTCTTTTCCTGCTGCTATTATGTTTCCAGAAGAAAAATCTTTTTCTCCTTCGAAGTTTGTGCAAATTCCTCCAGCTTCTTCTACCAGTAAAATACCTGCGGCTATATCCCACAAAGATAGTTTCATCTCAAAAAATCCATCAAAGACACCCTCGGCTACTAAGGCTAAATCTATGGCTGCAGCTCCCGGTCTTCTAACTCCTGAAAAGGTAATCATTGCAGCCCTTAACATGGAAAGGTATTGGTCTAACTCTGATATCTTTCTAAAAGGAAAGCCAGTAGCTACTACGGCTAAATCTATAGGTCTACTGGCTACCTTTATTTTTTCTCCGTTTAAGTAAGCTCCTTCTCCTTTACCAGCCCAGTAGAGCTTGTCTAACATGGGAACGTATATACTGCCTGCTACAACTTGCCCTTGATGAAGAAGGGCTACCGATACGGCAAATATTTCAAAACCACATATATAGTTTTTTGTCCCATCAAGAGGGTCAACTACCCACGTGTAATCACTGTCTCCAAACTTTCCTTCCTCTTCTCCTAAAAATGAGTGGTCCGGATGTTTTGACAGTATAAAATCTCTTATTCTCTCTTCTGAAAGTTTATCTACGTATGTAACGTAGTCTTTTATTCCTTTACTTTCTACGTCGGACTTTTTTAACTTTTTGAAATGTTCTTTCAGTATGCTACCGCCTATTACTGCTGCCTCTTTAGCGGTCTGGACGAATTTGTTCACTTTTTACTCCGTTTTTGTTATAGCTTGAAGGCAAGGTAGTTGTTTTCCTTCCAGAAGTTCTAAAAAGGCTCCGCCACCTGTAGAAAGGTAACTTATCTTATCTACAACGCCGGCTTTGTGTATTGCATAGTCTGTATCACCACCACCTGCGATAGAAAGTGCCGGAGATTCTGCTATAGCGTGTGCCAGTTCGAAGGTTCCCATTTTAAATTTATCTATCTCAAACACTCCCATAGGTCCGTTCCAGACTATCGTTTGAGCGTCTTTTATAATTTCCTTTATCAAGATTACGGAAGCATGCCCTATATCAAGACCAAGCCATCCCTTTGGAATTTCCTGCCAAGCAACCTCCATAACTGGGGTCTGTTCTGAAACTGCCTGTCCACATACAAAATCAACCGGTAGGTAAAACTTAACGCCTTTTTTCTTTGCTTTTTCTATTATTTCAGCAGCTTTTTCTAACATATCATCTTCTACCAAAGAAGAACCAACGTTATAGCCAAGGGACTTTATAAACGTAAAAGCCATAGCTCCACCGATGAATATCTTATCTACTTTATCCAGTAGAAACTCTATCACACCAAGTTTTGAAGAAACCTTTGAACCTCCTAAAAATGCTACAACAGGTCTTTGTGGGTTTAATAAAGCTTTCCTAAAATACTCAAGTTCCCTTTCAAGTAAAAATCCCATAACTATCGGTTTTATAAAATCTTTTACTCCGTAAACGGAAGCATGCTTTCTATGGCATGTTCCAAAAGCATCGATTACGTAAACCTCGGCTAAAGAAGCTAATTTTTTGGCAAACTCCGGGTCGTTTTTCTCTTCTTCTTCGTGAAATCTTAGATTTTCAAGAAGTATAACTTCTCCTTCTTTCATACTTTTTACAGTGTTTTCTACTTCTTCTCCTACACAGTCAGGCAAAAATTTAACTTCTTTGTTCAAAAGTCTTTCTAATCTTTTAGCTACAGGATACAGTGAGTATTTTGGGTCAGGTCCTCCTTTAGGTCTGCCTAAGTGTGAAGCAAGTATTACTTTAGCGTTTTTGTCTAAAAGGTAGTTTATTGTAGGAATTGTTTCCCTTATCCGAACATCATCTACGATGTTTCCGTATTCATCTAAAGGAACGTTGTAATCTACCCTTACAAGAACTCTTTTTTTAGATACGTCTACATCTTTTAGTGTTAGATAACCATCAAACACTTTTATAAACCCTCCTTTTTGAAATTATATTTCTTCTTCGTTTTCTCCTTCTATTGTGTCAAAAAGGTTAAAACCATCTACATCGACACCTTTTAGTTTTAATGCTGTTTCTCTTAAAAGCTCTAAGTAAGATGCTATTTCTTTGTAAGATTCAAGCATGGCCGATAGTTTTATAATCTGTTCAGGTGGAAGTCTTTTTTCGTAGAGTCTTATGGCTTTTTTTATAGCCGCTTTTGTTACTACAATTTCTCCGGCTTTCTTTTGCCATTCACTCCAAAACTCGTTTGTGCCAAGGGGACTTTTGACTATAAACCTGTCAAGGTTTGTGATTTCTTGAGCTAAAAGCATATCAAAGTCGTTAGTTTTTTTAAATTTTTTCATTTTATCCTCTCCTACTCTATCCAGTAGTTAGGTGCTTCTTGTGTTATGTATATATCGTGAGCATGGGACTCTCTTAAACCTGCGTAGGTTATTTTTATAAACTTAGTTTTTTCTTGTAAGTCTTTTATGGTTCTGCAACCTGTGTAACCCATACCTGACCTTAATCCACCAACCAACTGATAGACAACGTCTGCTAAAGGTCCTTTGAATGGTATTCTTCCTTCTATACCTTCTGGAACGAACTTTTCCATGTTTTCCTGAGAATATCTATCGCTACTAAACCTTGCCTTCATGGCTCCAAGGGAACCCATTCCTCTATAAACTTTGTAGGACCTTCCTTGGTAAAAGATTCTATCTCCGGGGGCTTCTTCCGTTCCGGCAAACAGGCTACCAAGCATAACAGTATCAGCTCCAGCGGCAATTGCCTTTACTATATCACCTGAGTATCTTATTCCACCATCTGCAATTAAGGTTTTTCCATACTTTTTAGTAACTTCTGCGCATTTTGCTATGGCTGTTATCTGAGGAACTCCTATTCCAGCTACAATCCTTGTAGTGCATATAGAACCCGGTCCTATTCCAACTTTTACTCCATCGGCACCGGCTTTTATCAAATCTTCAGCAGCTTCTGCCGTAGCTATGTTTCCTCCTATCACATCAAGGTTTGGAAACTCTGACTTTATTCTTTCTACAGTTTCCAAAACTCTTACCGAATGACCGTGAGCCGTATCTACAACTATAACATCTACTTTTACTGAAACGAGAGCTTTTACTCTTTCCATCGTATCTGGACCAACACCAACGGCAGCTCCTACACGAAGCCTTCCAGCAGCATCTTTACAAGCGTTAGGATACTGCTTTCTTTTAACTATATCCTTTATAGTTATAAGACCTTTTAAAACTCCGTTTTCATCTACAACTGGCAGTTTTTCGATTTTATGTTTTTGAAGTATCTCAATGGCATCATCGAGAGAGATTCCTTCTTTTGCCGTTACTAACGGAGCTTTTGTCATAAATTCGTAAACAGGTTTGTTGTAATCTTTTTTGTGGATAAACCTTAAATCTCTGTTTGTAAGGATACCTACCAGCTTGTTTTCATCATCTACTACAGGAACACCCGATATTTTGTAGACAGACATTATGTTTAGAGCTTCTTGAACTGTTTGATTTGGTTTTATGGTTACAGGGTCAGTTATCATTCCACTTTCGGCTTTTTTAACTTTTTCTACTTCGTACATCTGGTCTTCGATTGACATGTTTCTATGGATTATACCTATTCCACCTTCTCTGGCTAAAGCTATTGCGAGTCTATGTTCTGTAACCGTGTCCATAGCTGCCGATACGAGAGGTATGTTAACTTTTATGTTAGGTGTTAAATACGAGCTTACGTCAGTCTCATGTGGTAAAACGTCTGATTTTTGTGGTAAAAGTAGAACGTCATCAAAGGTGAGGGCTTCCTCTATTGGAAATGTAAGCAAGACTAAAACCTCCTATGTTGAAAATTATTTATATTTTACCATATTTTGTGATAAAATTTTTTACCTATACTTTTTTGGGAGGAAAGATTAATTGGCAAAAGTAAAAGGACTTAAATGTAAAGAGTGCGGGGCAGAGTACCCTGTAGAGCCGATTCACGTTTGTGAGTTCTGTTTTGGTCCTTTGGAAATAGTTTACGACTATCAAGAGATAAAGAAAAATATATCCAGAGAAAAGATAGAAAAAGGACCTAAAAGCCTTTGGCGTTATATAGACTTACTTCCAGTTGAAAACCCTACAGTTGGTCTTTCGGCAGGTTTTACTCCTCTTATAAAAGCCGAAAATCTTGGAAAATTGTTAGGTTTAAACAACCTTTACATAAAAGATGACTCTGTTAACCATCCAACCCTTTCGTTTAAAGATAGAGTTGTGTCGGTTGCTTTATCTAAGGCAAAGGAGTTTGGTTTTGATACGGCTGCCTGTGCTTCCACAGGAAACCTTGCAAACTCTGTTGCAGCCCATGCTGCTTCGGCAGGTATGAACTGTTATGTTTTTATACCTTCAAACCTTGAAACCAACAAAATAATCGGTAGTCTTGTGTTTAACCCTGTTGTTGTTGCAGTAGATGGAAATTACGACGATGTAAACAGATTATCTTCTGAAATTGCTAACGAGTTTGGTTGGGCTTTCGTTAATATAAACGTAAGACCTTTCTACTCAGAAGGTTCAAAAACCCTTGCCTTTGAGGTTGCAGAACAGCTTGGATGGAGGATACCTGATACAGTTGTAGCTCCTTTAGCGTCCGGGTCTTTGTATACAAAAATATGGAAAGGTTTTAACGAACTTATAGAGGTAGGTTTGGTAGAAGGAAAACCACCGAGAATGCTTGGAGCTCAAGCGGAAGGTTGCAGTCCAATCTACCAAGCCTTAAAAGAAGGTAGAGATTTTATTAAGCCTGTTAAACCAAACACGATAGCAAAATCTATAGCCATAGGAAACCCGGCAGACGGTCCGTATGCAGTAAAAGTTGCGAAAGAAAGCAAAGGAGACATACAGATAGCAACTGACGAAGAAATAATAGAAGGTATAAAACTACTTGCAAAAACGGAAGGTATATTTACCGAGACTGCAGGCGGAACTACTATAGCCGTCCTTAAAAAGTTTGCTGAAGCAGGAATAATACATAAAGATGAAGTTGTCGTTGCATACATCACAGGAAACGGCTATAAAACTATGGAAGTTTTGGAAGGAAAACTTGAAAAACCAATACATATAAAACCATCTTTGATAGAGTTTAAAGAAAAAGTTATAGGAAAAAACGTAAAAGTAGGAGGTTAGTATGGCAGTAACCGTAAGAATACCAACAGCTTTAAGAAGAGTTACACAAGGTCAAGGAGAAGTTACAGTAGAAGCATCTAACATAGCTCAGTTGATAGATGCGTTAGAAAAAGAGTTTCCCGGAATGAAAGAAAGGCTCGTAGATGAAAACGGAGAAATAAGAAAGTTTGTTAACTTTTTTGTAAACGACGAAGACATAAGATTTTTACAAGGTAAAGACACACCTTTAAAAGACGGAGACGTTGTAGCTATAATACCAGCTATAGCAGGTGGTAATAAATAAAGAGGTAATAAAACCATGCATTCTATGAAGCTAAAACTTATTTACCCAGAAGAGAAGATAAAAGAACCAATTTTAAGTAAAGTTTGTAAAAACTTTAACGTAGATATAAACATAAGGAAAGCAAACGTGCAAGAAAAGATTGGTTGGCTTGAGCTTGAGTTTATCGGTGATGAAGTAGAAATAGAAAAAGCTATAAACCTTTTAGTAGAAAATGGCGTAGAAGTACTTCCAATAGAAGGACAGGTTTTTATAGAGTAGATGAAGCCAAAAGTAATAGTCCTTATAGATATAGGAACTTACTCAACACGTATGTTAATCGTAGCCGTCCATCAGGACGGACATTTTGATGAAATTTTTTCCGTAGGAAGGATAACTGCCCTTGGTAGAAAGGTAAAAGAAACTGGCTTTTTACAAAAGGAAGCTATGGAAGAGACCTTGGCAGTCTTAAGAGAGTATGTCTTGATTGCCAAGGAATACAACCCAGAAAAAATAGTTGCAGTAGCAACGCAAGCTTGCAGAGAAGCAAAAAACGCAGAAGAATTTTTAGAGAAAGTTAGAAACCTTGGAATAGACGTTAGAGTTATTTCAGGAGAAGAAGAAGCCCAACTTTCCTTTTTTGCTACGGCAAAAGCTTTAAATATAGAAGATAAGTTTGTTGTCATAGACCAAGGTGGTGGAAGCACTGAATTTTCTTACGGAGAAAAAGACAGACTTATAAAAGCAGTCTCTTTTCCTTTTGGAATAGTCAACCTTACTGAAAGATTTATCAAATCAGACCCACCAACTGAAGAAGAGTTAAAACAACTACAAGACTACATAAGACAGCAGATTACTTATATCTCTAAAGAGATGGAAGATGCAAAACAGTTAGTAGGTCTTGGTGGAACCATAACAACCGTGGTAGCCTTGGAATACAACATCTACCCTTACAACTCAAAAAAAGTTCATGGCGCAGTCTTAACATACGACAGCATAAAAAAATGGTTTGAAAAACTCTCTTCTCTTACAGTACAACAAAGAAAATCTATACCGATGATTGAAGACAAAAGAGCCGAAACTATTCTGTCTGGAATTGCTATATTTAAAGTAGCTATGGAAACATTTAACAAAGACCAGATAAAGATAAGCGAGTGGGGAATAAGACACGGCCTTCTTTTAAAAGAAATAGAATCTATGAAAAGTAATCTTTAGATTAAACCTTTTTTCTTTCTCTTATTTTCATACATTATACTATCTACTTCTGATAGTATGATTTCAATAATTTCTTCTTTACTTAAATTTTTTTCTAAAATATCCTTTAAGCTATCAGGTATTTTCAAGTAGCCGTAAGATATTGATAAATTTTCTTCTGGAAAAATTTTTTCAACTTCCAGTCTTATTTTTTCTAATCTCGGTTGTATATTATCTTTTTCTATAAACGCTAAAACTATAAACTCATCACCACCAAGTCTTGCTACTATATCATAAGACCTAAAATTACTTTTCAGTATTTCTGCTACCTTTTTAAGTGTTTCATCTCCTTTTAAATGGCCGTATTTATCGTTTATAGGTTTAAAGTTATCAAGGTCAAACA
>PNIU01000031.1 GCA_002878035.1 Sulfurihydrogenibium sp.
GGTAAATGTTCTGCATTTCTTAACTGATGTAGTGTGTAGTCGTAGTAAACCCTTGCACCAATACCTTTTTCTATAAGTTTTTCAACTATTTTATTTCTCTGTGGATGTCTTAAGGCGTATATGTGGAAAACGTGTTTCCTATCTGGAAGTTCTTGTGGAATTATAAGTCCGGGAAGGTCTTTAAATTCTTCGTTGTAAAGTTTTGCTATTCTTCTTCTTTTTTCGTTTGTCTCATCTAACCTTTTAAGTTGCCAGTAGCCGATACCAGCCTGAAACTCCGTTATTCTAAGGTTTAATGCAGGATGGTTTCCAAATTCAATCCAGTTTGTTATTTTTTCATCTAACTCTGGAGAGTTGGTCAAAATGGCTCCACCTTCACCCATGGCAACGTTCTTAGACGCATAAAAACTAAAAGCCGACAAATCTCCAATACTACCAGCTTTTTTACCTTTATACTCTGCTCCGTGGGCTTGGGCTGCATCTTCCAAAATTATAACGTTGTTTTCTTTACAAATCTCTTTTATCTTATCCATATCTGCTGTCTGACCAAAAAGATGTACCGGTATAACGGCTTTAGGTTTATATTTTTCTACGGCTTCTTCAAGTTGATTTACGTTTATTGTATAACTTTCATCTACATCTACAACGACAGGAGTTCCACCAGCCATTATTACTGCATCTATTGTAGCCATAAAACTCAAAGATGGAACGATAACTATATCTTCTTTTTTACCTATTCCGATTGCTTTTAGGGCAACATACAAAGCTGCTGTGCCGCTACAGACTGTATGGCAGAAAGCTACCGATATATACTCTTTAAAACTTTCTCTAAACTTTAAAGTCCACTTTCCTCTAGTTATCTGACCACTTCTTATAATTTCAAGGACTGTTTCTTCTTCTTCTTTTCCAAAAAAAGGTTTTATAATGGGTATCATTCCATCTCCTTTATATTTTTATTTTTTCTATTTCTTTTAGAATGTTTAAGGCTCTGTATGAACTTTCGTAAGATGGGTTATTTATAAACTTTTCTATCATAAGTCTTAACTTATCTGCTCCATCTTTTTCTACTGTCTGACCAGATGGATATATTATTTTATCCTCTACAAAATCCAAAGTAATAAAATCTTTATCTGATTTTAGATACCAGTTTCTTTTTAAAAATGGGTTTAACCAAGCTACTTTTAGCTCAAACTCCGTGTTTTCTGAATGGGCTTTTACATCTACAACATTTCCTTCTACATTGACTTTTTCAATCTTAAAACTTCCAAAAAGATAACTGAATATGTAAAGATCGTGCCAAGCAAGGTCAAAGAAAGGGTTTATGTATCCTTTACCAAGGTTTAGTCTAAAGGCTTCTACCTTTTCTATGTTTCTATCCAACTTCAGATTTCTAATACTGCTTGAGTTTATCTCTATTTCCGAGACCGCTAAGACTACATCGTTTTTGTGGGCAAAATTTAACACATCTTCAAATTCTTTTCTTTCTAAGGCTGGTGGTTTTTCAACCATTACGTTTATGTTTCTTTCTATAGCTTTTTTTGCTATAGGTATGTGGAAGTTTGGAGATGTGGCTACAAAAAGAAAATCTATGTTTTCTCTTTCTAACGCTTCGTCTAAGTCAGTGTATTTTGGTACGTTTTCCGGGTATTTTTCAAACTGTTTAGCTTCCGTATCTATAAGAACGTAGGGAATGTTAAGCTCTCTAAACTTATTTACGTATTTACTGCCCATATTTCCTATGCCAACTATACCAACCTTCACAGACTAACTCCGGATAAAATTTTCCACAAAAAATTAAGCAAGAATTATACCAAAAATCAGAAACGTTTTACTACCGTACTAAACTCATAAACTTTTGAAATTTTGCAAAATCAAGAAATCAAACTGTGTTTTTTCAAAACTTCTTTTAGTTTTTCTTCGTTTTTAGGGTTCATGTAATACAGTGGAAGTCTTAACTCTCCACTTTCTATAAGTCCCATAAGGTAAGCGGCTGTTTTTACAGGTATAGGGTTTGTTTCTATAAATAAAACTTTAAATAAATCCCAGTATTGGTTATGTATTTTCAAAGCTTCGTTAAAATTTCCTTCTAAAGCTAACTTACACATCTGTGATATCTCTTTTGGAATGATGTTGTTGGCAACGGATATTACGCCTTTAGCTCCTACTGCCATCATTGGAAGAGTCAAGGCATCATCTCCAGATAGTATCACTACGTTTTCGTTTGTTAAGGATATTGTTTCAGAAACTCTTGCAACGTTACCTGTAGCCTCTTTTATTCCGATTACGTTTGGAAAATCTGAGTAAAGTCTTGCAAAGGTTTCAGGTAGCATATCAACACCAGTCCTTGAAGGTATGTTATAAAGGATTAAAGGTATGTTAGTTTCTTCTGCTATAGCTTTAAAGTGTTGGTAAATACCTTCCTGCGTTGGTTTGTTGTAGTAAGGGACTACTTGTAGAGATGCGTCCGCTCCTACCTTTTCTGCAAATTTTGTAAGGGTTATGGCTTCGTGGGTAGAGTTTGCTCCGGTACCTGCTATTATCGGTATTCTTTTATCTGCATACTCTACGGCAAGCTCTATTAAAAGTTCGTGTTCTTCGTAAGTTAACGTTGGAGATTCTCCAGTAGTTCCTGCAACTACGATTGCATCAGTTTGGTTTTCTATATGAAACTCTATCAATTTTTTTAGGGATTTTCTATCTAAAGTTCCGTCTTTAAAAGGAGTTATAAGTGCAACTATAGAGCCGTAAAACATTGTTTCCTCCAAGTAATGAAATGGTAGAATAATTATAGACTTTTTTTAAAAAACTTACAACAAAGGTAACAATTGTGGAAAAAGTTAAGATAGAAAACTTACAAGAGTTAGATAAATTTACAAAACAGTTTGCCAGTATGTTAAAAGGCGACGAAGTTATCTTACTTGAAGGAGATTTAGGAGCAGGTAAAACAACCTTTACAAAGTTCCTTCTAAAACATCTTGGTGTAGAGGAAGATGTAACATCTCCTACTTTTACAGTTATGAACGAATACGAAGGTAAGGATTTTAACATCTA
>PNIU01000055.1 GCA_002878035.1 Sulfurihydrogenibium sp.
ATCAATCTTCTAATTCATCTAAGGATATTTCTAAATCTTTTATTTTTTTTGCTATCGTGTTTCTGTGAAGTCCAAGGTAATGGGCTGCCTTTGAGATGTTGCCGTTTGTAAATCTCAAAGCTTCTTTAATTAGTATGTATTCGGCTTCTTCTATTAATTTTATGTATATGTTTTTTCTTCTACGGGTAAGCATCTTTCTTGCTTCTATCAAAAGCCCACTTTTCCAGTCTGCAGTTTTTTCTTCCTCTCCCCTTATGTTTGCTGGAAGTAGGTCTGGAGTAATAGGTCTTTCTCTGTATAAAGCTATAAGTTTAAACACAAGATTTTTAAGCTCTCTAACGTTTCCTGGCCAGCTGTAGTTGGTCAAAAACTTTATAGATTCTGCCGTAAATCCACCTGAAGATAGGTTATACCTTTCCAAGGCTTGCTTTGTAAAAAGTTCTACTAAATCTGGAATGTCTTCTTTTCTTTCTCTTAACGGTGGAATCCTTATCTCTATGACAGATAACCTGTAGAATAAGTCTTCTCTAAACTTTCCTTCCGCTACAAGTTTTATAAGGTCTTTGTTTGTGGCCGTTACCACTCTCACATCTACTTTTACGGTCTTGTTGGAACCAAGTGGTTGGACTTCCATCTCTTGTAGGACTCTTAAAAGTTTCGCTTGGGCTTCTAAAGTAAGTTCTCCTATTTCGTCTAAAAAGAGTGTGCCACCGTTTGCTTGGACAAACTTTCCCTCTTTTGGCCTGTCTGCTCCCGTAAAGGCTCCTTTTTCGTAGCCGAAAAGCTCACTTTCTATAAGTCCTATTGGAATAGATGCCATGTTTAAAGCAACGAATGGTTTGTTAGCTCTATCTGAGTATTTATGGATAAGGTTTGCTATAACTTCTTTTCCTGTGCCACTTTCTCCAGTAATCAGGACAGGGTCTTTGCTACTTGCCGCTCTACCAACAAGCTTAAAGACCTCTTTCATAGCAGAACTTTTACCAACTATCTCTTCCTGAGGAACGTCTGAAATGACCTTTGCTTTTAAACTTTCTTTTATCTCGTTTACAACCTGTTTTATTCTTTCTATATCAAAAGGTTTTACAATGTAATCAAAAGCTCCGTGTTTCATAGCCTGTATCAGATACTTATACTCAGAATGACCTGAGATAATAACAACGTAAGGATGGTTTTCTAAGGCTGTTATTTTTCTTAGAATATCTAAACCATCTGAATCTTTTAGACCTACATCGAGAAAAACAAAGTCTGGTTTTATTTCCTTGATTTTTTCTAAAGCGTCTTTACCGTTTTCAAAATCGTAAACTTCTACACTTTCTTTTGTTAGAATTCTTTTTAGTATACTTCTTGTTGTTTTTTCGTCTTCAAAAATAACTGCTTTCAATCTCTTTCTATCTCTTTTCCAATTGGAAGTATAATCTCAAAAGTAGAATTTCCTATATATCTTAATACACCTTTATGACTTTTTACAATACTGTAAGCACTCGAAAGTCCTATACCTGAACCAAAGCTTTTGGTTGTAAAAAAAGGTAAAAATATCTTGTCTAAAAGCTCTTCTGGGACACCTTTTCCACTGTCTCTGATTTTTATCGAAACTTTGTTCATATTTGGAGAAAAAACAGGGTCTTTTGATATACCTGTTTCTATGGTTATACTTCCCTTTTGGTTGATTGCTTCTATGGCGTTTTTTATTAAGTTTTCAAACACAAAACTCATCTTTTCTGAATCTACTTGAACATCTGGAAGGCTTGGGTCGTATATTCTTATAAAATCAACGTTTTTGTAAACATTCTGGTAATTTTTTATAACCTTGTCCAAAATTTTGTGTATGTTTTCGTAAGACAATTTTAGTTGTATAGGTTTTGATAAAGAAGATAACTGTTTTAGAAATTCTTCCATTCTTTTTACTTCGTATAGAATATCTTCTAAAACGTCCGTTTCTTCTGGATACTGTTTTAGAAATTCTGTAGCTGCTTTTATACCTGTTATAGGACCTTTAATATCGTGTAAAATCTCTATTAAAAATTTGGATACTGTAGACAACATCCCTTCTTTTTTTAGCTCTTCTTCCAGTTTAAACAATCTTGTAACGTCTTTTATAAAAAAGATGTAAAGGCCGTTTTCAGTTGGATAAACATCTATCAAAAATGTATAGTTATCTGTATTGTAAACGTAATTTTTAATTGAAATTCCTTCCTTTAAAGGTTTTAAAGATAGCATATCACTTATTAACGTTTTTACATCTACATAGTAAGAGTATGTATCGAAAGCTTGGTTTGAGTAAATGATGTTTGCATTTTTATCTACGAGTATTAACGGCTCTTGAATGTTATCTAATATCTCTTTTTCATACATTCAACTCTTCACAGGTTTTTACGAGTATTATACTATCAAAGTTTTTACCTTCTTCAACTTTAGCTCTGAGAATAAAACCTATTCCTTCTTTTTTATCTTTTGTTAACGAGGTTATAGTTCCGATAGGTTTGCCTTCTAAAGTAATTTTATCTCCTTCGTTTACTTCTTTATCAAATTGGAATTTAGCCATAACTCTGGGTGGCTTTCCTCTATAGTAAACCCTTGCTACGGCTTCTTGACCTACATAACAGCCTTTGTTTAGGCTTATGGCATACTTCCATATGTTTGTTTCCAAAGGTAGTATGTTTTCTTTTAGCTCTTTACCAATTTTAGGGATACAGTTTTTAACTCTTAAATCTTCATACTCTTCAGGAGATATTTCTAAGGTTTTATCAAGTTTTTCTAATATACTATCAATATTACCAAATATATCGTATCCAGAAATACCAAGTCTTAAAGGATTTTTTGCAACGTATAAACCATCTAATTTTACAAAGCTAAAGTTTTCTGGTATTGGAAAGCCTAAATCTGTCAAAAATTTTTCGCTATCTTGTCCAAAAATGTAGATATGTTTTGAGTCTAAC
>PNIU01000112.1 GCA_002878035.1 Sulfurihydrogenibium sp.
TAATTTTAGAGGTTTTAAGATGAGTGATTTTAAAGTTTTAAATAAAATTAACAACTATAAAGATTTAAAAAAGCTTTCAAAAGATGAAATAAAGCTTCTGTGTCAGGATATAAGGGATTACATAATAGAGGTAACATCCGTAAACGGCGGACATATAGGTCCTTCACTTGGAACTGTTGAGTTAACGGTAGCTTTACTTATGACTTTTGACCCTGAAAAAGATAAGATAGTATGGGACGTTGGACATCAAACCTACACTTACAAAATACTTACCGATAGAAAAGAGCAGTTTAGGACTCTTCGTCAATACAAAGGTATATCTGGCTTTTCAAAAATAAAAGAAAGTAAGTATGACCATTTTGGCACTGGACACAGTAGTACATCAATATCTGCAACTCTTGGTATGAGAGTAGGAAAAGATTTAAAAGGTGATGATGCCTACACGGTTGCCGTTATCGGTGATGGAGCTATGACTGCAGGTCAGGCTTTTGAAGGGTTAAACAACGCAGGATGGCTTGACCCTTCAAGGTTTATAGTTATCTTAAACGATAACCAGATGTCTATATCTCCAAACGTTGGAGCAATTTACACATACTTTAATAAAATAATTACTAAAAAGACTTTTCAAAAGCCAAGACAAAAACTCAAAGAAGCTATAAATAAAATATTTGGAAAGCAAGGTGTAAGGATATTTAGAAAGATAGAAGAATACACCAAAGGACTTTTTGCACCTGGACTTATATTTGAAGAGCTTGGTTTTACTTACGTAGGACCAGTAGACGGTCACAACGTTTTTGATTTACAGGAAACTTTAGAAAATTTAAAAAATATGAGAGGTCCTATACTACTACACGTTGTAACGCAAAAAGGCAAAGGTTATAAATTTGCAGAAGAAAATCCGGTAACATTCCACGGTGTTTCTCCGTTTGATAAAATTTCAGGAGTGTTTAACAAAACGTCTTCTATTCCTACATACAGTAAAGTTTTTGGTGATGCACTGGTAGAACTTGCCGAGAAAGATGAAAGGATAGTTGCAATAACTCCGGCTATGAAAGAAGGTTCAGGTTTAGTAGAGTTTTCAAAAAGATTTCCTAACAGATTCTTTGATGTTGGTATAGCTGAGCAACACGCAGCAACTTTTGCCGGTGGTTTAGCGTTGGAAGGTTTTAAACCGGTTGCTGCTTACTATTCAACCTTTTTACAAAGAGCTTACGACCAAGTTATACACGATATAGCACTTCAAGAGCTTCCAGTGTTGTTTGCGATAGATAGAGGTGGTCTTGTTGGAGATGATGGACCTACCCATCACGGAGTATTTGATATAGCATTTTTGAGAGCTGTACCAAACATTATCATAGCATCTCCTAAGGACGAGCAGGAGTTAAGAGATTTACTTTACACTGGATTAAACAGTGGAAAAACTTTTGCTTTAAGGTATCCAAGAGGTAGCGGTGTAGGTGTTAAACTGGAAGGATTTAAAGAGATAAAGATAGGTTCTTGGGAAGAGTTATCAAGCGGAAGAGATATAGCTATCCTTGCAGTTGGTAAGTATGTCTACAGAGCTTTAGAAGTAAAAAAACAGCTAAAGCTTAGAGGTTTTAATCCTACGATTATAAACGCAAGATTTATAAAACCTATGGATGAAGTTATGCTAAAGAATCTACTAAAAACTCATGAGTATATAGTTACGATGGAAGATGGAGTTTTAAACGGTGGCTTTGGTTCTGCAGTTGCAGAGTTTATACTTGACAATGGATTTTCAAACAAGTTAATAAGGTTTGGTATTCCAGATAAGTTTATCGAGCATGGTAAAGTTGAGATTCTTGAAAAAGACCTTGGTCTTGACGTTCAATCCATGACTGAAAAGATAGCTGAAACTATAGCTAAAAAACAGGTTGCTTTAAACACAGCTTAACTACCAAACTTAATGGTAACAACTGCCCACTGGACTTCGTTAGAAGATATTTTGTTAAACTTCCATCTTTTCATGTAAGAAATGATGGTAGCGTTTGCCTGTGGGTCGCCGGTAGTTGTAAGAAGTTCTACCTTCGATACACTGCCATCTGGATTTATCCATATTTTAACCCTTACTGCAGGTAAAGTTTCTGAGGTTACTATCTTTGGAGGAGGGGGTTTGTAAATTACAGACCTTGACGATGCAGTCCCATTAACAGAAGAATCTATCTTAGAAAGGCTTTCTCCAAAGGAAATTTCCTCACTTTTTACCTTTCCGCCTTCTTTAGCTGCAGCAGAGCTTGAGGATAACTGGTTTAAAAGTTTCAAATTTTCATCATCTATCTTTAGCATATCAGGGTTGGAAGGTTTAGCACCTTGACTTTTTTCGGTGGTAGCAGAAGTAGATTTTTTAACGATAGTTTCGGCTTTCTGAGTGTTTTGCCTTACTTCTTTTTTTTCTTCAGTTTTTACAGTCTGTTTTTCAATTTTTGGCTTTTTTTCTTCATGTATAACTTTCTGTTCTATTTTAACTTTTTTTTCTTGAATCTCTTTCTTTGTTTCTTCAATGGTAATTTCTATAGGTTGGTTGTAGTTAAAATCTAAGACCTTTACCGGCAGTAGACGAAGAAGTATAAACAAAACCAGATGAACTATAAGAGACAGTTGAAAACCTATAATAAGCAGTTTTCTGTCTTCAAAAGTCATACTTTTATATTACCACTTTCGCAAAAATTTTTCACAGGACATTTATCACATAGAGGTTTTACAGGTTTACAGATGGTCTGACCAAAGGCTACCAACACCCAGTTTATATCTCTCCAATACTTTTTAGGCACTTTTTTCATAAGTTCCATCTCTGTTTGTTCTGGATTTTTGGTTTTTACCACGCCAAGTCTGTTTGATATTCTGTGAACGTGTATATCTACGCATATAGCCGGTTTACCAAAACCTTCAGATAAAACAAGGTTTGCTGTTTTTCTTCCAACACCTTTTAAAGATAAAAGGTCTTCTAAGTTATCTGGGACTTTGGAGTTGTATTTATCAATTATTATCTGAGATATCTCTTTTATAACTTTTGC
The DNA here is from genome assembly GCA_002878035.1 of Sulfurihydrogenibium sp. GTDB lineage: Bacteria > Aquificota > Aquificia > Aquificales > Hydrogenothermaceae > Sulfurihydrogenibium. The sequence goes on from PNIU01000112.1 coordinate 3,036, forward strand.
TTTGTTTTTGTAAAATCCAACTGGGTATATGAGTTTTTCAATTTCACTTTCAGATAGTTTAACCATTTTTTCTGGAGTGTCGGCTACACTAAAAAGCCTGTCTGCCGCTACAACTGTCACTTGGTCTTTCGTTCTAAGACTTAGTATTGTTGCTATCAAAACTTTGTAAGGGTTATTTTCTGTCCTTCCCATAAAAGCTACAACGGGAGCTTTCCAATTTTTACTCTCTTCTTTTAGTATTTTTAACACTTTTACAAAGGTCTTTCCGTCCATAAAATCTCCTTTATGATTAAAGTCGATGAAAAATACATGCAAAGTTATATAATAAATAATAACAAAAAGCCGAGGTAAGAAATATGGAATTTTTAAGTCAGGAAGTGAAATTTGATATCGGTATGATAAAAAAATACGATAAACCTGCTCCCAGATACACAAGCTATCCACCTGCTACAGAGTTTACAAACGAAATAGATAAAAAAGAGTATGTTAAAAAGATAATTCAATCAAATGAGAGAAAAACACCGTTATCTTTGTATTTTCATATTCCTTTCTGTGAGAATGCCTGTCACTTCTGTGCTTGCAACGTAATAATAACAAAAAGAAAAGATGTGACAAAACCTTACCTTCAACATATCTACAGAGAGATGGACTTATACAAAACTTTGATAGATACAGAAAATAGGAAAGTAGTCCAACTTCACTGGGGCGGTGGAACACCAAACTATCTATCTGACGAAGAGACCGTAGAACTTTTTAACGAGATAAAAAACAGGTTTATAATCGATGAAAAAGCCGAAGTCAGTATAGAGATAGACCCAAGACACGTAGATAAAGAGAGAGTTTTTTTACTTAGAAAAATAGGTTTTAACAGAGTTAGCTTTGGTATTCAGGACTTTAACCCTAAGGTTCAGGAAGCGGTAAACAGGATTCAACCAGAGGATATGATTTTTGATTTGATGAACTGGCTTAGAGAAGCCCAGTTTGAAAGCGTAAACATAGACCTTATTTACGGACTTCCTTACCAAACCCTTGAAACGTTTTCAGAAACGATAGATAAAACCATAAAGCTTAATCCAGACAGGATAGCCGTTTTTAACTTTGCATACGTGCCTTGGCTTAAAAGATTACAAAGAATGATAGACGAAAAAACACTACCACCACCGGAAGAAAAGCTAAGAATACTTCAGATGACTATAGAAAAGCTTACAAAGGCTGGTTATATTTTCATAGGTATGGACCACTTTGCAAAACCAAACGACGAGCTTGCAATAGCACAAAGAGAAAGAACTCTACACAGGAACTTCCAAGGATACACTACAAAAGCAGAGGCTGAACTTTTTGGCTTTGGAGCAACATCTATAAGCATGCTTTACGATGGTTACGTCCAAAACTACAAAGTGTTGAGAGATTACTACGAAACCATCGATTCAGGCAACCTTCCGATAGAGAGAGGCGTCTATCTAAACCAAGACGATATCATAAGAAGAGACGTTATAATGAGACTTATGTGCCACTTTAGAGTTGTAAAATCTGAGATAGAAGAAAAATACAACATCAACTTTGATACATACTTTGACTACGAACTTAAACAACTTGAAGATATGGAAAAGGACGGCTTACTTACACTCTATCCAGATAGAATTGACGTTACACCTATAGGAAGATTACTTATAAGAAATATAGCATCTACCTTTGATGTTTATCTTAGAAACAAAAAAGAAAGAAGATTCTCAAAGGCTATATAAGGTTTAAATTGAGTGTAGAATATAAGTTTCTGCTTTCCTACGTCCTTATAGCTATAGCCGTATATCTTTCTTACAAAGAAAAGGTAGGATTAGAAAAAGAGATTCTTATAAACAGTATAAGGGCATTTATTCAGCTACTTATCCTTGGATATGCTCTTGTTTTTATACTTAAGCTTAAAAATCCTTTGGGACTTTTTGGTATTCTTTTCGTTATGGTAATTTTTGCTACTTACACGGCAGTAAAGAGAGTTAATATAACTGATGGACTTAAAACTGCTTTTTTATCGATATTTTTATCTTCTTTCATCATAATAGGAGTTTTAGTGATAACACAGGTTCTTTCTTTAAAAGCTAACGAGTTAATCCCCATAGGTGGTATGATTATAGGAAATGCATTAAACGCCTACACTCAAACAATGGAAAGGTTCAAAAGTGATGTAAAAAACAACATAGACCTGATTGAAAACTTTATAGCCTTAGGAGTTCCATTAAAAGAAGCCTTTAGATTACAGATAAAAAACTGTATAACAGCTGCTCTTATTCCCATACTAAACAACCTACAAACACTTGGAATTATATGGATTCCCGGAATAACGGCAGGAATGGTTTTAGCAGGTGCAAATCCTATCCATGCAGTCTTTTTTCAACTTGTGATTATGTTTAGTATGGTTGCCGTAGCAGTGCTCACTTCTTACTTTGGAACCAACTTAAGCTACAAAAAGATACTATGGTCCATCTGATAAGATTTTTATACGGTTTAACGTTAGCTTTCTTATTTTTAATCTTTGTTCCCATCTGGTATGTTTTAAACAAAAAGAAAGGTTACGATGTTGGACTTTTAGAAAGGTTAGTTTTAAAAGTTAAAGATTTACAAACAAAGCCAGTTTGGATTCACTGTGCAAGTACAGGTGAGTTAAAAACCGCTATGCCTATAATAAATTACATCTCTTCTAAAGAAGAAGTGCTCATAACGGTTTTTTCTCCAAGGTCTTACGATTTTGCCTTAAAAAATCTAAAAAATGCAGTTGTAGTATTTTTACCGTTTGATTTTAGCTTTCTTATAAAAAGGTTCATAAAACATTACAAACCAAAGATACTTATAATAGAAGAAGCCGAGTTTTGGTTTAACCTTGTGTATGTATCCTCTAAAAGCATACCAGTTTTATCTATCAACACAAAAATTCCAAAAAACGTAGAAAATCTCTACTACCGAACATTGTTAAAAAGATTTTCAAAATTTATACTAAGAAATCAAAAAGATGCAGAAGTTTTAAAAAAAATCGTTGAAGAAGAAAAAATAACAGTTTGCGGTAATTTAAAACTACTTTCTCAGGTTAACGAAAAAAATATAGACCTTGATAAAAACGGCAAAAAAATAATCCTTGCAGGAAGTACCCATAATCCAGAAGAAAATGTAATTTTAGAAGTATTTTTACTGTTAAAACAGTCTTTTCCTGACCTTTCTTTAGTTTTAGCTCCAAGACATACAGAAAGAGTAGATGAAATATTAGAGATAGTAAAAAAACATAACCTTTCCTACTCCTTAAGAAGTAAAACAAACAAAATAGATACAGACGTTTATATAGTCGATACGTTGGGAGAGTTAGCTTATATGTATAGGTTTGCAGATGCTATCTTTATAGGAGGAACGATTGCAAACGTTGGTGGCCATAACATTTTTGAGGCTATACTCAGTGGTAAAAAAGTTATAATAGGAAGTAACTACCATAAGATAAAAGACCTTGTAGAAGAAGCCGAAAAACTAAACGCCATTTTCATAGTTAAAGACAAAAACCAACTTAAAGAAGCAATTTTGAAAGTTTTAAACAACCCAAATTTAGAAATTGACATAAGAAAAATCCAATCTGATATTTATGAATGTTATAAAAAAGAGGTTGATAGATGGATATAATTCAAAAAGCAAGGGAGTTTTATCTTAGTGAGATTTCTGACTATAACTTTTACTCTTACTTGGCAAACATCACAAAAGATAAAAATCTCAAAGAAAACTTAACAAAAATAGCAAAAGCCGAAGAAAAACATTCTAACTTCTGGAAACATTTTATTACATCAAGAGGTTATCAAGTTCCAGAAGTGCCTGAAGATTACAGTGAAAAGAGATTTTGGCAGTTTTTAGCAAAAGTTATAAACCCTATCATGCTTATATCTATCTTAGAACAAGGAGAAAGTAAAGCTTTTAAAGACTACTACACATTCTTAAAAGAAGCAGATTTAACAGAATACGAAAAAACATCGTTAAAATACATCATAGTTGATGAGATGGAACACGAGGTATTTTTTGCAAAAGAAGCCGAGAAGTTTGGACTAAGCAACGTAAGAGATTTAATACTTGGTATGAACGATGGACTGGTTGAGATACTGGGAACTGTTGCAGGACTTTCTGCCGTTTATCCTAACAATCCTTTTTTGGTAGGTCTAAGTGGATGCGTTGTTGGTGTTGCTGGGGCTTTATCTATGGGAGTTGGGGCTTACATTTCAGTTAGGTCTCAAAGACAGATAAATGAAGCCTTCAACGAAAAAACTCAGATTATAATGGACGTTTTTCCAGAAAAAAGCTACGATTTATTTAAAGAAAAGTTAAAAGAAAATCAGATTCCAGACAAAGTTATAGACGAAATAACCGAAAAACTAAAAAAAGAAAAAGTTAATCTATCAAACATATTCATCAAAGAGATTGACGAAGACGAGTTAAAATCTGGAGTATTTACTGGATTTTCCTACTTACTTGGAGTGTTGTTTCCAGTTTTACCGTTTTTCTTTGCAAACAGTTCATACGTAGCCTTACCTTTCTCAGTCTTGTTAGCATTTTCCGTTCTTAGTTTAGTTGCTTCCTCTGTAGCGATTTTTTCCGGAATATCCATAAAAAAGAAAGTTTTAGAGATGGTTGTAGCAGCCAGCTTTGCAGCTACCGTATCATTCACTTTTGGTAAAATAGTCCAATACTTTTTCGGAGTAGAGGTGTAGAATGCCTTACAGTATGACTGGATTTTCCACAGTAAAAAATAGTTTTAAAGATTACGAAATTACAGTAAACGTAAAATCACTAAACAGTAAAGGCTTTGAACTGTCTTTAAAAGGTGATAAAAATATTTCTATCTTTTTAGACTTAGAAATTAGAAAACTTTTCCAAGAGAACTTTGAAAGAGGAACCTTTCAGGTTGTTATAAACATTGTTTACCAAAATCTATCTTCCGTTTTAGACCCAGAAAAACTAAAACAAATCGTTTCACAGGTTAAAAATATTACAGAATCAGCCCAGTTAAAGCTAACAGACGATAAAATTTACGATATAGCCTTTTACCAAATAAACTCTAACAACTCTGAAGAACTTCCAGCAGAACTAAGAGAAAACGTTATAAACACTGTAAAGGAAGCAATATCACTTTTAAAGTTGGAAAGGAAAAGAGAAGGTGAAAGTCTAATATTAGACATAGAAAACAGATTAAAGTTAATCGAAGAGATGGTTTTAAAGATAGAATCTGAAAAAGAAGAGATATTAGAAAAAGCCAAAGAAAGAATATACAAAAGGGTTCAGCAACTTTTGGGAGAAAATTACTCAGAAAGGGCTTTCATAGAAGCAACTTTACTTGCAGATAAGTTAGACATTACAGAAGAGGTTGTAAGGTTAAAAACTCACATAGAAAGATTTAAAAACTTAGTTAAACTCGATGAACCGGTTGGAAGAAAAATGGACTTTCTATGTCAAGAGATGCATAGAGAAATAAACACTCTTGGCAACAAAATGCCAGACTTTAGCTCTTATACAGTTGAGATGAAAACTCAACTGGAAAAAATAAGGCAACAAGTTCAAAATATAGAATGAAAATTAACCTGCCTTGATGTAAAGGTAAACCATCAAAGCAAACAGTAAAACTGGAATGATAATTAAGACTAATTTAACGTTTCTTTCGTAAATTCCGTATATTTTATCAAGCATATTAATCTCCTATGGGTAAAGTTGCTCGCCTGTTTCTGGGTCGTAAATGAATATAGCCTTTACTGGGCAAGCTTCGGCAGCTCTGAATATATCTTCCTCTTCTTCTATCGTAAGTTCTAAAACAACTTCCTGTCTCTTCTTTTCCAGAACTTCTTGGAAAAGTTGCTCTTTATCTTTGCCCGGCTCTAATATTACAGCTTTATGTCTTTTATCTAAAACTATGTATTTTGGTGCTTCTGGAACGCAAACTCCTATACCTTCACATAAATTCCTATCTACTACAACTTTTAACTTTCCCATAAATCTCCTCCTTTAAAACCAGTATCTTTGCTCTTTCCAAGGGTCTCCAAGTATGTGGTAGCCTCTTAACTCCCAGAACCCCGGTCTATCTTCTGGCATAAACTCTATACCTGCAACAAACTTGGCACTTTTCCATGAATACAACTTTGGCACTATAAGCCTCAAAGGATAACCGTTGTCTGCAGGTAAAGGCTTACCAAACAGCTCGTAAGCAAAAATAACATCTTCATCAAAGAAGTATTCTATCGGAACGTTTGTAGTGTAACCATCTAAAGAGTGTATCATAACAGACTTAGCGGTAGGTTTTATCTTTGCAAGCTTTTTTATCTCTTCAACATGAAATCCTTGCCAAACAACGTCTTTACAGCTCCATCTTGTAACACAGTGAAAATCTGCCACAAGCTCCACTTTTTCTAAATCTAATATATCATCCCAAGTAAGCGTAACAGGTTCTTCAACCTCTCCAAAAATCTTTAACCTGTAATTACTTAAATCTATCTCCGGTGGGTCTGAAATTCCAAGTATTATAAGTTTGTCTGTCCAGTGTTGGCCCGGCGGCAGTCTATCTGGCCTAAAATTTATAGGACTAATTATTCTTCTCAACTTTAACCTCTCTTAAACATTTTGGACATATTCCTTCCAGTTCTACGTTAACCTCATTCACTTTAAAACCTTTTTTTTCAAGATTTTTTACGTCCATATTAAAGTGTATCATATCAAGGTCTATATCGTATATACTTTCACACTTTAAACATTTAAAATGGTAGTGTCTATCTGTCCTTGCGTCAAACCTGCTCTGCCTTCCGTCGTTAATCTCTATTATAAGACCTTCTTCTTTAAGAACCTTTAGATTGCGATACACAGTCCCAAGGCTTATGTTAGGTATGTAAGCCTTTGCTCTTTCGTAAATCCAATCTGCCGTCGGATGTATATCGGTACTTTTTATTATCTCGTATATAATTTTCCTTTGGTTTGTGTTTCTACGTTGCAAGGTTGTTTTACCTCATAAATTTATGTAAAATAAAGCAAATATAATATTATAATCTATTAAGATTTTTTAAAATGATTTTTAACATACGGAGGCTTTAATTTTGCCTTATATAATTTTAATCTTGATTAGTGTTTATATATCATTTGCAGAAGAAATTTTAGTATCAAACTATCCACTTCCTAAGAATAACGCTCAGGAAATCTACGAAAAAACCAAAGATTTAGAACTATTAAAAAGTCTGTTTGAACAGACCAACGACTTTGAAAAAGTTGAAATAAAAGATGGTAAGTTATACCTTCAAAGAAAGCCAATTTTAAAAGACTTACAAATAACTGGAAACAAAAGCTTTTGGAAATCTGAAATAAGAGCCGTAACAGGTTTAATGGAAAACTACACTTTTGACCCTAACCTACTAAAAACTATACCTTTAAGGATTAGACAGTTTTACGCAGAAAAAGGATACTTGTTTACAAACGTAGAAATAGATTCTCAATACGATAAAAATGGCTTTGCAACTGTAAAACTAAAAATTGAAGAAGGACCAAAAACTAAACTTCACGACGTTATTTTCCTGTCAGACCAACAAATACCTTTAACAGACAAAGAAGCTTTTTTAAAGGTTTTAAAACTAAAAAAAGGCGATGTTGTCTACTTTGAAGAACTTGGAAATAGAATAGAAGAACTTAATAAATTTATCAAAAAAAGTGGATACTACGATGCTTTTGTAAACCTTCAAGATATAGACCAGCCGGATAAAGGTTATGCAGATGTTTATATAGCAATAAACTTTGGAACAAAATACATTGTAAGGTTTGAAGGTAATAAGTCCTTTGATGAAGAAACTTTAAGAAAGTTTTTAACCTTTGAAGAAAACGGATTTAACTACTTTGAACTAAGTAAATCAGAAGAAGAAATAGAAGAATTTTACAAAAACCAAGGTTTTTTAGATGTAGATGTGTCCTCAAACGTGGAAGAATCTAAGGAACTGTTCAACGGCTTATATCCACTTTTTTCCGTTATTACCATAAACATTAAAGAAGGTAGCAGATACAAAGTATCAAAGATAGATTTAGACACCGATACACCTGAGATTAAAGAGCAGATAATAAAAGAACTATCTGATTTTTACAATAAATCTAAACTTAATGAAATTTTAAAGAAATACTACGAAAAATTCTTTAGTGAAGGATTTCTCTCAGTAAATTACTCTGTAGAAGAGTTTAAGAATGATAATAACACAGTGGTTTTAAAAGTTGTGTTTAAAAAAGGTAAAAAATACATACTAACAAAGGTAAATCAGATTAACTACTACCACAAACTGGACTTAAAAACCCCAAGAGTTTACAATCCTAACGAGATAACAGAGATTCAGAAAGATTTAAAACAAAAACTTCAAGAAGATGGATATCTTGATGGAGAAGTTTTACTTGACGTTAAGACCGAAGAAGAAAAGGATTTAGTTAATGTAACAGTAAACTTTATCTATGAAAAAGGGCAGCAGTATAAAAACGGTATTACATTTGTATATGGAAGCTATTACTTGGATCCTAAAGTTGTAAAATGGCAAATAAAGGATACAAAAAACTTTGATAATAAAGTGTTTGACATAGCCATCAACAGACTTTACGAATCAAGACTTTTTGATTACGTAAACCCAAATTTACTAAAAAATGAAGAAGAAAAAATCTTAGACAAATCAATAGTATTACACGATGATAAAAGAGGACTTTTGCAAGGTAGTGTTGGTTACAGTACAGACCAGCAGTTTAAGGCTTCTGTTGCCGTCATACTAAAAAATCTGTTTAACTACGGTTTAGAAAGTTCTTTATACCTTGAAAGGTCTAACTTTCAGACAAACTACAAACTTTCGCTTGGTAGTAGACTTCTTCCTTTCTACTTATCAGCTTTTGTATCAGCTTTTAAGAATATTCAGTATAGAAGATATTTTGACCTTTCTTCTCAAGGCTTTGAATTTTATCTTGAGAAAGTTCATAACAAGTTTGTTAGAAGTAAAATTAACTTTGAGATAAAAGACAACTCAATAAGCAATCTAACTATACCTACACCTATTAATAACTACTCTCAGTATAAAATTTCGTTATCGTTGATAGATGACCACAGAAATCCAAAAGTAGACCCTAAAAAAGGATACTTTTTTACATCAAAAGTTTCCCAATCTTTCAAAGATGTAAGCTACACTTCCGTTGAAGGTTCAGTTAGATTTTTCAAAGAGTTTTTCGATTTTATAGTTTTCTCCCCAAAAATTGGAACTGGATATATATTTAAAAATACTTATAGTTTACCAGTCTCTGAAAGATACTTTTTAGGAGGTATAACGTCTCTGAGAGGTTTTGGTTTAGATGAAGTAGCAGGAGAAAAAGGTATAGGAGGAAACAGTTACATTCTTATAAACAACGATTTAAGGTTCCTTGTGTATCCAAAGTATAATATATACTTACTTACGTTTTATGATTTAGGAAACGTTTTTACAAACTTTGATGAGTATAAAAAACACAAATTTAGAAAAACAGCAGGAATAGGTGTTTACGTTCCAACTCCAGTAGGACCGCTTATATTGGATTTTGCGAAAAAACTGGACAGAAAACCGGGAGAAAGTGAGTATAGAATTGAGTTTAGTATAGGTCTTGATTTTTAAGGAGGTTAGTTATGTTTGGAATAGGATTTCAAGAACTTTTACTTATAATGGTTGTAGCTTTGATAGTTTTGGGACCACAAAGAATGCCAGAAGTAGCAAGAGCTTTAGGAAAATTTTTCAGAGAGATAAAATCTTCAGTAGATGAGGTAAAATCTACTGTTGTGAATGATATATCATCTATAAAGAGTATAGAAAAAGATTTTAGAATAGAAGAATACAAACCACCTAAGATAGAAGAAACAGCAGCTAAACCTAAATCCTTTGAAGAAGAATTTGAAAAAGAGATAAAAAAATCTGAGAACAAAAAAGAAATAGAAAGAGAAAAAATTAGCTTTAAAAAAGAATCTAAAGAGGTTTAAAGTATGGAAAACCAGCAACTTCCGGAAGCTCCACTTGTTGAACATTTAGCTGAACTAAGAACAAGACTTATAAGAATTATTCTTGCCTTGATAATAGGAACCATTGTAGCTTTTACAAAGGCTAACTACATATTTGAACTACTAAAATACCCACTTTTGAAAGCTAACCCAAATCTAAAGCTCTACTTTCTATCTCCTACAGAACCCTTTTTTACCGCATTAAAAATATCGTTTTTAGCAGGTTTTATTCTCGTATCTCCTTTTGTTTTTTATCAAGTTTGGAAATTTATAGAGCCTGCCCTTTACGAACATGAGAAAAAGTTAGCCTTACCTTTTGTATTTTTTACAACTTTTTTCTTTGCCCTTGGATGTTTATTTTCTTTTTATCTTGTTTTACCTGTAGCCATAGGATTTTTTATAAACTTTGGTAACATTCAACTTGGTGCAGAAGCTATATTTTCAGTGAAAGAGTATATATCTTTCGTGTTGAGAATGATTTTTGCCTTCGGAGTAACCTTTGAGCTTCCTGTTATCCTTTCTCTACTTGCAAGGCTTGGAATAATCACACCGGAATTTTTGGAAAAAGCAAGACGTTACTTTATAGTTTTAGCTTTTATCGTAGCTGCTATCTTAACTCCAACACCAGATGTTTTCAGTCAGCTTATGCTTGCCGTACCATTAATTTTATTCTACGAACTTTCGATAATAGCAGCGAAGATACTTTACCCAAAAAGCACAAAGTATAAGGAGTTGAATAATGAACAGTTATATAGTAAATGAGCTTAAAAAAGAAGAGGCTTGGAGACTTTTTAAGATTATAGGAGATTTTATAGATGGTTTTGAGGTTATGCCTGAATTTTCTCCAAGTGTAACAGTGTTTGGCTCAGCACGGGTAAAAGAAGGAAACAAGTATTACGAAGCTGCAAGAGAACTTGGTTACAAACTTGCCAAAAAAGGTTTTACCATAGTTACAGGTGGTGGACCGGGTATAATGGAAGCTGCAAACAGAGGAGCCTTTGAAGCAGGAGGCAACTCTATAGGGCTAAACATAAAACTTCCAAAAGAACAAAAACCAAACCCTTACACAAACGTAACCTTAAACTTTAATTATTTCTTTGCAAGGAAAGTTATGCTTGTTAAGTATGCAACGGCCTTTGTCCTTTTCCCTGGCGGTTATGGAACGTTAGACGAACTGTTTGAAACACTAACACTTATACAGACAAAAAAGCTCAAACCTTTTCCACTTATACTATACGATAAAGAACACTGGGACGGACTTTTAAACTGGCTTAAAACAAACGTAGTATCAAACGAATATATAGACGAGGAAGATTTAAACATTTTTAAGATAATAAACAGTATAGACGAAATAGTTGAAACGATAGAAAGTTTTTATATTAAACACTCAAAAGATTTAACGGAGTTTTGAAAATGATAATAGATACTAAAAATCTATCAGAAGACAAAATATACAAAATCATGATAAGCACTATAGCACCAAGGCCGATAGCTTGGATATCAACTGTCTCAAAAGATGGAATTTATAACATTGCACCTTTCAGCTTCTATATGGGAGTGTCATCATCACCTCCTCTTGTAGCGGTCTCTATTGGGAAAAGGGACGATGACAGGAAAAAAGATACATGGAAAAACATAGAAGAGACTGGAGAGTTTGTGATAAACGTTGTAACTTACGATTTAGTTGAAAAGATGAACATAACGGCTGCACCGTTTGAAGATTATGTAGACGAATTTCAAGAAGCTGGTCTTACACCACTACCTTCAGATTTAGTTAAAGCTCCGCGAATAAAAGAGTCACCTATAAATATAGAATGTAAAAAATTTATGATTTTAGATATAGCAGATATGGGGCTTGTGTTTGGTGAGATTTTAAGATACCATATAGACGATACTCTGTTAAACGAAAAAGGATACATAGACAACAAAAAAATCAAACTTGTTGGTAGGCTTGGTGGAGCAGACTACTGTATCGTGTCTGCTGAAAATATATTCACCTTAAAAAGACCTGACAAGAGGTGAGATATGAATGTAGCAGATATAGAAAAACTACTTAAAGAAAAAAACCTAAAACTTACAAAACAGAGAAAAGACATATTTAAGGAGATTTTAAAAACTGAAGGTCATTTCGAGATAGAAGAGCTGGTTTATAAACTTAGAGAAAAAGGCATTAAAGCATCAAGAGCTACCGTTTACAGAACATTATCTATACTAAAAGATTTAAAACTAATAAACGAAGTTATAAAACATGCAAACAAAACCTACTACGAAGTAAGTTTAAAAGAACATCACGACCACTTAGTATGTCTAAACTGTGGAAAGATTATAGAGTTTCACGACGATAGAATAGAAAAAATACAGAATAACATCTGTAAAAAGTTTAAATTCAAACCTTCTTACCATAGGTTAGAAATTTTTGGTATCTGTGAAGAGTGTCAGAAAAAAGGGGCTTAACACCCCTCTAATTTGTTAATGGTTATGACCACCAAATCCGTGAGCGTGTCCGTGTAGTATTTCGTCTGGTGTAGCCTCTCTAATATTTACAATTTCTACTTCGAAAACAAGGTCCCTTCCTGCCAACGGATGGTTTAAATCCACTGTAACAGTGTTGTCATCAAAGTCAACAACAACCATGTTTATTATTTGACCTTCTGGTGTTTGAGCTTGTAAAGGTAGTCCTACTTCAAGATCTATTCCTTCAAAGTACTCTCTTGGAACCTTCTGAATTAGATTTGGGTCAGGTAAACCGTAAGCTTCTTCTGCTGGAACTACTATTTCCCTTTTTTCTCCTTCTTTCATTCCGTACATCCTACTTTCCAGTCCGGGAATTATCTCTCCTACACCAGTTAAAAACGTCAGAGGTTGTCCTGCGCTTCTGTCTAAAATCTCCCCTGTCTCCTTGTCTTTGAGAGTATACTCAAAAGACACTACTTTTCTGTCTCCTACTTCCATACTAACAACTCCTTAAAAAATATTTAGCACCTTAAAAGATGCTATCTGGATATTTTTGAATAACGGTAATCCCCTCTCCTACCTTCACTCAAAAACATCCAACGTATCAAACTCTATTCTCTCTTTTTTTTCGTTATAAATATAAACCTTTTTCTGGTCTCTTTCAAGGGTAATAAGTATAACATTTTTGAATCCGTTTTTAAAGGCAAAATCTATGGACTTATCTGGCTCTCTTTTAACTATATCCCTTGCTACAGAAAATCCTTTTTCTCTTAGCTTTTTTGCTATTTGGTATGCCAAGACTTTATCTTCAGTTGTATCTATAATGTAGTAATCTTTTGAACTTTCAATGTTTGAATCCTTTTTTTGCATATACTCGAGTAAATGTAAAGTATCGAAAGCAAAACCGGTAGCTGGATAATCGCCGTTGTAATGGTTTAAAAGTTTATCGTATCTACCACCGTAACCAACAGGCTTAGGGTAATCCTTTATAAAAATCTCAAAAACTATTCCTGTATAGTAATCAAACTCCCTTGGCTCCGAAAGGTCAAAAAATATCTGATGATGAAGGTTATACTCTTTTAGGATACTATATACTAAAACCAGTTCGTTAAGAGTGGATTGTAAATCTGGATAATTTCTAATTTTTTCAATTATAGAAATTAACCTTTCGTAATCACCGTTAAGTGTAGGTAAGGACACTACAAACGTTTTTAGGTTTTCATCTACATTGAAATTTTCTACAAAACTTTTTAAGTTGTAAATCTCTCTGTTTTTAATGTAATTCAAAAATTGAGTATAACTTTCGTCAGAAAGATTTAAAATCTGTTTTAAAACTTGGTAAATTTTAACGTTGTTAATATCTATCTGAAAGTTATCTATTCCGAGACTTTTTAGTGAAGAAACGGCTACGGCTATAACCTCAGCATCTGCTTCTAACTGAGAAACACCTATAAGCTCTATACCAATCTGCTTTCTTTCGTAAAGTTTATCACCTTTTGGAACTGTAAACCTAAAAATATCTCCAAGGTAGTAAAACCTTAAAGGAAAGTTTTTTTCTTTTAAAGATGCAACATACCTTGCTATCTGGGTTGTAAAGTCACTTCTTAGTATAAGAATCTCTCCTTCGTATCTATCTATTATTCTAAAAAGGTTTTTCCTTACTTCTGGACTGTAAACAAAGCTGTGGGTATCGTAGTATTCAATCGTTGGAAGGTAGAGTTTTTCGTATCCCCAAAGTATAAAGTTTTTTTCTATAGTTTTTTCTATGTAATCAAGTAAAAAACTGTCTTTAGTGTTAAAACACCTAACACCTTTTGGTAAATCTATCTTCAACTTTATCCTCTCATAGTGCGTCTAAAGCAGGAACAAACTCTTCACCAAGGTAGTAGGTGTTGTTTAGTTTGTAAAGTATAGGTCTTACAGGGTCATAATCTAAAATAGAGTAAGAAGCGTTATCACATCCAAAAGCCCAGAATTTATCCATATCAAGGTTTAAACCTACTGTCAAAGATGCTCTAATTGGTACTGTATGGGATACAACGACTATCGTTTCTCCTTCGTGTTTTGATAAAACGTAGTTTAAGAACTTTTTAGTTCTTTCAAACACATCTTTTAAAGATTCTCCGTTTGGAAAGGTAACAGTGTGTGGCTCGTAAATCCATTGTCTAAACATCTCTGGATACTTTTCTTTTACTTCTTCTACAAGCATTCCAGACCAGTCTCCATGGTCTATTTCTATAATATCTTCATTTTTTATTATAGGTAGGTTCAGTTCTTGACTTATATACTCAGCCGTTTGGTATGTTCTCTTTAAAGGGCTTGCATACAAAGCAGATGGGTTATACTTTTTTAAGGCTTGACCTATCAACTTTGCCTGACGATGTCCTCTTTCACTGAGTTCAGGGTCTAACCTTCCTTGGTATCTTCCTATAGGATTCCAAAGACTTTCAGCATGTCTAACAAAAATGATTCTTACCACTTTACACAACTCCTTACACGTTGTTTATGTATATTTCTTGGGCTTTTTTTACACCTTTTCCCATCTCTACGTTGTATCCATTTTTGTAAAGGGCTATCTCTATAGCCGATACGACCTCTATCATATCCAAGTAATCAAAGTAACCCATATGGGCTATTCTTATTATTTTACCTTTTAAGTGGTCCTGACCACCTGCAACCCTAACTCCTATTTTTAATAAATCCTTTCTAAACTTATCTGCATCTATTCCGTCTGGAGTAAAGACACCTGTTGCGGAGTTTGAAGGGTTTTCAGATAGAAGTTTTAGACCTAAGGCTTTCATAGCTTCCCTTGTCATATCTGCAAGTATTTGATGTCTTCTCTCTAAGTTATCAAGACCTTCATCAAGTATAAGTTGGAGGCTTTCGTTTAAGGCTATTATAAGGTTTATAGCCGGTGTATAGGCAGTTTGACCTTTAGACTGTTTTTTACTCTCAGCTTTAACGGAAAAGTAATACTTCGGAAGTTTACTTTTTTCCAATCTTTTTTCAGCTTTTTCACTGTAGTAAAGGATAGATAAACCCGGTGGAAGCATAAGAGCCTTTTGGCTACCAGTTATAAGTATATCAATCCCTATCTCTTCCGGATAAACTTTGTAAACTCCAACGGAAGTTATACCATCAACAACCAAAAGACAGTCATCAAGAGATTTAGAGACATCTGCTAAAAACTTAAGGTCGTGAAGTGTAGTAGTTGACGTTTCTGAATGTTGAACAAGTATACCTTTTAAGTCTGGATTAGATTTAACGTAATCGTTTACCTTATCTTTATCGTAGGTTTTACCCCACTCTATCTGGTAATCTATAACGTTAAGACCAAAAGTGTTTCCAAGGTCTCTCCATCTTTCACCAAACTTTCCGGCGTTTATAACTAAAACTTTATCTCCTTCGTTAAAGAAATTTACAATAGCTGCTTCCATGGCTCCAGTTCCAGAAGAAGCAAACATTAAAACGTCTCTGTTTGTATTTAAAAGTTTTTGTAGTTTTTCTCTTGTTTGTAAGAATATATTGGTAAATTCTGGAGTTCTGTGGTGTATTATCTGCTGACCCAAAGCTTTTATTACTTGTGGTGGTAAAGGAACTGGACCGGGAGTAAAAAGTCTTTCTTTTATCAAAAGATAATCCTCCAAAGGCGAAATTTTTAAATATTTTAACATAAAAAAAGGGAGTTAGATTGACATAACTCCCAAAACCTTGGAGGAGGTAGATTGAAAAAAAGCTTAGCAGCAGGAGCCTACGTGGTTATACAAAATTTATGCCAATTTTTAATATTGTAAAATAGTAATTTATGCTTCAAAATAAGTTCTTTTTAGGACATTTAGTGTCCTTTTCGGGACAGTTTATAATTTAATTGCTACCAGAACTCCATCCCTTATAGGTACTAAACTACAGAAAAATTCTGGACTTGAGAACATATACTCGTTAAACTCTTTTATCTTTTTAGTTTGATTATCTGGACTTTCTTCTAAAACTTTTCCATGCCATAAGGTATTATCGGCAATCAAAAGTCCACCAGATTTTAGATTATCCTTAATCTGTAATACAGTATCTAAGTATTTAGATTTTTCATGGTCAAAAAAGAATATATCAACTTCCTTGTATTCCTTTGCTACTTCAACACCGTTTCCAACTCTAAACTCAGCTTTTTCCAAAAGATTAGCCTTTCCAAGAAAGTTTTTAGCCATTTTTATGTTTTCTTCTTTGTAATCTGTAAGGATAACTTTGCCTTCATCTAAAGCTTTTGCAAACCAGTAAGCAGAGTAACCAAACCCAGAACCTATCTCGACTACAAGCTTTGGTTTCTTTAATTTTGTTATTAAGTATAAAAATCTACCAACGGAACGATTTACTATTGGAAAATTCAGTCTGCTTGCCAAATCTTCCATCTCTTTCAAAAGGACTTCATTTTCTGTTTTTGAGATTTTATTTAATTTGTCTAAGTATTCCTGTATATCGTAAAACAGTAGATTGTTCATAATTTAATCCTCCTAAAAATAAAAATTAATGTTATAATAATTTAGTATTATACAGGTTCTTTCGTGGAGGAAAAATATGAAAAAATATCTAAACATAATGTTAATAATATTACTGTTCAGCCTAAAATCCTTTGCTAAAATCGATGTAGAAGCTGGTGATTTAGCTTACTTTTACGTTAGCTATAAACAAAGTATAAAAGCAGGAGAAACTCAAACTATAAAGATAGTAGCCAAAGACGCTTTTGATAATGATATAGAAGATTTTAACTCTAATGTAGAATTGAAATACAACGATAAAGCTGTAAAAGTACAATTAAATAATGGTATAGGAATTCTAAACTTTTCAGAAACAAAAGCTGGAAATTACATCTTTCAACTTTTTTATAACGGCAAAAGTTATATGCTAAAAGATAGTTATACAAAGGGTTTATTGAAAGATTTTAAGATCTATGTTCAAAACAATATAGCTGATAAAGTGGATATAGCAACCTCTCCTGAGTTTATACCTGGTTATACAAAAAGATTAAAACTTATAGCCAAAGACGCTTACGGAAACTTGGTTCTAGATACTTCTGGATTGGAACAAACTATTTATGTTGAAACTAATGGATTGTTCAAAACCACTTTAGATATAAAAGACTTTAAAAATGCATCTAAGGAGTTAGAGTTTACACCTTTAGAAACTCACGATATTGTTATTCATGTAAGAGATAAAAATAAAACTTTAGGAGAAATGAAACTAAAGTTCAAAAAGCAAAATGTCGGAGAAGTTAAGTTAATATATCCAGAGAAAGTTAAGGCAGGGCAGGAATTTGAAATTATTCTAACGGTTTACGATACAGATGGTTTAATAATAAAAGCATACGACAAGATAGGAAAACCTATAAGATTAACACACACAGGAAAAGGTATACTGTATCCAGATACAATCAAACCTTCAGATTTTGTGAATGGTGAAGCAAAAGTAAAAGTAGTTTATACAAAAAGTGAAGAGATAAAAATAATCCCA
>PNIU01000032.1 GCA_002878035.1 Sulfurihydrogenibium sp.
AACATTACTCCGTTTTACATAGAGAAGTAGCAGAGTTTATGAAAAACCTAAAAGAAGGTTTTTTTATAGACGCGACGGTAGGGGGTGGGGGACATTCCTACCTTATTCTAAAACAGAATCCCAATGTTAAACTGATAGGTATAGATAAAGATGATTACGCTTTAAACGTAGCACAAGAAAAACTCAAAGAGTTTGAAGGAAGATTTTGGTTAGTAAAGTCTTCTTTTAAAGATATAGATAAAGTAGTTGAGAAGTTTAATGCCAAACCTGTAGTTGGAGTTTTGTTTGACTTTGGAGTGTCTCACTTTCAGTTAAAACTACCAAGGGGTTTTTCGTTTCAAAGGGAAGAGCCTCTTGATATGAGAATGGATACATCTTCTTCTTTGACTGCTTACGAGGTTGTAAACTTTTATCCAGAGCATCATCTTTTGAAGATACTAACCGATTACGGAGAGGAAAGGTTTGCAAAAAGAATAGTTAAAAGTATCGTAGATTACAGAAGAAAAAAAAGAATAGAAACAACAAAAGAACTTGCAGATATAGTTTACAAATCATACCCTCCAAATTTAAGACATTCAAGGATACATCCTGCTACAAAAACATTTCAAGCCATAAGGATAGAGGTTAACAACGAGCTAAAAGAAATAGAAGAAGGTTTAGAGAAAGCTATTAATATAACGGACAAAGAAGGGTTAATATTAACAATATCTTTTCATTCCCTCGAAGATAGGATAGTAAAAAATACTTTTAAAAAGTATAAAGAGTTAAAGTTTTTAGAAATTTTGACGAAAAAACCAATAACACCTAAAGAAGATGAAATTGAAGAAAACCCAGCTTCGAGAAGTGCAAAAATGAGAGTTGCAAGGAGGATATGATGGTGAGAGATTTGGTTTTAAAGAACGATGAAGTTTTAAACGATATAAAAATTGGCTTTAGAAAGTATAGACTAAGTCTCTTAATAATACTTACTTCTCTTTTAATCTTGGTTTTATACAGTCAGCTAAACTACAGCGTAGATAACCAAATAGCAAAGCTAAATATGGAGAAAAATTATTACGTAGCAGAAAACTTTAAGTTAAAAAATCAGCTTGCTGTTTTATCTTCTCCAGAAAGAATAAGTAAATTAGCAAAAGAACAAGGTGGAATGAAGAATATAGATTACAGACAAGTTAAATTTATAGATGTAAATGAATGAGTTTAGAACATATTTTGTCCTTGGAGTTTTCACTTTAGCCTTTTTTTTAGCCTTTGGTCGCATATTACAAGTTCAAATTTTCGAAAGAGAACAATTTCAAAAGTATATAGAAAACCAATACTATCAAATCCAAGAAGTGCTTCTACCAAGAGGCACTATTTTTGATAGAAACGGAAAATTCACTGCCATAAGTGTTCCAACACTTTCAGTTTATGTTATTCCAAAGTATATAAAAGACAAAGAAAACGTAGCTAAGCAGCTATCTTTACTTTTAAAGATACCTTACGAAAACCTTAGAAAAGTTTTATACGAAAGGAAAAACTACACAGTTATAGCTACAAACGTTGACAAATCCTTAAAGCCACAGTTAGAAAAGTTAAGGTCAGATTTGAAAGAGTGGAACATTGGCATAATAGATAGTAGTATGAGGTTTTATCCCTTTGGGTCTACTGCTGGTAGCACGATAGGCTGTGTTAGTAAAAAGACTGGTAAAGGTTTGGAAGGTATGGAGTATGCCCTTGACGACTACCTTGGAGGTGGTGTTGCAAAACTTAGATTCTTAAAAGATGCAAGAGGAAACCTTGTAGCTATAGAAAACGCAGATATAACGAAAAAGACTTACAACGCAGTCCTTACAATAGATATGAACGTTCAATACATAGCAGAAGAAGCCCTTATGGAACTTGTGCAAGAAAGAAACCCTCTTGAAGCTGCCGTTTTGATAATGAACCCTTACACAGGAGAAATTTTAGCCGCAGCAACCTATCCAAACTACGACCCAAACCATTACGAATCTTACAAAATAAGAAGAAATATAATATTTCAAAACGCTTACGAAGTTGGTTCTGTAGCAAAACCGATAATTTTAGCCGAAGCTATAGACGAGAAGAAAGTAGATTTAAATGAAATAATAGACTGTCAGAATGGGGCTATTTATGTTGACGGTGTGAGAATAAAAGACCATAAGAGATTTGGACTTCTTACTCCAGTTCAGATAATACAACACTCTTCAAACGTAGGAGCCATAAAGATAGCCCTTAGATTAGACCCAAAATCAGTTTACAAAAAGTTTAGGGATTTAGGTTTTGGTCAAAAAACGGGTATTTTTCCCGGTGAAGCATCTGGTTTTTTAAGGGAAGATTACAGACCTGTAAACATTGCCTACGCTGCTATCGGTCAAAACTGGACTGCAACTCCTTTGCAGGTGGCAGTTGCCTACTCTGCATTCGCAAACGGTGGCTATCTTGTAAAACCTATGATTTTGAAAGGTTTAACAGATGATACGGGAAATTACGTAAAGATTTTCCAACCACAGGTTGTTAAAAAAGTTTTGAGTGATGAAAGTGTTAAGAAAATAAAACCTATCCTTAAGTTGGTCGTTGAAGATGGAACGGCAAAATCTGGAAAATCGGACTTTTTTACGATAGGAGGAAAAACTGGAACAGCCCAAAAGTATGACCCTGCAATCAAAGCACTTTCTAACTCTAAATGGTATACTTGGTTTGCTGGATTTTTCCCTGTAGAAAAACCTTTATTTACTGTAGTTGTTTTTGCCAACGAGCCAAAACCAAAGTTTCCCGGTGAACATATAGGTGGTGGTGGTGTATCTGCAACTGTTTTAAAGAACCTTGTAGATAGAATAATGTTTTACTACAAACAAAAACCAGATAAAGTTCCTACTTCAGATAACTCTTTATCCTCTGTGCAACGTTAGTTGGAATGCCGAGTTTTTTTAACTCCTCGTCTGAGGCTTTTATAATGTTATCTAAAGTTTTGTAGGTTCTGTATAGAATTTCTTTTCTCTTTTCTCCAATCCCTTCTATGTTATCAAGGACACTTTTTAGAGCTTCTTTTTCTCTAAGTTTTCTGTTGTAAGTGATGGCAAAACGGTGAGCTTCATCTCTGAGTTTAGTAAAAAGTTTTAAAAGTTCTTGGTTTTCAAAAAGTTTTATCTCTTTACCGTCATCTGTGTAAAGTATCTCTTCTTTTTTTGCGATTGAAAATACTCTTAAATTTAACTTTAGTTTATCCCTTACTTCGATACCTACGGAAAGCTGTCCTTTTCCTCCGTCTATTAGCACAAGTTCTGGTGGATTCTCCATCTCTAAGTATCTTTTAAACCTTCTGGTTAAAACTTCTTTTAAAGAGGCATAATCATCTATTTGACTGACTGTTTTTACTCTAAATCTTCTGTACTCTTTTTTATTCATAAATCCATTTTCCCAAACTACACAGGAGCCAACTGTAAAGCTTCCCTGTAGATGGGATATATCGAAACATTCTATTCTGTTTGGTAGTTTAAATCCAAACGTTTTTTCAAACTGATATTTGAGTGAGTCTAAATCTGTAAAGGTTATATTTCTTTTGATAAAGTTTTCTACTTGAGGTAGTAGTTTGAAATCTATAATAACATCTTTACCTTTAGATTTTAAAAGCCACTGTTTAAAGTTTTCTAAATCTTCTATCTCTTTGCTTAATATTATTCTTTCTGGAATGTAGTTGTTGTTGTAGTAAGATGTAAGAATGAAAATTTCGTTTCCTTCCTCAAACTCTTCGTTGGATATTCTTAACTCTTCTTTACCTATGATTGTGCTACCTCTTATTACTATAAGGTAAACTTTCCTTCCAGAAAAGAAAAATACATCGGCTTCTTCTACCGGTATACCTAAAATTTCTTGTTTTTTTATTACAGTTTCGATAGCTTTTATCTGGTTTCTTACTACAGCAGCTTTTTCAAACATAAGCTTCTGGGTGTAATGGTTTATTTTGTCGTAAAGTTGGTATATAACGTTTTTTACGTTTCCAGATAAAAAGCTTTTTGCTACGTTAGCGTCTTCTAAATACTCTTTTTTGGTTATTTTGTCTGCACATGGACCAGAGCATAGTCCAAGGTGGTAATCAAAACAAACGATACTTCTCTTAGGAAGAGGGTCGCAGGTTCTTAGTTTAAAGAGTTTGTGTATAAGCTCTTTCATAGCTCTTGCAGTTTTCGCAGGTAAAAACGGTCCAAAGTAAGTTCCCTTTATCTCTCCATACTTTCTGCTTATCTTTACGGTTGGGTAATCTTCATCTGTTATAACCAGCATAGGATAGCTACTTCCAGACTTTAGTCTTACGTTGTATTTAGGTTTATACTGTTTTATCAGTTCGTTTTCTAAAACGAATGCTTCGTAGTCGGATTTGGTAATTATCCACTCTATTACGGAGCTTTCTGAAAATATTTTTCTTTCTTTTGGGTCTGTTTTGGCTTGCTGATAATGATTTTTAAGACGGTTTTTTATATTTACTGCTTTGCCAATGTAAATATACTGCTTTTTATTATTTTTAAAAAGATAAACTCCCGGCTCTTCTGGTGCTTTTTCTATATATTCCAAAGACCAATCAAAAATTTTCTCTTCCATACTACTCCATTTCTATAGTTTATTTTATTTTAGCAAAGTTTCAATCAACGACTTTTTAGTTCACCCTTCTTACTGTGGTAGAATAATAGATTATAATTTATGCAAGGAGCTACGTTTTGAAGGTTGATGTAAAGATAAAGTTAATCGTTATTTTTTTAATTTTAGTGGGTTCTATCTACTTAATGATGACAAAATCTCCGAAGCTTGGATTGGATTTACAAGGTGGTGTAAGTATAACTTTAAAGGTTGACGTTGATAAGGTAATAAAAGACCAATATTTAAACCTTGCTAAAGATATAGAGAAAAAACTAAAAGGTGAAAACATCGATATCCTCAGCTACAAAATCGAGAATGAGAGTCTAAAAATAGTTCTTCTGGACCCTACAAAGGTTGATAAGGCTAAAGAAATTATCAAAAAAGAATTTCCGCAGGTTGTCTTAGATACGTTTGATGGTGGTCTTTCAGTAAAATTTGCAGATTGGGAGTTAAACAGAATAAAAACTAACACTATAAAACAAGCCGTAGAAACTTTAAGAAACAGGATAGACCAGTTTGGAACACTGTCTGCTAACATAGCTCAAAAGGGTAAAGATAGGGTTTTGGTCGAAATACCGGGAGTTATCGATATAGAGAGAGCTAAAGCTATTATAGGTAAAACAGCTCAACTTGAACTAAAAGAAGTGGTAGACTCTGCTTTTTCAAAGGAAGAGCTTCTCCAAAAGTATCCAAACGGTTTACCTGATGATTTGGAAATTCTGGAAGGACAGGAAGAGGTAGTAAACGGTCAAAAGGTTAAAGAGTGGTTTTTGGTTAAAAAGACTCCAATCATAACTGGAGCTATGCTTAAAGATGCAAGGACCGCTTTGGACCAAGCAGGTAATCCTGCCGTAAACTTTGAGCTTACATCGGAAGGAGCTGAAATATTCGGAGAAGCAACCCAAAAGATGATAGGTAAGAGACTTGCTATCGTTCTCGATGGAAAGGTAATGTCAGCTCCGGTTATAAGGTCAAGGATTACATCGTCTGGACAGATAACTGGAAGGTTTACAACAGAAGAGGCTAACGACCTTGCTGTAGTTTTAAGAGCTGGAGCTTTACCTGCACCGGTAAGTATAGTTGAGGAGAGCGTAGTAGGACCAACCTTAGGAAAAGAGTCTATCGACAAAACACTGATGGCTGGAATCGTTTCGTTTGTTTTAGTAGGTGTTTTTATGATTTTCAGGTATGCTTTGTCTGGGTTTATAGCTATAATAGCTCTTGTGTTTAACCTTATGCTACTTTGGGTTACTATGCTTTTATTCGATATAACGTTAACACTTCCCGGTATAGCCGGTATAATCCTTAACATCGGTATGGGTGTAGATGGAAACGTTATAATCTTTGAAAGGATAAAGGAAGAGCTTCATAACGGAAAAACCCTTAGAGTAGCCTTAGAAGAAGGTTTTAAAAGAGGATTTGCCGCCATATTTGACTCTCACGTAACGGTAATTATAGCTGCCTTGGCACTACTTGAGTTTGGAAACCCACCATTAAAAGGTTTTGCCGCGACTCTTTCTATAGGAACTTTTATAAATCTTTTTACTGCCGTATTTTTAACTAAAATGTTGCTTGACCTAACTATAGGTGGAAAAAAATACTTTAAGTATGCCATATAGGAGAAGAAGATGAGAAATTTTTTGGTAGAGCCTCCTAACATAGACTTTTTAAAAATAAGAAAGTTAACCTACGTTTTTTCATTTTCTATCTTGATTTTGAGTTTAGTTTTGTTTTTTACAAAGGGATTTAACTTTGGACTGGATTTTACCGGAGGAACTTCCGTTCAAATAAAGTTTAACCAACCAATCAAAGTGTCCGATATAAGAATGCTACTAAGGGAAGTGAACCTTGACGACGCTATGATTCAAGAACTTGGAACAGAAAAGAAAGAAATTGAGATAAGAGTATCCGTAAAAAAAGGTTCTTCTTCCGTTATAGTTGAAAACATAAAGAAGGCACTCGATAAAAAGTATCAGAATCAGTATGAAATCAGGAAGATAGAGTTTATAGATGCTTTGGTTGGAAGTGAGATGGTAAAGGCTTCCATTTACTCCGTTGTGTTTGTTATGTTAGGTATACTACTTTTTGTTGGTTATAGGTATGAGCCTGTTTTTGCTTTGGCTGCTATAGTACCTTTGTTTTTCGATACATTGGTAACCCTTGGTTTACTTTCACTTTTAGGGAAGGAAATAGATTTAACGGTTATAGCTGCTTTACTGACAGTTTTAGGTTACTCTCTTAACGACAAAGTAATTGTCTTTGACCGTATAAGGGAAAATATAAGACAGAGAGGAAAGAAAAATTTAGAATCAATAATCAATAGAAGTATAAACGTAAACTTAGGTAGAACGGTTATCACCTCTGGAACAGTTCTTATGTCGGTTATAGCTATATACTTTTTTGGTGGAGAATCGTTAAACGTATTTGCCCTTACACTTTTAATCGGTGTGATTTTAGCTACATACTCTTCTATATACTTGGCAGCACCTTTGATACTCGAAGTGGAAAGTCTTTTAAGAATAAAATCAAAAAAGCAGCAGGTAGGAGCTTAGTATGTATCTGGAAAGACTAAAAAACCTTAAAGCTTACAAAACAGAAACTACCCCTTGCAAAGTAAAGTTATCATCTAACGAAAGTCCATTTGACCTTTCAGAAAAACTAAAAGAAAGGATAAAAGAAGAGATAGTTAAGATAAACTTCCAAAGGTATCCAGACCCCCACGCAAAAGAGTTAAAAGAAGCTCTTGCAAAGTTTGTATCAGAAGAAGAAAACTTAGAAGTTTCTCCTGAAAACTTAGTTTTAGGCAACGGCTCAGACGAGATAATACATCTTCTTATTACTGTAATAGGAGATTTAAAAAACCCTGTAATGTATCCCGTTCCTTCTTTTCCCATGTATCAAGTGTCCAGCGATGTAGTTGGAAGACCTAAAGCCGAGTTTTTACTTGATGATAACTTTCAACTAACAGAAGAAGGTATCCAAGAAGCTTTAAAACAAAATCCAGATATAGCTTTTTTTGCCTCCCCAAACAACCCTACTGGCAACAGTTTTGACAGTAAACTAATAATGAAAGTTATAGAAAAAGGCATTTTCACTGTTATAGACGAAGCTTACATACATTTTTCGGATAAAGAAAACTTTTTAAAAGTAGCCCTTGAGTATGATAACGTAGTTGTCCTTAGGACAATGTCAAAGGTAGGACTTGCCTCAATAAGACTTGGATACATGATAGCTAAGAAAGATGTAGCAAGAGAGATAGACAAAGGAAGACTTCCGTTTAACATTACATACCCTACCCAAGTAATAGGTAAGATTGTTCTAACGGAAGGTAAAGAAGAGCTTAAAAGTCAGATAAAAGCCGTTAAAGAAGAAAGAAAGAGAGTTATGGAAGAAATCTCAAAAATACCTTCTGTGACTGTTTACCCTTCAGACGCAAACTTTTTCCTTATGAAAACTCCCGATGGAAATAAAACACACCAAGAGCTTATAAAAAGAGGTGTTTTAACTCGTAATATGTCCCACCTTCCAAAGATGGAAAACTGTATTAGAGTATCAATTGGTAGAAAGGAAGAAAACGATGAGTTTATAAAAGCAATGAGAGAGATATTTACTTGATTAAATCGTAAAAGTTCTTTTTGACTGCGATGTTTCTAAGCTTTTTTATTAGCCTTTTTTCTATCTGTCTTACCCTCTCTCTTGATATACCAACTAAATCTCCAACTTCTTTCAACGTTTTTGGTTCTTCTCCGTAAAGTCCAAATCTGTGTATAATTATCATTCTTTCACGGGGAGATAGTGTTTCTAAAAGCTCATCTATACATTTTAGTAAGTCTTCTTGATTTAACTCCCTTTCTAAATCTTCCGTTCCAGCGTTTGAGATTGTATCTGATAATACTATATCTTCGTCGTTTGTTAAAATTGGTGTGTCTAAACTTAAAAAGTACTGTTTGAAAAATATATGGTATTCTACTATATCTTTTTCTACTTCTATTCCTTCTCTCTTTAAAAAATTTTGAACCTCTTCTATACTTGGTTCTCTCTGTAAGGAATCTTTAAGGTAGTAGTAAGCGTTGTTTATCTTTTGAGCTATGTTTTGAACTTTACTCGGCTTTTTTATGATTTCACCTTCTATGTTAATAGTATTTAAAATTGATTGTTTTATCCACCAGATAGCGTAAGATATAAACCTTACACCTTTAGAAGAATCAAACCTTTTTGCAGCTTCTATCAGACCTATATTTCCAGCAGATATTAAGTCTTGAAATGGCACATCGTAGCCAGCGTACTTTTTTGCTACGTTTATTACAAACCTTAGATTAGAGAGGATTAGTTTTTTAAATGCTTCCTTGTCTCCTGCTTTTATTTTTTCTAATAACTCTTTCTCTTCTTCCTGAGATAAAAGAGGAATTTTGTAGATGGACTTTATGTAATACTCTACCCCTTCTTCGTATTTAAACTTTCTCATATTTCCCTCTTTTTTAAGATATAACTAATGCTACTACTTTTTATCTAAAGTTGTCAATCATTAACTTTTTTCTTGAATAATTACCGTTACTACCTTTTTCGTCTGTCCTCTTATAATCTCAATTTCTACCATATCTCCCGGTTTTACTTTTTGGAATATTTTATAAAGTTCTTTTGAATTTTTTACTAATTCTCCGTTAAATTTTGTTATTATATCCCCCTCTTTTAACTCGGCTAAGTAGGCAGGACTGTTTTTCTTAACTTTTAAGATGATAACTCCGTAATCTATTCCTAACTTTTCCTTTAACTCTTCCGATAAATCACCTACGTTTATACCTAAGTATCCTCTTGTTACTTTACCGTATTTAGTAAGCTGATTTAAAACATCGCTTAAAATGTAAACAGGTATTGCAAAACCTAATCCTTGTCCAGATTGGACAGTTGCTATGTTAATACCTACAACTTTTCCATCTAAGTCTAAGAGAGGTCCTCCAGAATCTCCCGGGTTTATAGCCGCGTCTGTCTGTATAAAGTTTTCTATTTCAGAAATGCCAACGTTTCTATCCAAAGCCGATATTATACCAAACGTGTAAGTGTGTCCAAGGTTGTAAGGGCTACCTGCTGCCAGTACAAACATACCTATGTTTATATTTTTCGTATCTTCCAAAGCCAAAGGTTTTATATCTTTGTTTATATGGTTTATCTTAACTTTTAATACTGCTATATCTGTAGGATTGTCTATACCTACTACATCGGCTTTCATAACTCTATCGTTGTAAAACCTGATGTAAACTTGGTTATTGTTCCCTATTACGTGGGCGTTGGTTGCTATGTAAAGGTGAGTCTGAGTTTTTTTAAAAACAAAACCTGAGCCTATAGACTCATCGTCAGAATCTTTAAACAGAATTCGTTCATTTTTTTTTGGTTTCGTAAATATGGTTACAACAGATGGAGTTGTATCTTTTATAACTTTCTCAATTCTTTCTTGTATTAGTTTTACGGCATCTTTTTCTTTTTTTTCCTCACATGAGCTTAAAACAGATAAGATTATGAAATAAATGATTATTAATTTTATTTTTTGTCTGATAACATCACTGTCCATCTATCTGCTGAACCCCTAAAAAGTTTAAAATATTATATAATACATTTAGGAGTGAAATTATGTCCAACTTATTTAAGTTTGAAACATTAAAAAGAGATTTTCTAAACTCTCTAAGCCAAAACCAACTACAGCTACTTAAAGATATATCACTTTACTCATCGTGTATAACTGACTTTTTATTTAGACACCCAGAAGAACTTTTTTACATAGAAAACAGTCTAAACCAGCCTTTACTTGGCAGAGATAAACTCATTCAAGAATCTCTACAACTTTTAACTATACCAAGAGATGATGAGTTTATAAGTAAGCTAACATACTTTAAGATGAAACACTTTTCTCGAATAGTGGCAAAGGATATCTACAAAAAACACAGTCTGATAGAGCTTACAGAAGAATACTCCTACCTTGCAGATGCATGTTTTGAAGTTGCTTACAGGAGAGCTTATAAAAAAAATGTAGAAAAGTATGGAACTCCTTTAGAGGAAGATACAGGAAACGTAGCTTCTGGTTGTGTGATAGCCCTTGGAAAGCATGGGGGAACCGATTTAAACTACTACTCTGACGTAGATGTTATGTATGTTTACTCTGCAGAAGGAAAAACAGAAAAAAATCTATCAAACAGAGAGTTTTTTATAAAACTCTTTACCGATGTAACAACATACATTACAAAGAGAAACTTTGAAGGTATAACGTGGAACGTTGATTTAGACCTTCGTCCAGAAGGTAAAAAAGGTTTGCTTGCTTACAGTATACCCTTTATAGAGAGTTATTACTGGTCTGTAGGTAGAACTTGGGAAAGGCATATGCTTATAAAAGCAAGACATGCAGCCGGAGATGAAAGAGTATCAAACGAGTTTTTATCCATCATTACACCGTTTGTTTACAGAAAAAGTTTAACTAAAGAAATAGTAGATGAGATATTCAGTATGAAAAAAATGATAGAAGAATCAGCAAAAACAAGGTCAAAAAACGAGATAGACATAAAAAAGTGTGAGGGAGGAATAAGAGAGATAGAATTTACAGTTCAAGTTTTCCAGCTACTCCACGGAGGACAAAACCCAGCCTTAAGAGAAAGGGAGACAATAAAAGCTTTAAAAAATGTTGTGAAAGCCGGACTTTTAACACAGGAAGATGGAGAAAAGTTAGAGGAAGCCTACATCTTTTTAAGAAACCTTGAACATATAATACAGCTAAAAAACTGCATTCAAACACAGGTATTTAAACTCGAAAACGCAGACGAATACGCTCAAAAGATGGGATTTAAAACAACGTCCCAGTTTTTGGAAACTTTTAACACCCATAGAAAAAACGTAAAATCTATCTTTGATAGAATAGCAGGAAAGGAAGAGAAAAAGTATACACCGCTACAAACATACATAGTTACCAAACAAAACGAAGAAGAAGCCGTAGAATACCTACAAAACCTTGGTTTAAAAGATGGAAAATGGGCTTTAAACGTAATACTTGAGATTTTCAACAACCCTGAGTACTTTTTACTGTCAGAAAAAGAGAAAAACAGCCTTTTAGACTACATTCCAAACTTAGAAAAACATATAAAAGAATCACCAGATAGAGAAAGTTTTTTGATAAACGTAAACAAACTCTTCGTAGAAGGAAACATCTACAGACTGTTTTTGTCTGCTTTAGAAAACAAATCTTCTTTGGTCGATTTTATACTTGAAATTGCAAAAACTTCAGATTACATAACAAACATAATATCAAAAGATACGGAAGTTATAGACTTTGCCTTTTCTTCCTCAGGAAGACCTTTAATAGACGAAAAAGACTTTTTAAAAGAACTTTCCATAATAAAGTTAGAAGATAAGTTAGATGCTTTGAGAAAGTTAAAGAAAATTGCAGAAGTCCTTGGAGTTTTAGATTACTTTGCAAACATAAAATTCTACTCACCAGTGGCAAGACTCAAAAAGCTAAACAACATCATAACAAACTTATCAGATTTCATACTCAAAACACTTTACACGATAAACGAAGGAAAAGACTTTGCCATATACGGCCTTGGAAAACTTGGAAGTAGAGAGATGAACGTAGGCTCAGACTTAGACCTTATATTCGTTTTTAAAGATGAGAACGCAAAGCTACACTACTCTAAAATCCCACAGAAGATAGTCCAAGATTTAACAAAGTATACGAAAGAAGGTCAGCTTTACCAGATAGACCTTAGATTAAGACCTTTTGGAAAAGCAGGGGAACTTTCTCCATCGTTAGAGTTCTATAGAAACTACTTTTCAAAAGATGCAAGAATATGGGAAGTTTTAGCATGGACCAAGGCAAGGTTTATAACAGGAGACGAAACTGTAAAAGAAGAGTTTGAAAGGTTAATAAAAGAGTTTTTATTTAGTGTAAAAATTGATAAAAGTTTTAATGAAGAAGTTTTAGATATGCGTTTAAAGTTAGAAGCCTTAACAAGAGAAACAGAAGACGTTTTAGATATAAAGTTAGGAAAAGGAGGTATTACAGACATAGAGTTTATGGTTCAAATGTTTTACCTTAAAAATAAGCAAAGAAAAACAGGAATAATCGAAGGTATACTGGACTTTGACCCAGATGTGTTGGACGACTATGTCTTTTTAAGGGAGATAGAAACAAGACTTAGACTTGTAAAAGGAAGTTCTACATCAAAACTATCAAAGGAAGATAGAATGACAGCCAGAATAGCCGACACATTTGGAATAGATTTAAAAACATTTTGGAATAAAGTAAAAAATACAAAAGAACGAATCAGACTACACTTTCTCAGACAGTTTAAATGAAAGAATTTTTTCTAAGTCTAAAAGTTGATAAACCTTACGTTGTAGTTGGAGATATTCACGGATGTTTTGATGAGTTTTACGAACTTTTTAACGTAGTAGAAGAAAAGTATGGTAAAGATACTATTATCTTTTCAGTGGGAGATACGATAGACAGAGGAGATTACAATTTAAAAACACTAAATTTTTGTATGGAACTTTACAATAAAAATAGATTTTACGAAGTTAAAAGCAACCATCTTGATAAATTTTACAGATACTTAAAAGGAAACAAAGTAAAGATTTCCTACGGTATGCAAAAGACCGTTTCAGAGTTTTTAAACCTTCCAGAAGAAGATAGGGAAGCACTTAGACTAAAAGTAATTTCTTACTACGAAAGCCTTCCACTTTACATAGTGATAAACGATAACGTAGTTGTATGCCATGCAGGAATAAAAGATGAGTATATAGGTAAAGCGGACGAAAAAGTAAAAAGTTTTGTCCTTTATGGACAAACTACCGGTAGATACACAGAAAAAGGTTTTCCAGAAAGGTTAGACTGGACTAAAGACAGAGCTTTAAAACAAGATAGTCCAAAAATCGTTTACGGACACGTAGTTTTTGATGAACCTTACATAAACAACCTTTGCTACGGTATAGATACAGGAGCAGTTTTAGGTAATAAACTAACAGCTTACAATCCAGAAACGGAAGAGTTTTTGTTTGTTAAATCAAAAAGACAGTATTACTCCTTCGATGATTGCAATTTAATAAATATTCTTATATAATAATATTAGAATTTTCTCATGGTACTAACCTCCTCTCCCGGGATTTTTATCTCGGGAGCCTTTTAATTTCAAATATAGCAACGTCTGGAGGACATCCTATCCTTAAAGGTGGACCACCTGTTCCAACACCTCTGCTAACAAAAACGTAACTATTACCAACCTTTACCAATCCAAAATCTGTGACAAAAATCTTTCTTAAGATAAATTTCACTGGATAGATTACACCACCGTGAGTATGTCCAGAAAGCATTAGGTCAAAGTCATTTACTATGCTTTTATCAAGTTTAGGTTGATGTCTTAAAAACAGTGTAAACTTTTTCTTATCTAAACCTATAAAAAGGTCTTTTTCTGGATACTTAGCTATGTAACCTAACCTTACACCGTCATCATCATCAACACCTACTATGTTTATGCTATTTTCTTTTACTGCTTCATTCCTCAGAAGTTTAAAACCAGCTAATATATGAAATTTAACGGCGTCTGTAATATCTGTGTAATACTCATGGTTACCAAGAATGGCATACTTACCTAAAGGGGGATTTATCTTTCTAAGTAATTCTATGTAGGAAGTTCTGTAAGAAACCTTTCCATCTACAAGGTCTCCAGTAGATACAACTATATCTGGTTTTTCTCTGTTGTATACATCTAAGACAAGTTTTATCTTATCTTCTCTCATCACTTGGTTAAGATGAAGGTCGGATATATGCATTATTTTTAAATCTCTATCTACTTTATCCGAGTAAATTGTAAATCTGTAGACCTTTAAGTTTAAAGTTTCGTAGTATCCATAAACTACAGAAGAAAGAGTTAATATTAAAGTTATAATAAAAGCCGTTTTTGTTTTAAAGTAAGGAACTTTAAGAAGTTTTGCCAAAAAGTTATATAAATCAAAAACCAACGAGTATAGAAAAAACAGCATTATAAAACCCATCCAAAGTAAGATGAAAAAAGATAGATAGTAAAAATCG
This sequence comes from Sulfurihydrogenibium sp., assembly GCA_002878035.1. Lineage (GTDB taxonomy): Bacteria > Aquificota > Aquificia > Aquificales > Hydrogenothermaceae > Sulfurihydrogenibium. The sequence continues at coordinate 14,702 of PNIU01000032.1, forward strand.
TAGCCAGCTTTATCGTAAATTCTGTAAAAGTAAGGAGAAAGTATAAAAATCGGAGATATCAGGTAAAGGTAAAAAACCTTTACTTTGAAAGCTTTACCAAACTTTTTTATAAAGTAAAAGTGCATAAAAGCGTAAACTGAAAAAAACATTAAATAAAAAAACATCTCTTCTCCTCTCAAAAAAAATAATAAAATATATAGCATAAACGTTTTTTGAGGTAAGTTTATGATAGGAAAAATACTATGGGAAGCCTTTTCTGTAGCTTTACTTTTATACGGTCTATATTTGGCGTATGTTTTTATGTGGTTTAGTATGTTTAGAATCTTCGATATGGATATGGAAAAAGCAAAACTCATATCAGGGACGGTAGCTATAATCATACTTTTAGTATCATCTTACAGATGGTTTTCTAAAAAAAGAAAAGAGATTCAAAAGTTGTCAGAAGAAGTTTAAAAGGTATAATATTTATAAAAAAATCGAAGGAGGTAACCATGGTTAAAGTTGCTTGGAGCACGACACATCAGGAGTTTATAATATCTGACCATTATTACTTTTCAAAACTACAAAGGTATGCAAAAGAAAACAATATACACGTTGAAGAGGTAGATGAGTTTGAAAAGTTCTCACAGTTTGACGTAATCATATTTAACTATCCAGAGATACCTTTTAAAAAAGAAGAGGTAGATTTTATAGAAGAGCTTGTTAAAAAAGGTAAAAAGGTAGGAATATTTGCCTACTACAAAAATGAAGACAGAATAGCCGATACTTGCAACACTATGGCAGAAAGGTTTGGTATAAAGTTTAACGGAGATATCATCACAGACGATACAAATAACTACGACAACGATAACCTTTTAATAACAACAACAAAAACAAGTCAAAAAATGAAAGAAAGAGGTATAGAAAAGGTTGTCTTAGCTTGCACAGATAGTTTAACGATTACAGGTCAAAACGTTATGCCTATGATATATGCAGAGGATACGGCAAAATCTCTTCTTGGTAAAGAGAAAATTCTCTTTGCAAGGTACGAAGACCCGTCAGGTGGTTGTTTTATAGCCGGAGGAACGTGTGTATTTTGGGATAACTACTCTATAGACCTTTACAATAACAAACAACTTTCCATTCAGCTTCTTTCTCACAAAAAATGATAAAAGAAGGCGATACAGTCCATCTTAAAGGTAAAAAGGACTCGTTTTTTGTTATTGTAAAACAGAATGAAGAGTTTTCAACTCATAAAGGAACTATAAAGTTTAACGATATCATAGGTAAAAACTACGGAGACACTGTCCTCACCCATAAAGGTGAAGAGTTTTTGATTTTAAAGCCAACTCTTTACGAACTTATAATGTTTGGTATAAAAAGACACACTCAGATAATATATCCAAAGGATTCTGCCTACATAACCCTAAAACTTGGACTTACTTCTGGTATGAAAGTTTTAGAATCTGGTATAGGAAGTGGTGGACTTACGATAGTTATGGCAAACGCACTAAACCCTGATGGAAGGATTTACGCTTACGAAAAAGAAGAAAAGTTTTTAAAAACTGCTATGAAAAACCTTCAACTTGCTAAACTGGACCATATAGTCGTTCCACATCTGCAAGATTTATCTGAGCCTATAGAAGAAAAAGATTTTGACGCTGCTTTTATAGACGTAAGAGAGCCTTGGCTTTACATAGAAAATGTAAAAAAAGTTCTAAAAAGAGGAGCACCAATAGGCTTTTTAGTCCCAACTACAAACCAGATAGTAGAAGTTTTAAAAGAGTTAAAAAGACTCAACTTTATAGATATAGAAGTGGAAGAGATACTTCAAAGACATTACAAACCAGTGCCTGATAGACTACGTCCAGAGGATAGAATGGTAGCCCACACAGGATACTTAATCTTTGCAAAGAATGGATAAATTATGGAAAAAGAAAGGTTTATAAAACAAGCTAAAAGAATCGTAATAAAAATAGGTTCGCAAGTTTTAGACAAAAACGATGATATAGACACAGACTTTATAAAAAGTCTTGCAGACCAGATTTCAGCTTATCCAGAAAAAGAGTTTATCATCGTATCGTCTGGAGCAGTTTTAGCAGGTGTAAAAAAGTTAAAACTTCAATCAAAACCAAAAACTATAACAGAAAAACAGGCCGTAGCAAGTGTAGGACAAGCCTACCTAATGCAGATTTACGATAAAATCTTTTCAGAAAGAAAATTAACCGTAGGTCAGATGTTGCTTACTGTAGAAGGACTACAGGATAGAAAAAGATACCTTTATGCAAAAGATACTTTAAACAAACTTATAGAGTTTAACGTAGTTCCCATAATAAACGAAAACGATGCTATAGCAGTGGAAGAGATAGTTTTTGGAGATAACGATTACTTGGCTGCCCATGTTTCAGTTTTAGCCGATGCGGATTTAATGGTAATCGTTTCTACTGCAGGTGGATTATACACAGACGACCCATCAAATCCAGAAGCTAAACTTATAGAAGAAGTGGAAGATGTCGATTCTGCTATAAATTACGCAAAATCATCAAAATCAAAGTTTGGCACTGGTGGTATGAGAAGTAAGCTGGAAGCCGCAAAAGTAGCAACTTCCCATTCAATACCCGTTATGATAGTTCCAAAAACAGAAAGATTAATACATAGCATTTTTTCTTTAGAAAAGATTGGCACTTTCATATATCCATCGAAGCATAAGAAAATGTCTGGTAAAAAAAGCTGGCTTGCCTTACTTTCATCTCCAAAAGGTAGAGTTGTGGTTGATAAAGGTGCAGAAAAAGCTTTAAAGGAAGGTAAAAGTCTTCTTCCAGGTGGTATAAAAGATGTGGAAGGTATATTTAACCCAAAGGATACAGTTGCAATAGTAAACGAAGAAGGTATAATTATTGGAAAAGGAATAGTTAAGATTGGTTATAAAGAGTTGAAAAAGATAAAAGGACTTAAAACTGAAGAAGCTTCAAAAGTCCTTGGTAAAAATATAGATGAAGTTATCCACAGAGATAACTTAGTAATTTACTAATCCAATGAGAGGTAAAGATGTTTAAGAAAATCGTTATTGGCATCATTGTTATAATCTTAGTTCTTTACTTTGTATCTGCGGTTAGGTCAAGTTCTGAGCCAAAAGTAGCCCTTATAAAAGTTACAGACACTATAATGGACTCTTTTGAGACAGTATCAAATATTTCAGAAGCAGAAAAAGACGATTCTATAAAAGCCGTTGTTATTGCAGTTGATAGTCCCGGTGGAGCAGTTGGAGCTTCTCAGGAGATTTACAGAGCCATCGAAAAGTTAAGACAGAAAAAACCAGTTGTTGTATCTATGGGAAACGTGGCAGCGTCTGGGGGTTATTACATTTCAGCTGCTGCTAACGTGATATACGCAAATCCGGGGACAATAACTGGAAGTATAGGTGTAATTATCCAGCAGGTTGACTTAAGTGAAGTGCTTAACAAAATCGGTGTTAAAGTAAACACTGTAAAAAGTGGAGAAAATAAAGATATCCTTTATCCTACTAAATCTTTAACTCCTGAACAAAAACAACTTTTAGAAAAAACAGTTATGGACGTTTACGACCAGTTTTTAGATGCCATCGTTAAATATAGACCAATAAAGAAAGATGTTTTAAAAACATACGCTGACGGAAGAGTCTTTAGTGGTAGAGAAGCTCAAAAGTTAGGCTTGGTTGATAAACTTGGTAATATACAGGATGCTATCAAAGAAGCTAAATCTCTTGCAAAACTTCCAGAAGATGCACCTGTTGTTGAGATTAAACCTCAAAAACCTTTACTGGAAGAGATACTAAAGTCTAAGTTTCCTATAGAAAAACCAAAATCTGGAATATACTATATTATGGCTTTCTGATGGATATCATAACTAAAAACAGGTTTATAGTTTAATTTTTTATATGAAAATTTATTTTAGGAGGTTTTGTTATGCAAACACAAACAGTTAAATTCACAGTTACAGAAACGGCTGCTAAGGAAATCAAAAGAATAGCAGACGAGAACCAAATCGAAAACCCTATCTTAAGGGTTAGAGTAGTTCCGGGAGGATGCTCTGGATTCCAATACGCTATGGGATTTGACGATGAGATTTCAGAAAACGACAGAGTAGTAGAAGCTGAACACGGTATAAAAATCGTAATAGACGAGTTTAGCGCTCCTTATATAAACGGTGCTGTTCTCGATTACGTAATGGACTTTATGGGTGGTGGATTTACAATTAAGAATCCAAACGCTGTTAGCTCTTGCGGTTGCGGTAGCTCATTCTCTTGTGGATAATAAAAAAAGGGGGCTTAAAAGAGGAAAAAAAAACCCCCCTTTAAAAAAATCTATTTATTAATCATTAAGCCTTTACAGCTCTGTTAAATCTCTCGTTTATAACATCCCAGTTTAAATTCTTAAAGAAAGCATCAATGTAAGGTGGTCTTTTGTTCTTTTGGTCTACATAGTAAGCATGCTCATAAACGTCTAATACTATCAAAGGCACAGAATAAACGAATCCATATTGATTGTGAGCGTCAAATCCGTTTACGAAAAGCATTTTGTTATACATATCGTAAGAAAGTGTAGCCCATCCTCTACATGCCATACCAGTTGCTTTAATTTCATTTAAGCAGTTTTCTACAGAACCAAAGTGCTCTTCTATAGCTTTTTTAAGTTCTGGTGAAGGCTCTCCTTTGCCACCACCTATTAGATTTTCAAAGTAAAGCTCATGAAGAACAACTCCCATGTAGTTGAAACTTTCTTCTACTTTTAAAGCTCTGTATTCTGAGTAGTTTTGGTTTGCTTTTGCTCTGTCGGCAAAATCAGTTGCGAGCTTCTCTTGGATTTCGTTATACTTAGCTACATACCCTTTGTAGTGGGCTTCAAAGTGGACTTCAATCTGCTCGTCCGAAATACCTACAAGACCTTTTGGTTTTAAATGGTCTTTTGGCTGAAGTTTTATTACCTTCATTCTACTACCTCCTGAAATAGATTTAATAGGTTTTTTCTCTTCTTTCTCTAAAATTTCCATGGCAAAAGCACTATTGCTTAGAATTAAAGAAATCCCCGTTAACTTTAAAAAATCTCTTCTATCCATTTTTACCTCCTAAGATTTAAATTTACGTTTATTGACTGATAATATAGTATGATTATAATCATTCCTTTACCTTGATAAAGGTCATTTATAAGAATAAGTTTAAAGTAATATAATATAAAGTGTAAAAAATAAATCTCAGGAGGTAGAAGAATGCCAAAAGTTAACACGTATGTAGACATTTCTCAAATCGACAAAGAAGCAAAAAGAGACTTTATTGACAGACACTCACCATTTATTCATGTGGAAGGCGAAGCAGTAAAAGGTCAAAAGCTAAAAGTTAAAGTTAGAGTTGGAAACGAATACGTTCATCCAGACGATTTTGACCACTACATAGCTTACGTTCAGCTTTGGGATGGTGATACTTTACTCGGTCAAGCTACTTTCACACCAGGTTCTCTTGGAAACAAGCCTAACCAAGCTGAAGTAGATTTTTACATTGTTCCAACAAAAGATAAACTAAAGTTAAACGCAATGAGCTACTGCACAAAACACGGTCTATGGCAAAGTGAAACAGTAGAAATAGAAGTTTTAGAAGGTCAACCAGCATCAGCTTAAAATCTTCCAATCCCCCTTTATGGGGGATTTAAAATCTCAAATAAAGAATAACT
>PNIU01000093.1 GCA_002878035.1 Sulfurihydrogenibium sp.
AAATAGCCCTTTCTAACCCTGACGTTCAAAAATGGACGGAAGGTAAACAGATAGTCAAAACTGTTTTCGTTAAAGGTAAAATTCTAAATCTTATTGTTAAGTAGCATCCTGCTTGTAATCCATTTTCTTATCTCTATCGCAAAGAATGTAATAAGTGGAATGATGATAACGTATGGAAAGTCTTGGATAGATAACTTTATAGCGTGAAAGTAATGAGGCACTACCAAAACTACAAAAGCTTGTAAGATTATACCTACAAACACTCCAACGTATATGTAGCGGTTAATTTTTATGTAATCTACAGGGTTTTTGAAAAACGGTTTTTCTCCCACTTCCTGAATACCAACAGCCCACTGAGTTATAACTGCTGAGGTAAAGCTGATAGTTAAGGCTTTTTCATAAGAAAAGATATTGAGAAGATATTTAAATAAAAAATAGTGTGCTACCGCCATAACAATCGCATTATAAAACACTTTTAAAAATTGCTCTTTACCGATAAAAGCTTTTTCTGGTTTTTTAGGCTTTTCTTTCATCGGGTCACCTTCATACTTGGTAAACGGATAGGCTTTATCTTGAACACCATCTGTTACAAGGTTTATCCATAGAATCTGAGTTGGATAGAGTGGTAAAGGTAAACCAGATATCAAAGCAAGAGAGTTATAAAGTATTTGAAAGCCATTTGCTGAAAGAAGATAAACTATCACTTTTGATAAGTTTTTGGTTATTAATCTACCGTATTTTATAGCATTTACTATGACAGTTAGGTTATTGTCGGTAATAATCATCTTCGAGGCTTCTTTAGCAGCCTGAGAACCAGAACCCATAGCTATCCCTAAATCTGCGATTTTCAAAGCTGGTACATCATTAACACCATCTCCCGTAACTACTACTATTTCTCCGTGGTTTTGTAAAGTTTTTACTATACGGTATTTATCTTCAGGTGTAGCTCTTGCTATAACGGAGACGTTTTTTAATAGACTATAAAGCTCTTCATCAGAGAGTTTTTCTATACTTTTACCTTCTATGGCTAAACTTTCTTCTGAATATATTCCTACAGATTTTGCTATGGCTTTTGCTGTAAGTATGTTGTCTCCAGTTATCATTATGATTTTTATTCCGGCTTTCTTAGCAGTTTCTACAGCTTCCTTGACTCCTTCCTTTGGTGGGTCCAAGAAACCTACGATACCTACTATTTCTATCTTTACTTCGTCTAAATCAGTAGGTATCTCTTCTAATTTACTATAACCAAAAGCCAACACCCTTAAACCTTTTTCTGCCAAGGTGTCATGAACTTTTAGAATATCTTTAGAACAGTCTTGACTACATAGAGGAACAAGGCTCTCTACGGCACCTTTTACATAAAATTCTATTCCTTTTTCTGATGAAACAGCTACTGCCATTAACCTTCTCTTTGTATCAAAAGGATACTCCCATACACGAACGTACTTTTCTCTTAAAAACTTCCAATCTATTCTTTCTCTTACTAACCAGTTCAGCAAGGCTACTTCCAATGGGTCTCCATCTTTCTCTGATGCATCATTACACAATGCAGCGGCCAAAATAAGTTTTTCTCTGTCATAAGCAACGTAATCGTTAACTTCCAATTTACCTAACGTTATAGTACCTGTTTTGTCTGAACATATATAAGTGGCACTTCCAAGGGTTTCTACTGCTGGAAGTTGCTTTACTAACACTTTTTCTTTTGATAGTCTTAAAGCCCCTACTACAAGAGCTATTGTAACAACTATTGGTAAACCTTCTGGAACTGCTGAAACTAACTGAGCTACGGCAAAAAACACAAGGTTCTTCGCATCTCTACCTTGAAATAATCCTATAAATGTAAGGATAGTCAATACTATTAAAAGAACCAGTATCCATACTTTCCCAAAGCTATTTAAAGCTCTTGTAAGAGGACTTTGTGGACTTTTCTCTTCCATTCTCTTTGCTATCATTCCTATTTGAGTATTATCCCCAGTAGCAAAAACAACTCCAACAGCCTTACCTCTTACTATTACCGTACCTTTGTATACACAGTTTACTCTCTTATAAATCGGAGTATCTTCTGGCAAAACATCGTCTGCCAGTTTTTCAATCGGATAGGACTCTCCAGTTAGTATAGATTCATCTACTAGTAGCCCAGTCGCCTCTATAAGTCTTATGTCTGCAGGAACAACGTCCCCTTCTCGCAGAATTACTATGTCCCCCGGTACGATATTTTTTGCATCAACTTCTTTTTCTTTACCTTCTCTAATTACTTTCACTGTATGGGATGTTAAAGATTTTAAAGCTTTTACCGATGCTTGAGCTTTAATTTCCTGATAAAATCCAACAAGTCCATTAACGAAAATAAGTCCATATACTACTAAACTATCTTTTATATCTCCAAGTAAAAAAGCCAAAAAGCCAGCAATCAATAAAATTAAGATGAATGGACTTGTAAACTGTCTTAAGAATATCTTAAGCTTACTTTCTTCCTTTTCTATAATTTCGTTAGGTCCATACTCTTTATACCTTTTTTCAGCTTCTTCTTCTTTTAGCCCCTCTAAACTTGTGTCAAGTTTTTTTAGAGTTTCTTCTATAGGAACGGAATGAAAATTAAAGTTCATACATCTCCTTCCCATTAGATAAAGTTCAGAAAATACCAAAAAAACAGATAAAATTCTTACTTCCAAACACCGGCTATCGGTGTTTTACATTTTGGACATTTACCA
>PNIU01000068.1 GCA_002878035.1 Sulfurihydrogenibium sp.
ATATCTTCAAATATTAACCTTAAACCGTCTAAACCACCTGTTGGAATAGAAAAGGCTTTTATGTTTGCTGGAACATCGTAATCTCTTGGATTTATCCTTATGAGAGTTGCGTTAAACTCTCTGGCTATCCTTTCACTTGTAAGCCTTACTGTTGGGACTGCTTTACCTGCTCCTATCTCTACTATAACCAGTTTTTTATGTCGCTGTTTTTCAAGCCATAAATCAAATCTAAATTCTTGGCTTTCTGTTCTTGTAGGTATCCATTCAAAATCTCCAAACATCAGTATGTTTGGCCTTGCAATTCTTCCGCAGTTTTTACACGTTGGCAAAGGGTCTAATGCTCTAAATCTTTCCATATCAACTTTAACTTCCACATTGTCGGCAGGCCATATATCATCACTGCAAGGAAGTGTACACTGAAGGTAATGAATGCTACCATGTATCTCAACTATCCTTTCTTGATGAAATCCTGCTTTTTGAAACTGACCATCAACGTTAGAAGTGAAGATAAAGTAGTTGTTGTTTTTTAATTCTACAAACTTTTTTAAAATGTAAAAGCCTTGGTGGGGTTGTGTGTTTCTGTAAAGGTTTAATCTATGACCATAAAAAGCCCAAGCTAAGTAAGGGTCTGTTTTAAACCATCTTGGGTTTGCTAAATCTTGAAAGTTTAAACCAAGTTTTTTAGCGTAAGGGTAAGCGTTCCAAAATCCTTCTTTACCTCTAAAGTCTGGTAGTCCTGAGTCTACGCCCATTCCGGCTCCGGCAGTTATCAGTAAGCTGTCTGCCTCTTCTAAAGCTTTTTTTACCTGTTTTAAAGTATCGGTCAAATCCATCTTAATCTACCTGTAGAATATACTTCTCTTTATCTAACTCTTTAAACTCTCTTAGTTTGTCTTCGTAACCTTTCCTTCCCATAAGGCCGTATGCAAAGTTTTTACCTTCTTCTACGGCTGGCTGGTCAAAAGGATTTATTTTGTAAAGGTATCCAGTAAAACCAGTTGCAAGCTCGTATATGTATATTAACATTCCCAAATTGTAAGGGTTTAGTTGGTCTATTGTTATTGTAAGGTTAGGAACTTTACTTTTTGTTAAAGCTGCCCTTGTGCCAAGAAGTTCTATATCTAAAATCTCTTTTAACGTGTGTCCAGATAGGTAAGATATATCGGAAGGTATTTCACTTGGTATTTTAAAATCTCTTAAACTGTTTTCGACTTTTAAGAATGTGATTATTTTGTCCTTTGGACCTTCTCTGAAAAGTTGAATCTGTGAGTGTTGGTCTATAGTTCCTATAGCTTTTAAAGGTGTTTGACCAAAACCTTCTTTACCAAGACTTTCTGCCCAAAGCTGTCTATACCAATCTACAAAAGAAGAAAGTCTTTCAAGGTAAGGCATCATAACAGATATTGACTTTCCTTTTTTCTCACAGGCTATATAATGTATCAATCCAATTAGGTAAGCTGGGTTTTCAAAAACGTTGGAAGTTTGCATACATAGATTATCGGCTTTTTTCGCTCCTTCCAGAAGACTGTCTATATCTATACCACAAACGGCTGCAGAAAGTAATCCAACAGGACTTAAAACAGAAAACCTACCACCAACTTCAGGCGGAATATCCAACATAGTTATACCTTCCTGCATACCAAACTTCCTTAAAAAGCCCTTTTCTGGGTCCGTTGTAAATATAAGATGATTTTTATAGTTTTCTCCAAGTGTTTCCTTTAAGGTAGTGTATATAATAGAAAAGTTTGCTATAGTCTCTACCGTAGAACCTGATTTTGTTATAACATTAAAGACGGTCTTTCTTAAATCTATCATATCTAAAATACTTCCGAATTTTTCTGGGTCTACGTTATCCAGTATGTAAAGCTTTGGAAATTGAAAATCGTTGTAGTAAGGTCCGTTTATCGCGTCCTGAAGCATCTGGTTTCCAAGAGCCGACCCACCTATACCTATAACTACAAAGTAGTCAAAATTTTCTCTGATTTGGTTTGCAATTAATTTTATATTTGTTGCATCTTGGTAAGGAAGTTTTGTAAAGTAGAAGCTTTTTTCTCTTTCTTCATGTATTTTCTCGTGAATCTCTTGGACTATGTGTTTATACTCGTAAAACTCTTCTTCAAGAATACCATCTCTTTCACCAATTATATCTGACATTACGTTTGTATAGTCTATCTTTAACATCAATCTCCCCCTGACAATATTTGAAATATTTTATAACAAACTACCCTTTTAAAACTCAGTGATTTAAACAGACTCAAAACCACTTGACAATTAGTTAAAGTTTGTTGTATAATATTAAAGAATGGATATTTTGCTTAAAATAAAACCAGAACACCATATAAACTATGTAAGCATCGCTGACGAAATTTCTCCATCTGCAAAGTGCTTAACAATATCTCTCCAAGACATTCCTGAAGAAAACTGTCTTACTTATCACTCTGGAAAGCCCTGCAGTCAAAATCTATACACACTCAACGAGATGAAATAAAGGACAAAGAAATATAATATCGTAAACAAAATATATAGAGTACTTAATACTATATCTAATTTATAATTTAAAAAAATACAAAAGTAAAAAAGTGAGAAGATTAATAAAAAATATTAATAATGTTAAGTTATAAAATAAAACTAAAGTGGAAATTTAGAAAATAAAAATGTCAGAAATTACAAAAATTT
>PNIU01000054.1 GCA_002878035.1 Sulfurihydrogenibium sp.
GTTGAAAATTTTATAAAACAGTATACCTTTTTATCTGTTTTAATTCTGGAGGAATATTTTTTGTAGAATGGGCAAGTCAGTGTTTAAATTACATTCACCTTTTAAACCTACTGGAGACCAGCCTAAAGCTATAAAACAGCTATACGAAAACCTAAAAGCAGGAGTAAACGAGCAAGTATTACTTGGAGCTACTGGAACAGGAAAAACCTTTACCATAGCAAACTTGATAGAAAAGTATGGAAGACCAACCTTAATACTGTCCCACAACAAAACGTTGGCAGCACAGCTTTATAGAGAGCTAAAAGAACTTTTTCCTGATAACGCCGTAGAATACTTTGTATCTTATTACGATTACTATCAACCAGAAGCCTACATACCACAGAAAGACCTTTACATAGAAAAAGACAGTGCTATCAACGACTCAATAGATAGACTTAGACACTCTGCAACCAGAAGTTTGATAGAAAGACCAGATACCATAGTAGTAGCTTCCGTGTCTTGTATATACGGACTTGGAACGCCAGAGTTTTATGAAAAACTAAGACTACAACTTTACGTTGGAATGGAAATAGACAGACAAACTTTACTTAGAAAACTGGTAGAACTTCAATACCAAAGAGACGACTTTTCTCTAAAAAGAGGAACATTTAAAGTAAAAGGGGATACTGTAGAAATCCTACCAGCCTACACGGAAGACATAATAGTAAGAGTAGAGTTTTTCGGAGATGAGATAGAAAGTATAAGTGAGATAGATATATTCAACAGGGACATAAAAAGAAAGTTAGAAAGAACTGTTATATTTCCAGCAAGTCATTACGTTATACCAAGACCGGATATGTTAGAAGCCATAAAACAGATACAGAAAGATTTAGAAGTAGAAGTAGAAGAGTTTAGAAGAGCAGGTAAAGAGATAGAGGCAAACAGACTTTGGCAGAGAACAAACTACGATATAGAGATGATGTTAGAACTTGGCACATGCAAAGGTATTGAAAACTACTCAAGATATTTTGATGGAAGAAAACCGGGAGAACCACCATACACCCTGATAGATTATTTTCCAGAAGACTTTTTACTTATCATAGATGAATCCCATGTAACGATACCTCAGATTAGAGCTATGTATAACGGAGATTTTGCAAGGAAAGATAACCTTGTAAAATACGGTTGGAGAATGAAATCAGCCTACGATAACAGACCTTTAAAATTTGAAGAATTTGTAGCAAAAATTCAAAAAGCAATCTACGTTTCTGCAACACCTGCCGACTGGGAAATAAAAAGGTCAAAAGGAGTTATAGTAGAACAGATAATAAGACCAACTGGACTTTTAGACCCAGTCATAGAAGTTAAGAAAACAGAAGGACAGATTGATGACCTTATAACAGAGATATGGAAAGTAAAAGAAAGAAATGAGAGAGCTTTAGTTATCACTCTAACTAAAAAAATGGCAGAACATTTAGCAGACTATTTACAAGAAAGAGATATAAAAGCCATCTATTTACACTCAGAGATAGATACGATAGAAAGAGCCAAAATAATAAAAGAATTTAGAGAAGGAAAGTATGACGTAATAGTTGGAGTAAACCTTCTAAGGGAAGGTCTTGATATGCCAGAAGTGTCTTTGGTAGCCGTCTTAGATGCTGATAAACAGGGATTTTTAAGGTCTAAAACAGCTTTAATACAAACCATTGGAAGAGCAGCAAGAAACGTAAACGGAAAAGCCATACTGTATGCCGACAGACTTACACCTGCAATGGTAGAAACCATAGAAGAAACCAACAGAAGAAGGAAAATACAAGAAGAATACAACAAAAAACACGGTATAACACCACAGACAGTAAAAAAAGAAGTAAAAGACCTAATATCATTAGAAGAACTTGGAATACTCGAACTTTACGACCAAATACCAGACAACATATCTTCCGAAGAAGACCTTATGAAAGAGATAGAAAAGTTAGAAAAACAGATGTGGGAGTATGCTCAAAACTGGGAGTTTGAAAAAGCAGCAGAAATCAGAGACAAACTTGAAAAGTTAAAAAAACTGGCAACAGTCCTTTAAATGTAGCAATCGATACGACCATCTTTTGTTATACAAACATTCTCTTTTATCTCTTTCTCTTCTTTATCTTTTATCGTCTCAGATTTCTTCTTTTTTCTAACAAACTCCCTTTTAGAAATATTATCTGAGACAGGCTCAACCTTGTAGATTTTTTCAACATTTGAGTCTAACATAGCTAAACCTCAAAAAATCATTTTGTAAAACTAAATTTATGGTAAAATTAGAGAAAAACAATCTCAAAAGAGGAGTTTTAATGAAAGAGTTCATACTTGATGCAAGAGGACTGCCTAAAACCGCTATAACAACTGCTATAGAGTCAGGAGTAGATTACATACTAATCGAAGAAGATAAAGCTAATGAAATAAAAAAACTTGGCAGAGTAAAACTTATAATCCAAGATAAAGAAGGAAACTTGACGGAAGATTTTGTAATCGTAAAGATAGAAAACAAAGCTGACGAAGAGAAGGCAGCATCTTTAGCTAAAAGTGGTAAAAAAGTTATAGTCCAAACTACCGACTGGACTATAATTCCTTTAGAAAACCTGATAGCCCAATCACCAAACATATACTCAATCGTTAAAGATTCAGAAGAGGCGAAAACATCAGTAGGAATTTTAGAGAAAGGAGTTAGAGGTGTAGTTTTAAAAACTGATGACTTGAATGAAATAAAAAAAGTAGCTAAAGTTATAAAAGAGGACACAGAAAAATTGAATTTAGTAAAAGCCAAAGTTACAGCCATAAAACCGATAGGAATGGGGGATAGAGTAGCAGTAGATACAACGTCTTTACTTAAAAAAGGTGAAGGAATGTTGGTCGGCAACTCTTCGGCTGGAATGATACTCGTCCACGCTGAAACGGAAGAGTCTGAGTATGTAGCTTCAAGACCTTTTAGAGTTAATGCCGGTGCCGTTCATATGTATACAAGAGTTCCAAACGGAAAAACAACTTACCTTAGTGAACTTTCCGCAGGTAAAGAAGTGATGGTCTATGATTACAACGGAAACGGAAGAGTTGTTTACGTAGGTAGAGCAAAAGTTGAAAGAAGACCTATGCTATTGATAGAAGCTGAATTTGAAGGGAAAAAACTATCTGCAGTTTTACAAAACGCCGAAACAATAAGGGTAGTAAAACCAGATGGCAGTCCAATATCAGTTGTAGATTTAAAAGTTGGAGATGAGATATTAGGCTACGTAGAAGAAGCCGGAAGACACTTTGGTATGAAGGTAGAAGAAACCATTATGGAGAAGTAGCTATGAACAACAATGCCTTAAAAGTAGGAATTTTTGTTTTAGTAATAGCTGGATTACTTGGATTTTTAATAATAAAGTTCAGTGGTAAAGAGTTTGGACAGTCTTACAAAGATTACTACGTATACTTTACAGATGCACAAGGTTTATCTAAAGGGGCAGATGTTCAAGTTCAAGGTGTTAAAGCCGGAAAAGTTGAAGATATAACCTTTGAACAAGGAAAAGTTAAAGTAAAGTTCAAAGTTAAACAAGAGATACCGATTTACAAAGATGCAAGCGTAGTTATAAGAACCTACGGACTTATGGGAGATAAGTATCTATACATAGAGCCGGGTAATCCTTCTTCTGGTGAGCTTGCTTCAGGAGGAGTTTTACAAACAACCATAAAAATGGCTTCTACGGAAGAGATGATAAACCAAGTTCAGGTAGCTGCTAAAAAGTTTGCAGAGCTTATGGATAATCTTAACAGGGCAACCGGTGACGACAGGCTGAAAAAACTAATCGAAGATTTTGATAAATTTGCATACAACACCAACGATTTAGTAGTCCAAAATAAAGAAGATGTAAGACAGGCTATAGCAAACATAAGGGCTATAACTGCAGAGCTTAGACAACAGCTACCAAGTATAACCAAAAACCTTGATGAAACTCTTAAAAACACAAAAGATATAACGTCAGAAAACAAAGAAGATATAAGAAAACTTATAGCAAATCTCAAAGATTTATCTATAGCTTTAAAAGAAAAAGCACCTAAAACTCTCGACTCCGTAGATAAAGCAGCAACAGAAATAGAAAAAGCCGTAAGTGAAAACAGGCAGGATTTAAGAATAAGTATAGAAAACATAAAGAAAGCATCAGATAGTCTAAACCAAATCTTAGCAAAAGTTAACGAAGGTAAGGGAACTCTTGGAAAGCTTGTAAATCAAGATGACCTTTACAACAACGTTAACGAAGGTGTTAAATCTTTCGCAGAGCCGTTTAAAGTTGTTAAAGAATCTAACTTAGAAGTCATAATGCAAGGGGAAAAGCATACAGGAAACAAAGATTCTAAAGCTGGAGCTGCGTTTAGATTTATACCTGCTTCAGAAGATAGATACTACTACGTAGGTATTCTTTCAAACTCTCAAGGCTACGTAGATAAAAAAGAAGAGGTCTCTTCCAACGGTATAACTACAACTTACGTTACTAAAAAATACGGTATACTCTTTGATTTACAGTATGCAAGAAGAATTTTAACCCTTGGAGAATATCAACTTTGGGCAAGGTTTGGTATAAAAGACTCTTCTGCAGACTTAGGTGGAGATTTCGTTGTAAACAAAAATCTAAAATTGGTAGCAGACCTTTACAGATTTAACAGAAAAGATTTAATAAACCAACCAAACAACCCACAGTTTGACTTAGGATTTGAATACAGATTCAGCAACTATCCTATCTTCATAAGGTTTGGTGGTTCTGATTTACTTAACAGCTCAGTTAGAGGTGTGTACATAGGTGGTGGATTTGTATTTACGGACAACTACCTAAAGTACCTTTTAGGCTCTATACCTAAAGTAAGATAAAGAGGTGAACAGATGAAAGAGATACGGAATATAGATAAATTAGAACTAATAAAAACTATTCCTTTGCTTTCTGGTTTAAAAGAAGATGATATAAAAAGTATAGAAAAGTTTTTTGTATACAAAGAGTATAAAAAAGGAGAGTATGTATTCTACGAAGGAGATAAAGAGCCGGGAATACACTTTGTGATAGATGGAATAGTAAAACTTATAAAAGAAACTTCCGACGGAAAAACAGTTATACTAAGACTTGTGACTAAGGGAGAAAGTTTTGGCTGGCTTGTTATGAAAGACTCAACGCCTACAAGCACTTACTCAGCTCAAACCCTTGTAGATAGTAAAATCCTTTACATATCAAACCAAGACTTTCTAAAACTTCTTTTAATGTATCCTGCTTTGGCAGTTAAAATAACCTGTGATTCTACCAAAAAAACGTTAGAAGCTTACGATAGATTAAAAAGTCTGGCTGTTGAAAAAGTGGAAGGAAGAATTGCAACACTTCTACTGGAACTTGTAGAAAAGATAGGGAAGAAAGAATCAGACCGTATAGTAATAAATGCTCCAATAACCAGACAGGATATAGCTGAGATGGCTGGAACAACAGTTGAGACTGCTATCAGAGTTATAAGTAAGTGGAAGAAAGAAGGAATTTTAGATACAGAAAGGGGGAAAATAGAGATTTTCAATTTAGATTACCTTAAAGAGATTGTCAGTTAGTTTAGAGTATGCTTTAGATCAGAAAATTTTCGTGTGAAGATGTTATAATAATATACTAATATTCTAATATCCTAAATACTATAGAGAGGTTAAGCGGAATGAGTAAAAGCCGAAAAGTAACTCTTTTAGTGGTTATATTCTTGTCCCATGTAGCTTTTGGAAGAGAAATAACGTTGCAGGAAGCTATAGAAACAGGACTACAGAACAACTATGAAGTAAAAGCTAACGAAAAGTTAGTAAAATCTAAAGAGTATTCATTCAAAGCAGCCAAGGGATACATGTATCCAACTTTAACTTTTGGTGAAACATTTATGAGAACTAACAACCCCGGCTATGCCATGATGAATCTAATGAACCAAAAAAAGTTAGACTTTATGACATCTTCTAAATTTGTAGATATGACAGCTTTAAACTCAATGTTTGGTCCTATGGGAATCTCTTTTGCAAAACCTTCTTATCCAGAAGTAAACAACTGGAAAACAAGCTTAGAACTACAAGTTCCTATTTATACAGGTGGAAAGGTTTCAGCAGGTATAGAGATGGCAAAAAAAGATTACGAATCTACTAAAAACGAATACACAAGAGCTAAAGAGAAAGCTATATACGATATATCGAAAGCTTACTACGGAGCACTACTTGCCAAGGAAGCTATAGAACTTGCAAAGCAGGCTTACAAAGATGCAGAAAAACACTACCAAACAGCTCAGTCTATGGTAAAAAACGGTCTTGCGATTCCAGCTGACGAACTTAGAGCAAAAGTTTACCTTTCCGATATGGCGGCTAAAATAAAAGAAGCTGAAAATAACTATCTTGTAGCAAAAAGGGGTCTTCTTTTAGCTATGGGTTTAGAAAACGAGGACCCTCAGAATATAGACGTTGTAGGTCATTTAGTGTGTGAAAGTATAGATAAACCAGTGGAAGATTTTCAAAACTACGCTCTTTCCCATAGGTCAGACCTTTTAGCCGTAAAGGAAAAAATCAAGATGGCAGAGAAGTTTATAGAGTTTAACAAAGCTGACCTTATGCCTACAGTTGGAGCTTTTGCATCTTATGAACTATACGATGGTAAGTTAGGTCTTGGGAACGAAGGAGAGTGGTGGATGGCAGGTGTTGCACTAAACTGGAAAATTTTCGATGGTTTTCAATCCTTTAACAAATACAAAAGTGCAAAAGAGATGTATGACCATTACAAACAGCAAGAAAAAGGATTTGAAGAGTTTATAAAATTTAGCGTTTATAAAGCTTACAAAGAAAACCAAACTCAGCAGGAGAAGTTAAAAACAGCTGAAAATAACCTAAAATACGCTCAAGAAATATTAAAAGTAACTGAAACAAGATACAAAAACCAACTTGCATCTATGATAGACCTATTAGACACACAAACCATGTATGACAAAATAAAGTTTGAAAAATCTCAAGCTGAGTATAACTGTCAGCTATCAGTTTTAGAGCTTAAATATCAGTCAGGACTGTTAATTGAAGAAAATAAAAAGAGAGGAGAGTAAAGATGAACAAGGCAGTAAAGTTTATACTCTTTTTTGTCTTACCTATAGCTCTGTTTATTCTTTGGCTTGGAGGATTTTTCTCAAACAGAGTAGAACCAGGTGAAGGAAAAGAAAAAGGTAAAGTCGTTAGTGGTCTTCCAGTTATGACGGTGGAAGAGAAAGAAGTGCCAAGTTTTTACAAAAGTGATGGTATGATTACGGCGGAGAACAACGCAAAAGTATCAACCAAATGGATGGGTAGAATACTCAAAGTTTATGTAAAAGAAGGAGATTATGTAAGGGCAGGGCAAACCCTTGCAGTTTTAGATGACTCTGAGATAAAACAGCAGAAAAACGAAGCTTTAGCTGGCTTAGAAGAGCTTGCAAAAGCTAAAGAAGAGGCTTTGGCAGGTAGAAAAGCAGCCTTAGAAAACTATGAGTTTGCTAAAAGGACTTACGAAAGATTTAAAAACTTATACCAAGAAAATGCAGTTTCTAAACAGCAACTTGAAGAGATAGAAACAAAGATGATTGCCGCAAAATCGATGGTAGAACAAGTTGATGCAAAATTAGCCCAGTTAAAAGCAAAGGAAGCTCAAGTCAAAGCTAAAATAAACCAAGTAAACATTATGGAAGGTTATGCCGTAATCAAAGCTCCTTTTGATGGATATGTGTTAAAGAAAATGATGGATGAAGGTGATATGGCAGCACCAGGTATGCCAATATTTATCATAGGTGAGAAAAAGCTTCAGTTTGTAGCTAACCTTGATGAATCTCTTCTCGACAAAGTTAAAGAAGGAGACCAGTTAGAAATAGAACTTGGAGATAAAAAGATAACAGGAAAAGTTATAGAGAAAAACCCAAATATAGACCCAATGAGCAGAACGTTTAAAATCAAACTTGATATACCATACTCAGAAAACATCACGTCTGGAATGTACGGAAAAATACTTATACCTGTATCAACATCTAAGAAAATACTCATACCAAAATCTGCCGTAGTCAAATGGGGACAACTTACAGCAGTTTATACAGTTAACAAAGATGGAACTATGCATTTAACTTACGTAAAACTTGGAGAAGATTACGGAGACTACGTTGAAGTTTTATCTGGATTAAAACCAGGAGACAGGATAATATCTTCACAAACAGAAAAAGCCTGTGATGGATGTAGGATAGGAGGTTAAGAATGGAAAACCTCGGACTGGCAGGTAGAATAGCTAAGTATTTTATAAACTCTAAACTAACTCCTCTATTGGTTGTTGCTTCCCTTTTACTTGGATTTTTTGCAGTATTTACAACTCCAAGAGATGAAGAGCCTCAGATAGTAGTTCCTATGATAGATATAATGGTTCCTTATCCGGGAGCCAAGTCTCAAGAAGTTAACAATTTAGTTGTAAAACCTCTTGAAAAGTTAATGTGGGAAATTCCGGATGTTGAGTATGTTTACTCTTATGCCGGAGATGGTTTTGGTATAGTAACCGTTAGATTCAAAGTAGGAGCAAACCCTGAAGACTCCCTTGTAAAACTTTATAGTAAGGTTATGTCAAACTACTACAAAATGCCAAAAGGGGCTATGGACCCCATCATAAAACCAAAATCTATCGATGACGTTCCTATACTATCCATAACTTTTCACAGTGATAAGTATTCATCGTACGACCTAAGAAGGATTGCCGAAGTTGTAGAAGATGAAATTAAGCAACTTCAAAACGTCTCAGAAACTACCATCATCGGCTCTAAACCAAAGGAAATCAGTGTTTACTTTGACCCAGCAAAGCTAAATGCTTACAACATAATGCTTCCTCAAGTAGTCCAAGCTCTTGAAAACGCAAACTTTTCACTTCCAGCGGGAGAGTTTGATAAAGATAACTACAGGTATAAAGTAAGGGCAGGACAGTTTTTAAAAACTAAGCAAGATGTAGAAAACGTAGTTGTTACAGTTTACAACAACTCTCCGATAAGGATAAAAGATATAGCAAGAGTTGAAGAAGGGGAAGGAGAGATAGAAAACTACGTTCAGTTTGGTTACGGACAGGCTGCAGGTGAAAACAAAAATAAACCAGTTGAAAATGCTGTAACCATAGCTGTCGCTAAAAAAACAGGTAGTAACGCCGTAGTTGTTGCCGAAAGCATCATAGAAAAACTAAATGAAATGAAAGGTAAAATAATACCTGCAGACGTTAACTTTACCATTACAAGAAACTACGGAGAGACTGCATCAGAAAAAGCAAACGAGCTTATAGAACACTTACTTATAGCAACATTCTCCATAGTGCTACTTATTGCCGTAACACTCGGATTTAGAGAGTCATTAATCGTTGCCGTTACAATACCGGTAACCCTTGCTATAGCTTTATTCTTAAGTGAGATGTACGGCTACTCTCTAAACAGGGTTACACTGTTTGCTCTCATATTCTCAATAGGTATTCTTGTAGACAACTCTATCGTTGTTCTTGAAAATATACACAGATGGTTCTCTATGAGAAAAGTCTCCCAAGAGGAAGCTGCAGTAATAGCAACTGACGAAGTTGGTAATCCGACTATACTTGCTACATTTGCAGTTATCGTTGCTCTTCTTCCTATGGCTTTTGTTACTGGACTTATGGGTCCTTACATGAGACCTATTCCGATAAACTCATCTGTAGCGATGTTTTTCTCTATGCTTTTAGCTTTTATTCTTACACCATACTTGGCTATCAGATGGCTAAAACACGATGAACACCATGAATCACCTGAAGCCCTTGGAAAAGAAGACGAAACAAGGGCAAGCTTTTTGGTAAGATTCTTTAATTCAGTCTATATGCCACTTTTCAGTAGTAGAGCTAAGAGATGGCTTTTCCTTGGTTTTGCTGGCATGTTGCTTGTGCTTTCGGCAATGCTTTTGGTAAGCCGTGCTGTTTTAGTAAAGATGTTGCCTTACGATAACAAAAGTGAGCTGCAGGTCGTTTTAGACATGCCAGAGGGAACTCCTTTACAGGAAACTTACAGAGTTGCAAAACAGATTGCAGATTACATCAAAAATGTAAACGAAATTAAAAACTACGTAATATATGTAGGACAACCAGCACCGTTTGACTTTAACGGTCTTGTAAGACACTACTACTTAAGGGAAGCTCCAAACTTAGCACAAATTCATATAAACCTTATAGGTAAGTATGATAGAAAGCAACAGTCCCACGAAATAGCCGAAAGGATTAGAGGAGAAGTTGAAAGAATAGCAAAAGCCAACGGAGCTAAGTATGTAGCAGTTGTAGAGCCACCACCAGGACCTCCAGTTTTATCTCCTATTGTTGCCGAAGTTTACGGCCCAGACTATAACGGTCAGCTTCAAGTAGCCAACGAGATTAAAAAGATTTTTGAAAATACAAAAGGAGTAATAGACGTTGGAATATACACAAACTACTTACAAAGAGAGTATCAAATAGATATAGACAAAGAAAAAGTTAAAAGATACGGATTGTCTGAAGATGTTATCGTAAAAACTCTGAGAATTGCTTTAGCAGGTCATAAGGTTGGTTTAGTCCACTCTTCCGATGATTTAAACCAGGTTCATATTGTTGTAAGACTTGATGAAAATTACAGAAAAAGTATAGATGATTTACTTTCTATGAAGATACCTACACCTATGGGTGGAGTACCTATCGGTTCCTTAGTTACTGTAAAACCTTCTTCCACAAAACATGATATTTACAGAAAGAACCTTCAACCGGTCGTTTATGTTATAGCAAACGTTAACGATACACTTGGAAGCCCTGTTTATCCAATTCTTGACTTGTGGGACAAGATAAAAAATATAAAAACTCCTGATGGAAAAGGCATCGAAGAACTTTTAACTCATCAACCTGAGCTTACAGATAGATACTACGTAAAATGGGATGGAGAATGGCAGGTTACTTACGAAACTTTCAGAGATATGGGTATAGCTTTTGCTGTTGCGATAGTTGTTCTTTACATACTACTTGTTGGTTGGTTTAAGTCCTTTAAGATGCCTGCCGTTATAATGTCTCCTATACCGTTTACGTTAGTAGGTATAATACCGGGACACTTTATAATGGGAGCATTCTTTACGGCAACTTCAATGATAGGTTTTATAGCTTTGGCAGGTATAATCCTAAGAAACTCTATCCTACTTGTAGAATTTGCCGAACAGAAATTAAAAGAAGGATATACATTAGAAACGGCTTTACTTGAAGCCGGCATAGTAAGAACAAGGCCTATACTCTTAACGGCTGCAGCTATAGTTGTTGGAGCATTCGTTATAATCTTTGACCCAATATTCAACGGTCTTGCTATAGCTCTTATATTCGGAACAGTTGCTTCAACACTTTTAACGTTGGTAGTAGTACCAGTTCTATATTACATGATAGTTGGAGAAGAAAGAAAACTACATCTATGCCCAGCAGTTCCGGTTGACCAAAAAGAAGATAAATGTGAAATGTAAATAACAAGCCCCCTTTAAAGGGGGCTTAAATTTATCTTTCTATTATTCCACCACCAAGTAGAATATCATTTTGATATACAGCCAGTATTTGACCGGGAGCAAACTTATACTGTTTTTCTTTAAAATAAAATGTAATACTGTCTTCTCTATAATCGAAAGATTCTATTTCTACAGGTTTTTGTTTGTACCTTCCTTGGACTGATACATTTTCCCATTTTTCTATCGGTACTAAAAAGTTAAAGTTTTTTGCTACAACCTTATCAGTTAAAAGGTAATCTTTTTCACCTACTATAAGAAGATTATTTTCTGGATTTTTTTCGATTACGTATAAAGGTTCTTTCCAAGAGACACTTAGACCTTTTCTCTGACCTACCGTGTAAGCTTCAAGTCCTTTGTGTCTACCTAAAACTTTTCCAGAAATATGGACTATCTTACCTTCTTTCAATGGTATATTCAAAGATTTAAAATACTCTTCTGGAGTTTTACCTGCCGTAAAGCATATTTCGAAACTTTCAGACTTTTGACTAACTGGTATTTTATTTTTTTCTGCAATACTTCTAACTTCTTCTTTTGTGTAATCTCCAAGTGGAAAAATAAGCATATCTATAACTTCTCTTTCAACTAAAGCCAAAAAGTAAGACTGGTCTTTTTGAGTGTCTTTACCCCTTTTTAAGACTTTTTGTCCAAAATAGACATCGGTCTTTATGTAATGTCCGGTTGCCAAAAAATCGGCTTTTAATACTTTTTTAGCAAACTTTGCAAGTAATCCAGTTTTTACATCTCTATTACAGATACTACATGGATTGGGAGTTAATCCAGCTTTATAACCTTCTATAAAATACTGTATCACTTTCTCCCTGAAAATATCCTGCCAGTCTATTACATAATGCTGAATACCTAAAAACGAGGCTACCTTTTTAGCATCGAGTATATCTTTTGTAGAACAGCAAACTTGTTTATCTATGTTGCATTCATCTACATCGGAAAGTTTTAATGTAACACCTATAACTTCAAAGCCTTGTTCTTTTAAAAGGTAAGCTGCTGTGGAACTATCAACTCCACCACTTAAACCTACTACTACTCTTTTTTCCAAGTTTTCACCTTACTTAAATAAACTTTTTGATAATTTATAGGAGTTTGATATAAAAATCAAATCGAAAAAAGTTAAAACCTTTAGTATAATATACATAGATTATATGATAATACAAAAATCAAACATCTTGACAAAATCCAAAAGATGATGTATATTAAAAATTAGATATAAATAAATTAAAGTAGGAGGTAGCAAGAATGGCAAAGTTAAAGCCTCTTTATGACAGAGTAGTCATCAAGAGAATAGAAGAAGAAGTTTCAAAAACACCTGCTGGTATAATCATACCAGACACTGCAAAAGAGAAACCTCAAATAGGTGAAGTTGTAGCTGTAGGTGAGGGAAGGGTTTTAGATAACGGAAATGTTTTACCGTTAAAAGTTAAAGTAGGTGATAAAGTTTACTTTAGCAAGTATGCAGGCAACGAAGTTAAAGTTGACGGTGAAGAACTAATCATCTTAAGAGAAGATGATATTTTAGCAATAATTGAACAATAAAAAAAAATAAAGGAGGTGAGTATAGATGGCAGCAAAAAGAATGGTTTACGGAGATGAAGCAAGAGCTAAACTAAAAGCTGGTGTTGATAAGTTAGCAAACGCAGTAAAAGTAACACTTGGTCCAAGAGGTAGAGAAGTAATTTTAGAGAAAAAATGGGGTTCTCCAGTAGTTACAAAAGACGGTGTATCTGTTGCTAAAGAAATAGAGCTTGCAGACCCTTATGAAAACATGGCAGCTCAACTTGTTAAAGAAGTTGCATCTAAAACTGCTGACGTTGCTGGTGATGGAACAACTACAGCAACAGTTTTAACTCAAGCAATTTTTGAAGAAGGTTTAAAGGCTGTTGCAGCTGGTGCAAACCCAGTTTACGTTAAAAGAGGAATAGACGAAGCTGTTAAAATCGTTATAGAAGAGCTTAAAAAACTATCTAAGCCAGTATCAGGTAGAAAAGAGATAGAGCAAGTTGCTACAATATCAGCTAACAACGACCCAGAAATAGGAAAAATCATAGCTGATGCTATGGAAAAAGTAGGAAAAGATGGTGTTATAACTGTAGAAGAGTCTAAGTCTGCTGAAACTGTATTGGAAATCACAGAAGGTATGCAATTTGACAGAGGATACCTATCTCCATACTTCATCACAAACCCAGAAAAAATGGAAGCTGTTTTAGAAAACCCATACATCTTAATCTACGAGAAGAAAATCAACAACATAAGAGAACTTTTACCAGTTCTTGAAAAAGTAGTTCAAACAAACAAACCACTCTTAATCATAGCTGAAGATGTAGAAGGAGAAGCACTTGCTACACTTGTAGTAAACCATATCAAAGGAATACTAAAAGTATGTGCTGTTAAAGCTCCGGGATTCGGAGAAAGAAGAAAGGCTATGCTTCAAGATATAGCTATTCTAACTGGTGGAACAGCTATAACAGAAGACCTTGGAATTAAGCTTGAGTCTGTAGACCTTGACATGCTTGGAAAAGCTGACAAAGTTGTCGTAGATAAGGATAACACAACAATAATAGGTGGAAAAGGAAATCCAGAAGAGATAAAAGCAAGAATAGAGCAAATTAAAAAACAAATAGAAACAACAACTTCCGATTACGACAGAGAAAAACTACAAGAAAGACTTGCTAAGTTGGCAGGTGGTGTTGCTATAATCAAAGTTGGTGCTGCTACAGAAGCAGAGCTAAAAGAGAAAAAAGACAGAGTAGATGACGCAGTACATGCAACAAAAGCTGCTGTAGAAGAGGGAATAGTTCCTGGTGGTGGTGTAGCTCTATACAGAGCATCAAGAGCACTCTGCAACATTAACGAAGAAAACCCAGACAAAGCTTGGGGTATCAAGATAGTAAGAAACGCTTGTAAAGTACCTCTAAAACAAATAGCTTATAACGCTGGTTTTGAAGGTTCAGTTGTAATTGAAAAATTAAAAGATTCTGACAACCCTAACTACGGATTTAACGCAGCTACCGGTGAGTACGTTGATATGGTAGAAGCTGGAATAATAGACCCAACAAAAGTAGTAAGAACAGCTCTACAAAACGCAGCTTCTATCGCAGGAACAATGTTAACTGCTGAGTGCCTCGTTGCAGAGATAAAAGAGAAGGAAGAAAAACTCCCTGGAGCAGGCGCAGGCGGAATGGGAGACATGGACTTCTAATAAACGGATAAAACCTATCACATACAACAAGCCCCCATTAAGTGGGCTTTTTTTATTTTGTGGTAAAATATGTATAAAAAGGAAGTAGATAATTGGAAATTTTAGACTTAGTTCTTCATATAGATAAATACCTTGAATACATTGCTAACAGTTATGGCAGTCTTGTTTACCTTATACTTTTCTTAATTATATTTTCAGAAACCGGTTTTGTCGTTGCTCCTTTTTTACCGGGAGACTCTCTTCTGTTTGTTTTAGGGACTTTTACCGGTAAAGGAATACTGGAATTGAAGATTGTTTATCCTTTGCTTTTAACTGCTGCCGTGTTGGGAAACGTAGTTAACTTTTTTATAGGTTATTACTTTGGAGAGAAGATAATCAGAAACGGTAAATTTAAAAAACTAATAAAAGAGAAACACTTAAAGGAAACTGAGATTTTTTTCCAAAAACACGGCGGAAAGGCTGTGATAATATCAAGATTTTTACCTTTTATTAGGACTTTTGTTCCTTTTGTGGCAGGTATAGCAAAGATGGATACAAACCAGTTTATGCTTTACAACCTTATAGGTGGATTTTTGTGGATAACGTTTTTTATATTCCTTGGTTACTTTACAGGTAACATACCTTTTGTAAAAGAAAATTTCTCAATTTTCATATACTTAATTATAACAATATCTTTCATACCGGTTATCTTAAAAACCGTTAGGAAATGATTTACCCGTGGCTTTTACCTTTACTGGTTTTAGCTACTGGGATTGTTGTAAACCACTATTTTAACCTCTATGTTCCAACCTTAGCTGCTATTCTCGTTTTAATTATATCTGCTGGACTTAATGGATTTTTCAGATACATAGTGCTTAACTTGGGGGTCTTTTTACTGGCTTTGTCTATAACTTACACAGAAAAGATTCCAGATTTAAATATAAAAACTCCTTCTTTCTTTGAGTGTAGAGTGGTATCTTTTCCAGATTACCACAGAAACTTAACTTCTTTTGACTGTAAAATTTTAAATTGTGATTACAAAGAAGTTATCGGTAAAACGGTAAAGGTTTATTCTCAAGAAGAAGGTATTTACTTTTATTCAAGGCTTGCTTTTTTAGGAAAGGGTAAAGTTGAAGATGGAAAGGTAAAACTAACTACTATAAAGCACTTTACAAAGGTAGATAAATCAGATAATCCTTTCTATAATCTGTTTAAAATAAAAGATGGACTAATCCAGAACTACGGACTGCACAGGTTAAACAATGAAACGTTCGCTGTAGGTACTGCTTTAATCTTTGGTGAAACAAAATACTTAGACAGTCAGACTTACAAACCTTTTGTTGAGACTGGACTTGCCCACTTGATAGCTATATCCGGTGGACATATTGCCATACTGTTTTTTTCTTTAAGCACACTCTTATTTTTTCTTTCTGAAAGGGTAAGGTATGTAATTCTTGGTTTTTCATTGCCTTTTTATGCTTTATTTACAGGTTTTGGTATTCCTGTTGTTAGGGCAGTTTTTATGGCTGTCTTTTATGTAATTTCAAAACTTTTATATCTGAAAAACAATCCTTTAAACATTCTATTTTTTACTGCTTTCTTTTTCTTGGTTTTAAAACCAGATTCTCTTTTTTCAGTGTCTTTTCAACTGTCTTTTTTGGCTACGTTAGGCATAATAATGTCGATAGAGATTTTTAGAGATTACAGTAATTTAGTTAAGTTAATCGTTGCGTCTATCTTTGCAACTATTTTTACAACGCCGATAATACTGTATAACTTTTATAACTTTTCTCCAACTTCTATCTTTGCTACTCCAATAGCAACCTTACCACTCTATCCTTTGCTAACTTTATCAGTTGTAAATATTTTTTTGGGTTTTAATGTGGATTTTCTCGTAAAAGTTATGGACTTTTTTGGGTATATCTTTTTAAAGGTTGTTAAGTTCTTTGCAAGTTTAGGTCTTTACTATACAGGATTTTCTCCTTCTTTGGTTTGGATTTTTATCTACTTTACAGTTATTTTGTTTATTTTACTGTTAAATCTAAGACCTTTACAAAAACTTACTTACATAATTCTGACTTTTATAGTTTTTTTAGCTGTAAGTAAAAACTACGATTCTTCTTCTAAGATATACACTTTTAAGTCAAAGAAGTATCCGGTAATTTTTGTATCAGATAAAGGAAACTGTTATTTGATAGCTGATTTTGAGTATAAAAAAGCTTTAAATTTAATTAAAAAGGAAGGGTGTAAGGTTAGCTACCTTCTAACTGAAAATCCAGAAAATTTTTCTGATGACTTTACTACAAACTTTAACAGAGTTTTAATCTATCAGTACCAGATTAACGTTAATGGTATTCTGTTTAAAAAGTGGGTAGAACCATACATTTTAATATACGGAAGAGAATTTTATCTAAAAAATGAAGATAATGTTATTTCGCTACAAAGTAGTAGAATATAAAGTAAAGTATAGCTATAAAAATCAGTATATTTATTATCATTCTGATAGAGAAGGATATCAACTTCATAATCAAGAAAGCTACAAAAAGAATGATTATAAGTTTAAAAATATCTAAGTTTTCCACTGGTCTAACCTCCTCCAAAAACCCTTTTTAAAGACGTAGTATAGCATACCTGCTTTTACAAACGTTTCTAAAAACATTGCGTAGTATATGTACAGAACATTTCCAAACATTTTTGAAAGAATGTAGGCAGGTAAAAGACGGAAAAACCATAGAGAAGATGTGTTTATTATAAGGGTTAGTTTTGTAGCACCTGCACCTCTTAAAGCACCACTTAAAACAAAACCTATAGCTAAAGGAATCTGAGTTAGACCAACTATCCTAAGATACAAAACTGCTTCTTCTATAACTTTTTTGTCATCTGTAAATATTTTTGCAAGATACTCAGGAAAAACGACCATAAAAACACCCATTATCCCCATAAAGATGGACGCTATTTTTGCCGTCTGCCAAGCGTTTTCTTCTGCTTCTTTGTAATCCTTAGCCCCTAAACTCTGTCCTACCAGTGTCATAGCGGCTATTGAAAAACCAAAACCCGGCATAAAAGCAAGACCTTCTATCCTAAGTCCAACTTGATAACCTGCAAGGGTGTAAGTTCCGTAGTCTGCTATCATTTTTACAAAAAGTAAGAATGAAAAGTAAGTTATTACCCTTTCTAAACCTGCAGGTATACCGATGTTTAAAACTCTTTTCGCGTAATCTTTTACAAACTCTGGATAGAATGATACGTTAGATTTTTTCTTTAAAAAGACGTAAAGGTAAAGAAAAAAACTTACGTAGTAGCTTATGGCTGTTGCTATTGCCGCCCCTTTTATTCCAAGTTGTGGAAAGCCAAACTTACCAAATATAAGTGAGTAAGCTAAAAATGTGTTTATTAAGTTTGCTACTATAACTATTTTTAACGGTGTTTTTGTATCTCCAACTGCATTTAGAGAAGAGTAAAGGGCAAACTCTACAAAAATAACTGGAAATGTTAAAGCTATTATTGAAAGGTAAACGGAGCCGGCTTCGACTACTTCTTTAGAAGCACCCATAAAGATAAATACATACTTTGAGAAAAATATTCCCAAAATCGTGAAGGGAATGGAAATTAAAAAAGCTATAACAGAAGAGGTAAAAGCTGTTTTGTTAGCATCTTCATACTGTTTAGCACCGAAAAATCTTGCTATAACGGCAGAGTTTCCTACGGAAAAAGAAGCCATAAAAGCGTAAAGTAAGCCTAAAAACTGCATGGATATACCTGCCGCTGCTATTGCAACTGGTGAGACTCTTCCAAGCATTATCATATCCACTATAACCTGAATCATGTCGAAAAGGTTGCTGAATGCTGCTGGAACGGCTAAAGATAGTATTTTCTTTGTTCTGCTGTCTAACATCTTTTTATGGCTACCAAACTTGCCTTGTAAACGGTTTCTTCTTTTGAGTTTTTAACTGGTCTTTCTTGATAAAAAATAACTTCTAAAGATAAGAAAGAGTGAAGTAGTTCGTTTTTTCTTAAGATATAATCTTTGTTTGTTTTTGAAGTTGTTCCTTCTACAAAGGTTTCAAATATTAAAACACCATCTTTTTTTAAGGCTTCTTTTAGATAAGGGAATAAAGACCTTTCTAAAAAGTTAAAGTTTATGATTAATTCATAACTCTCTTTTTGTGGTCGAAATGTTTTTAAGTCTGCATGAATAGGGTTTATGTTTGGGTGTAAAGATTTTAACTTTTCTATTGCTACGTCAGATATGTCTACGGCATCTACAAAGAAACCGTTTTTGGCTAAAAATAGAGAGTTTCTGCCAAGGCCAGCTGCTACGTCCAAAGCCTTTCCTTTCTTTGCTAAGTGTAAAAAGTTTATAAGTAAATCAGAAGGGTCTTTTTCAGCTTCAAAGCCTTCTGTGTATTTTTTGTTCCATCTTTCTCTATCTTCTTGGTTCATCACATCTCACAGTATTTTTTTATTATCTCGTCGTATTTATTTTGAAGTTTTAAAACAAGGTCTGTAATTTCTCTTACAGCACCGTTTCCACCTTCTTTAATCGTAACGTATACGGCAAAGTTTTTAACTTCTTCTGGAGCTGAAGGCACAGTAACAGGAAAGCCAACTCTTTTTAAAAGAGGAATGTCTACTATATCATCACCTATGTAAAGGATTTCTTCATCTTTTAAAGAGTATTTTTCTTTTAACTGGTTGTAGTGTTCTAACTTGTTTTTTGAGTTTTGGAATACTTCGGATATATTTAACTCTATGGACCTTTTGATTACTATTTCTGACTGTCTTCCGGTTATAATGGCAGTTTTTATACCTGCTAAATGAAGCATATATATACCAATACCATCTTTTACGCAGAAACTCTTAATCTCTCTACCTTCACTATCGTAAGTTATTTTTCCATCTGTTAAAACACCATCTACGTCAAAAACAAACCACTTAATCTTTTCTGCTTTTTCTTTCAGTAATTTTAGATTCATAAAGAATATTATATAACGTCTGGAAGGCTAAATACGTAAATAACAGGATAAGATTTTTACCTTTACTTTTCCAACGATTTTATCAGGTTGTATATAGTTTTG
>PNIU01000090.1 GCA_002878035.1 Sulfurihydrogenibium sp.
CTAGGACACCGGCCTTTCACGCCGGCGACACGGGTTCGAATCCCGTTGGGGTCATTTTTCTTCTTTATAAAATTTTTCATCTTTAAATCCTATCTTAACGTGTGTTCCATCACAGAAAGGTTTGTTAGAAGATTTGCCACATCTACAAAGTGTAACTCTGTTCCTTACTTCGTAAACAAAACCTTTTGAAGATTCTATTGGAATACCTCCCTTAACCCATATTGCAGAACTTACACCCTTTAGATTATCTTCCAGTATGCTGATTTCTTTCTCTAAAGGTTTTTCTAATATACTTCCTTTTTTATCTCTCAAAACAAGCCTTCCAGAAGGACAGTTTGCAACTTCTTCCATCAAAAGTTTCAGTTTTTCTTCATCTTCGGTTTCTTTTATAAGGTCCCATACTCCTTTTCCTTTCAAACAAAATCTTGCTGAAGCACATAAAGGTTTTGAATCTAAAAGGTCTAAAGTTTTTCCTTCGTAAATTTTTACGTGATTAATAAAAATATCTTTTTCTGCCGTTTCTTCTCCGTTAAAACCATTTTTATGGGAACCATCGCAAAAAGGTTTATTTTTAGAAAGTCCACATCTGCATAACGCGTAGTTTTCTTTTACATCAAACTTTTCTACTTTTTCCCATCTGTCTGGAATTATCATTTTGTACTTAACCATAATTTCTCTAAAGAGCGGTATTCCTCCTTCAACTAAATAAGGTCCATTTGGTAAAACTTTAATTTTCATGAAAACACCTCTGATTGACTTTTGAGATAAATTTCGATACCAGTTGAGATTCTTTATATGATATAAATCAGAAGGCCACCTTTGAAGGTGACCGTTTAAGTTTTTAGCTGTTTTTAGAAAGAAACTCTTTTATTCTTAACTCCATCATATCTTTAAGGTAAAGTTTTCTTCTTTTTAATCTTTCTTCTTCAGCTTCTACTTCTGGGTCTGGTGGAAAATGTTTTTCAAGCTTTAAGACTTTCCATTCTAACTCTTTGTGCTCTTCATACCACTGTTTAAACTCTTCGTCTGTTTCTAAAAGTTTTTGGATAGCTTCTTCCCTTGTCATGATTACCTCTCCTTTGTTTTATTTTTTTATGTGCCGTGTTCCCAGCTTGATAAATACTCTATTTGTTCAGGTGTTAGTGTGTCTATCTGAACTCCCATAGCTTGAAGTTTTAACCTTGCTACTTCAAAGTCAAGTTCATCTGGAACTTTGTAAACGGTTTTTTGCAGTTTGTCTGCGTTTTTATAAACGTATTCTGCAGATAAAGCTTGGTTTGCAAAGGACATATCCATAACCTGAGCTGGATGACCTTCCGCAGCTGCTAAGTTAACAAGTCTTCCTTCTGCTAAAACGTATATGTTTCTACCATCTTTTAGAGTATACTCTCTAACGTTTTCTCTAATTTCTCTTGTTTTTACTGCCATTTCATTTAAAGCTTTTAGATTTATCTCAACGTCAAAGTGTCCAGAGTTGCTTACTATAGCTCCATCTTTCATAACTTCTAAGTGCTCCCTATCTATAACGTTTATGTTGCCTGTTACTGTAACGAAGAAATCACCGATTTTTGCTGCTTCTATCATTGGCATAACTCTATAACCATCCATAACTGCCTCTAACGCTTTTAATGGGTCAACTTCAGTCACTATAACGTCTGCTCCCATTCCCCTTGCTCTCATTGCCACACCCTTACCACACCAACCATAACCTGCAACTACAAACTTTGACCCAGCCAGTAGTCTGTTGGTAGCTCTAAGTATCCCATCGATAGTTGACTGTCCTGTTCCGTATCTGTTGTCAAAAAGGTGTTTAGTATATGCATCGTTTACGGCTATAACTGGAAACTTTAAAACACCTTCTTTAGCCATAGCTTTAAGTCTTATTACTCCCGTTGTTGTCTCTTCCGTTCCACCGTAAACGTTAGAAGCTAAATCTTGTCTTTCTTTATGAAGAAGTGATATAAGGTCTGCTCCGTCGTCCATAGTTATGTTAGGCTTTTTGTCTAAAACGGCGTTTAAATGTGAGTAGTAAGTGTCTCTATCCTCTCCGTGTATAGCAAAAACTGGAATTTCAAAGTGTTTAACCAAGGCTGCAGCAACATCATCTTGTGTTGAAAGTGGATTAGAAGCTGTTAGATAAACGTTTGCTCCACCTTCTTTTAGAGTAATCATCAGGTTTGCTGTTTCTGTAGTAACGTGAAGACATGCTGCAATTGTAAGACCTTTCAAAGGCTTTTCTTTCTTAAATCTTTCTCTAATAGAACGAAGGACAGGCATATCTTTCTCTGCCCATTGAATTCTTAAAAGCCCCTTCTCAGCAAGAGATAAGTCTTTTATGTGATAATCCATACTAAACCTCTTTTTTGTAAATGTTAAAAAATTATAACACATTTAGCCTTGGAAATTAGTTTTACGATTTATGTTATAATCATTCTTAAATTTAACAGTTTAAAACGTATTATGGAAACAAACA
>PNIU01000075.1 GCA_002878035.1 Sulfurihydrogenibium sp.
AAACTTTTTGATATAATAGATATCGTAGTATAAAAACAAAGTCGGAGGAAAGATGGAAGAGTACAAGATTCCAGAGAACCTTTACTACACAAAAGAACATATATGGGTTAAGATAGAAAATGACGTTGCTACTATAGGCATTACCGATTACGGTCAAAAACAGCTTGGAGACGTTGTATTTGTAGATTTACCGGAAGTTGGTAGAGAAGTAGAGTCTGGAGAAGTTATAGCTTCTGTAGAATCTGTAAAGGCTGTATCTGAAGTTTACTCTCCAGTTTCAGGAAAGATAATATCAGTAAACGAAGATTTAGCTAACGACCCTTCTGCCATAAACGCTGACCCTTACGGAGATGGATGGATAGCAGATATTCAGATGAGTGACCCTTCTGAAGTAGAAGACCTTATGACTGCAGAAGATTACAAAGCTTACTTAGAAGAAGTTGAATCAGAGGAAGAGATTTGAAACAGTTTATTATAACTGCTTTTGGAGAAGATAGACCCGGTATAGTTGCAAAAGTTACAGAAATACTTTACAAAAACGGTCTAAACATAGAAGATTCCGCAATGACAAGGTTAAACGACGAATTTGTAATAATGCTCGTTGTAAAAGGAGATACAGAAAAAAGTTCTTTAGAAAACGACTTAAAATCATTAGAAAAAGAAGGCATAAACTTTACTGTAAAAGAAGTTCCTTTATCCAAGGAAAAGGAAAAAGAAGACTATCAGCTTTATAACATAATCGTTTACGGCTCCGATAAACCGGGTATAGTTTACAACGTATCAAAACTACTTGCAGAAAAGTCTATAAACATAGCAGATTTAAGAACAGAAAAAACAAAGGACCTTTACGTAATGTTTATACAAGCAGAGATACCTAACAGTTTAGATATAACAGAACTTGAAAAAGAAGTAGAAAGTCTAAAAGACAATCTAAACGTAGATATATCACTTCAATGTGTAGATACGGCTAACCTCTGATGGAAAAACTACCTATCCTTCAGTATCCAGACGAAAGACTAAAAAAAGTATCCATCGAAGTGGTAGACTTTGGAAAAGAGTTTAAAGAGTTTGTAGAAAAGCTAAAATACACTATGTATAACTCTCCCGGTGGAGTTGGTATAGCTGCCCCACAAGTTAACAACCATATAAGAACCATAATAGTAGATACATCAAAATCTACCCATAAAACTAACAAAGTCTCACACGGATTGATGGTTTTATCAAACCCTAAGATAGTTTACGGAGAAGGAGAGATAATATTCAGAGAAGGTTGTATGTCAATTCCTGATTACACTGGCAACGTAAAAAGATTTTACTATATAAAAGTAGAAGCCCTTGACGAAAATGGTAAATTGATTACATTTGATACAGAAGGTTTTGAAGCCGTCGTTATACAGCACGAAATAGACCATTTAGATGGAAAAGTTTTTATAGAAAAAGTAGTATCTCCAAAGGATATATTTAAAAGAAAAGTTTACAAGTGAGGTTTAACAATGCAGATTAATCCTGTTGACATTTTAGCAGTAGAACTTTTCAAACAGATGCTTGAACTATCCAAACAGTTAAACCAGCAGATACTCCAAACTGCTACGAATACTAACCAACCGGTAAAACAGCCACCAATAAATTTTGATGGAAAAATCTCAATCTTCGCGTAAAAAAGAAAGAATAGACAAACTTTTAGTAGATAGAGGTCTTGTAGAAACAAGAGAAAAAGCTCAAGCCCTTATTATGGCTGGTGTAGTCTTTGTTGACAATCAAAAAGTAGATAAAGCAGGCACTAAAGTATCTGTAGACTCAAACATAGAAATAAAAGAAAAACTCCCTTACGTTTCCCGTGGTGGTTTTAAACTCGAAAAAGGAATAAAAGTCTTTAACGTAGATGTGAAAGATAAAGTTTGTCTTGATATAGGAGCATCTACAGGAGGCTTTACAGACTGTCTTTTACAAAACGGAGCTAAAAAAGTTTATGCTGTAGATGTTGGTAAAAATCAACTTCACGAAAAACTCAGAAAAGACCCAAGAGTTATATCTATAGAAGAGTTTAACGCAAGATACTTAACAAGTCAGCAGATACCAGAACCTATAGATATCCTTGTAAGTGATGTATCTTTTATATCAATAACCAAAATACTACCAAATATATGTGACCTTTTAAAAGATAACTTTGTTGGCATCATTTTGATAAAACCACAGTTTGAACTTTCCAAAAAGGAAGTAAAAGATGGTGTAGTAAAAGATAAACAGCTCCACGAAAAAGCTATAAAATCAGTGGTAGAAGTCTTAACACAGAGTTGCTATTGTGTAAAAGATTTGGATTTTTCTCCTATCAAAGGACCAAAAGGAAATATAGAATTTTTAGCTCTGATAGAAAAGAAAAAAGAAGGCTGTAAAAACGTAGATGAAAATAAAATAAAACAAGTTGTAAATCAAGC
>PNIU01000014.1 GCA_002878035.1 Sulfurihydrogenibium sp.
TAGCGCTTATAATATATATTTATCTAACATTTTTTAATAAAGGAGTTTAGAAGTGGAAAGAACGGTCAAAAAAGTAAAAAGGATAGAAGGTAGTCTAAGAGTTCCTTCAGATAAGTCTATATCCCACAGAGCAATAATACTACCTTCTTTGGCAAAAGGAGAGTCCGTAGTTAGAAACTTTTTAAAAGCTGGAGATACGTTAACGACTTTAAACGTTTACAGAAAACTTGGTGTAGATATAGAAGAAAAAGACGATGTTATCTATGTAAAAGGTAAAGGTTTAGATGGATTAAAAGAACCAGAAGACATTTTAGATATGGGAAACTCTGGAACGACTACCAGATTAACTCTTGGTGTTTTAGCTGGACAAGACTTTTTTGCAGCTTTAACTGGAGATGACAGCTTAAGAAGAAGACCTATGAAAAGAGTAGCAGAGCCACTTTCTCAAATGGGAGCTAAGATTGACGGAAGAAAAGATGGAAATAACCTACCTTTATGTATAAGAGGGGGAAAGTTAAAAGCTATATCTTACTACAACAGTAAAATGTCCGCCCAGGTTAAGTCTGCTATACTACTTGCAGGACTTTATGCTAAGGGAACCACTCAAGTTACAGAGCCTATAATTTCCAGAGACCATACAGAAAAGATGTTAAACTGGATGGGTGCTAATATTTCTACAGAGTTTAGCCCAGAAGGTTATACAGTTAAAATTTCTCATACAGATAGATTAAAACCTATACATATAGACGTTCCTGCTGACCCATCTTCGGCTGCTTTCTTTGCCGCCGCTGCTGCGATAGTGCCAAAATCTGAGATTATTCTTAAAGATGTACTGGTTAATCCTACAAGGGACGGGTTTTTCAGAAAGTTGAAAGAGATGGGAGCAGACATAGAATATAAGAACAAAAGGGACGAAGCCGGAGAGATAGTGGCAGATATAGTTGTAAAGTATTCAGATTTGAAAGGTGTTAAGGTAGTTAAAGAAGAAGTGCCTTCTATGATAGATGAGATTCCTTTACTTGCAATAGTTGCAACGCAGGCTGAAGGTGAGACAATTATTACTGGAGCAGAAGAACTTAGAGTTAAAGAAAGTGATAGAATAAAAGCTGTTGTTGAGAACTTTAGAAGGTTAAACATTGAAGTTGAAGAGCTTGAAGACGGTATGGTTATAAAAGGTAAGCAAAAGGTAAAAGGT
Organism: Sulfurihydrogenibium sp.; assembly: GCA_002878035.1. GTDB lineage: Bacteria > Aquificota > Aquificia > Aquificales > Hydrogenothermaceae > Sulfurihydrogenibium. Next base: position 1,196 of record PNIU01000014.1, read on the forward strand.
GGTGTAGTGGACTCCTACAAAGACCACAGAATAGCTATGGGATTCTCTATACTCGGCCTTGTATCGGAAGATGGTATAACTATAAAAGATGCAGACTGTGTTTATATATCCTATCCAGACTTTTTTAAACATTTAGAGAAAGTTTCACAGTGAGGTGAATTATGCTTGAAGTTGAAAAAGCCTTATCTTTAGCAACAGATAAAAATATATTTCCTATAATAGACAAGGTTTTAGAAGGTAAAAGACTTTCCTTTGAAGATGGTGTAAAACTATTTAAAACAGACGATATACTAACCCTTGGATATTTGGCAAACTACGTTACCGAAAAGAAAAATGGAAAGTATGCCTACTTTGTTATAAATAGACAGATAAATCCTACAAACGTATGTGTTTTAGACTGTAAATTCTGCGCTTTTGCCCAGATGGATAAAAACGACCCAAAAGCTTACGAGATGACCTACGACCAGATACTCGAGAAAGCAAAGTATGCAGTAGAAAACGGTGCCACAGAGGTTCATATAGTAGGTGGTCTTCATCCAGAATGGAATTTTGAAAGATACTTAAACATCGTTTCCATAATAAAGAAAAACTTTCCACATTTACACATAAAAGCTTTTACAGCCGTTGAGATAGATTACTTTTCTCAGCTGTCTGGTTTATCTTACGAAGAAGTTTTGTTAAAACTTAAAGAAGCAGGCCTTGGAAGTCTTCCCGGTGGAGGAGCCGAAATATTCTCTCCTAACGTTAGAAGGATTATAGCTCCTAAAAAAATCGGATACAAAAAATACTTGGAAATACACAAAACAGCCCATAGACTTGGTCTTCACTCTACAACGACTATGCTTTACGGACACGTAGAAACTTACGAAGACAGAGTAGACCATATGATTAAAATAAGAGAAGCTCAAGATGAAACAGGTGGTTTTACGTGTTTTATCCCGCTTGCTTATCAACCTGAAAACAACGATTTACCTGTCTACGACTTTACAACCGGTATAGATGACCTAAAAACTATCGCAGTATCAAGATTGATGTTAGACAATATAGACCATATAAAAGCCTACTGGGTTATGATAGGAGAAAAAACGGCTCAGGTAGCCCTTAACTTCGGTGCTGACGATATGGACGGAACAGTTATGGAAGAGAAGATAGCCCACTTTGCAGGAGCACAGTCTCCAACTCAGCAACAGAAAGAAAAACTTATAAGACT
>PNIU01000049.1 GCA_002878035.1 Sulfurihydrogenibium sp.
ACAATCAGTTATTGAAAAATTTAAGCTTTAATTTATCTTATTGACTAAAGAATAATTTAATAAAAGTAGGTTTATGATAGTAGTTATATCTGGAGCAACGGCAACTGGTAAAACTGAACTTGGAATACTTCTTGCAAAAGAGTTAGATGGAGAAGTTATCAGTGCAGATTCTATGATGGTTTATAAGTATATGGACGTAGGAACTGCAAAACCTACCTTGGAAGAGATGCAAGGGATACCACATCATCTTATAGATTTAGTCCTTCCATCTGAAAACTTTTCAGTGAAAGATTATATAGAACATTTTGATAAAACTGTAAAAAGTATTCTAAATAAAGGTAAAATTCCTATAGTGGTGGGTGGGTCTTGGCTTTACATTCAAGGGGCATTATACGGTCTGTCTGAAGCCCCAGAGAGTAATTGGGAAATAAGAGAAAAACTTTACAAAATTGACAACCTTACACTTTACCAAAAACTAAAAGAAATAGACCCTGCTTACGCACAAAAGATACATCAAAACGATAAAAGAAGGATTGTAAGAGCTTTGGAAGTTTATGAAATTACCGGAAAACCTTTTTCTTCCTTTCAGGAAGGTTTCAAAAATCCAAGGTATGAGTTTATAGGTTTTAATCTTGAAAGAGATAGAGATGAGCTTATGGAAAGGATAAAATTGAGAGTTGAGAAAATGTTTCAAAAAGGGCTTATAGAAGAAGTTCAAAAACTGGTTGATATGGGATTTAGAGAAAGTATTACTGCTATGCAAGCCATAGGTTATAAAGAAGTATTACCTTACTTAGATAACAAAATCTCACTGGAAGATGCTAAAAATAGTATAATAGAGAATACTAAAGATTTTGCAAAAAGACAGATTAGAACATTCAGGAACAAAATGTCCTTTGAAAATTTAAATTTAAGCACTATAAATATTTATGAAGTTTTAAGAAAAATAGAAAAAAAATTGCAGGAGGTATCAGATGGCATCAGTACAAGATGAAATTCTTAACGAATACAGAAGAGAAGGAAAGGAAGTTACAATCTACCTTGTAAGAGGAACAAGGATAGTTGGTAAAATACTGGATGCAGACCAGTTTACAATACTTTTAGATGTAAACGGTCAACAGCAGCTTATCTATAAACATGCAATAAGCACGATTGTAGTGGAGTAAGTTGAGAGCCATAATAGTAGGAGTAAACATTAATCAAACTCCCCAAAGGTTTAAATACCAGATAGAAGAATTAGAGGGGTTGGTAGAAGCAGCGGAAGGAACTGTCCTTGGGAAAGTTTACCAAAAAAGAGAATCTCCAGACCCTGCCTACTACATAGGAAAAGGAAAAGTCAGCGAAATATCCCAACTTGTAGAAGGTATACAGGCAGATACGGTAGTTTTTAACGTTAACCTTTCTCCGGTGCAGATAGCAAACCTATCACAAGAGATAAAAGCCCAGATTTTAGATAGAACAGATTTAATCCTTCAAATATTCTTTAAAAGAGCAAAGACAAAGCAAGCTAAACTGCAGGTAGAACTTGCATATCTCCAGCATCAGCTACCAAGGATATACAACCAAAGAGGAAAGGACCTATCCAGGATAGGTGGTGGTATGAAAACAAAAGGTGCCGGAGAAAAAATCGGAGAAATCAAAACAAGAGCAATAAAAGATAGGATAGCAAAAATAAAAGCCCAACTTAAAGAGATAGAAAAACAGAAAAAACAGCAAAGAAAGAAAAGAGAAGATAACCCAGATATCCTTAACGTTGCCCTTGTAGGTTACACAAACGCAGGTAAATCTTCACTTTTAAACAGACTTACAAAGAGAGAGGCGTTCATATCAGACCAGCTTTTTGCTACACTTGATACGAAAACATCTTTTGTATACTTTCCTGACGTTGGGAAAAAAGTTTTACTTACAGACACGGTAGGTTTTGTAGAAGATATGCCTCAAGAGATAATGGACGCTTTTATGACAACTCTTCAAGAGATAGAAGAAGCCGATTTAATCCTTCACGTTATAGATATCTCAGACGAAAACTGGCTTATAAAAAAGCAAACAGTAGAAGATATACTCAAAAAATTAAAGCTTGAAGATAAACCTACAATAACCGTTATGAATAAAATAGACAAAGTGATACCTTCCGAAGATTACTTAGAAGAAGATGAATCGGAAAATACAGTAACCATATCAACATTAAAAGGCTGGAATTTAAACAAACTGTTTGATATACTAAAAAAATATGCCGTAAAAAAAGGAGAACAGCACTATGGACAACTGCGTATTTTGTAAGATAGTTAACAAAGAGATACCAGCAAAAATTGTTTACGAAGATGAACTTATTATGGCTTTCCACGATATTAGACCACAAGCCAAAGTGCACGTTTTGATAATACCTAAGGAACACATTCCAAACAACCTTTACTTTGAAGGTAAACACAAAACCCTAATAGGCCATCTTATACTTAAGGCTAACGAAATAGCAAAGATGCTTGGAATTGCTGAAACAGGATTTAGACTTATAGTTAACACAGGAAAAGACTCTGGACAAGAAGTTTTTCACGTCCATTGGCATCTTTTAGGAGGAGAACCCCTTGGAAAACTTATCTGTAAATAAAGAGATTGAGACTGTAGATACACGAGGGCTTTTTTGTCCTTTACCTTTGACGCTTGTATCCAGAAAGCTAAAAGAAATACCAGTTGGAGCAAGGTTAAAAGTATTAGCCGACGATAAAGCTTTTAAAAAGGATATCGAGATATGGTCTTTTGAAACAGGAAACAAACTCATTGAGTTTAAAGAAGAGAACAACTACTACGTTGCCATAATAGAAAGAGGTAAAGGCTTTAAAGGAGAAAGTATAATAGACAAAATAAAGTTTATATCTTTAGGAGTAAAACTCCACTTTATAAAACACCTTCTGGATTTAGTGCCTTTCAACAAGCCAAAATACCTTCTAACATTCGTTTCTGTGGCAGAAGGAATAAGAGCCGATAAATTCCTAAAAGAAAGAAATATAAACAACTACATTATGCTTCCTGTTCCAAAGGAAATATACCCCCACTGTGGTCTTGTCTTTGGTTTTAAAAGTAAAGAAGATGCCCTGAGAATATACGACCTTTTAAAAGAAAACAAGTTTGCAGTTGAGGATATTCACCTTATAGATAAGGAAAAAAAGTATCCAAAAATAACTTAAAGCTTCTTTAAATCTGAAAGTTTAAACACAACTGGAGAGCTTTCTGTAGAGCAACAACTTTTTATATTAATATTCATTCTGTTAATTACTTCATTGTAAGCATCGATAAAGTTTAAAACTTTACCCCCAAAGCCTTTTGCAAATTTTTCTGCGTCCTCTTTGTAAGTAAATGGTATAACACTTGGACTACAGCAAGGAACTGCAGAACTTCCAACAACATACCAAGCATCAAGAGCGTTTACCGGTTTTTCAGTTATAAAATCAAAGGTTAAAGCAGATACGTTTTTATCGGCATACCTTTGATGTAGCATTAAACCACAGTGTTCACAGCAAGCTTCAACAACCTTAGTATTTTCTACGATTATCTTGTAAGGATGAGACCTTGTAATTGGTTTAGAACATACAGGACAGGATTTTAAAGCAACTGGTTCTTTATTTTCTATCGTGTTTAGAAGAATTGAGCCGTGTTTTCTTTTAATTTCTCCTTCCTTTTCAAGCTCTCTTACGTCTCTGTATATCGTCATTTCTGACACTTTAAAGATATGGCTTAACTCCTTTACCGTTACTTCTCCCCTCTCCTGTAATATTTTAAGTATTTCTTTTTTTCTGTTTATGTTGCTATCCATGGCTGACCTCCTAAATCATCCCTTTAGTTGAAGGAACTTGGTTCCTTCTTGGGTCTATTGAAACAGCCTCTTTTAAAGCTATTGCGAAAGCTTTTGTTAAAGATTCTGCTATATGGTGTAGGTTATGTCCGGCTAAAGCTTTTAGATGCATCGTAACACCTGCCGATAAAGCAAACCCTTTAAAAAACTCTCCCATAAGTTCGTAATCAAAATGAGTTATCTTTCCTCTGTAGCCAAGGTCATCGTAAAATAAGAGTGGTCTTCCAGACAAATCTATGGAACATAAAGCAAGGGCTTCGTCCATAGGTATTATACTGTAACCAAACCTTTTTATCCCTTTCTTATCTCCTAACGCTTCCTTAACGGCAAGACCAAGAACTATCCCAACATCTTCTACAAGGTGATGGTGGCTTACATGAACATCTCCAGTTGCCATAACTTCCAAATCTATCATCGAATGGAAAGAGAAGCTTTCAAGCATATGGGACAAAAATCCTACCTGAGTGTCTATTTTATGTTTTCCAGTGCCATCTAAATTTAAACTCATCTCTATTTGAGTTTCTTTCGTTTCTCTTTTAATAAACGCCTTTCTTTCCATTTCCTAACCTTTTTAGTGTGTTGTTTATCTGAGTTTTTCTAAAATCTTCACCTTCAACCAGTATTGGATAGCATATTTCATTTAACCTTGATGCTATACCTTTACCGAACTTAGATTCTATATCTTCACTTTCCTTATCATACTTCTCAAAATAAATATTAGATGTTATTATAACAGGAAGTTTATCGTTATATCTACTTATAATTATATAGTGCAAAATATCTTTTGCCCAGTCTGAAAGTCTTTCTGAACCAAGGTCATCTAAAACAAGTATTGGAGATTTTATAACACTATCCAAAAGTTCTCTGGTTGAAGAGTTTCCTTCAAAAGTTGCCTTTAAGTCGTATAAAAGTATCCTTGTGTCGTAGAAAGTTCCCGTTATACCTTTTAAAGTGTATATTTCTTTGAGTATTGCTACTGCCAAATGGGTTTTCCCCACTCCGTTTTTACCGTAAAAGAAGAATCCTTTACCTTCTTCCATCTCATCTGAATAGATATACTCTTTTACCTTTTGAATTATAAGCTTTCTTGAAGGAAGACCGTAATCCAGAAAATTTTCTAAATTGGCATGGAAATACTTTTTAGGAATGTTGAGAGAGTGGTTTACTTGAGTGTTGTTTAAGTTGTATTGACACTGACATTTTACAACACCTTCATCTTTAAAAACCCAGCCTGTATCTTGACATATACTACATTTTACATTCTCTTTTAAGTCTATTTTTTCCATTTTATCTTTTTGATTTTAAAGCTAAATGTATAATAAAATATTAACATACAAAATAAATTCAAGGAGAAAGATGAGAAGGCTTTTATTCTTAATGTTAACTTACCTTTTCCTTTCTACTGGATTTTCCTTTGCACAAGATGTAACCATCATAGGAGATAGTTTGGTTGTTGGAGCCCAAAACTATCTGAAACAGCAGATTCCAGATGTGGTTATAGATGCTAAAGTTGGTAGAAAGTTTCAAGAAGCTTTACCAAGGATAAAATACTTAGAATCAAAAGGCTTACTTGGTAAAATTGTAGTTATAGCCCTTGGTACTAACGGAGCTTTTAGTGTTGAAGAAGGCTTGGAAGTTATAGACTATCTTCAAAGTAAAGGTAGAAAGGTAATTTTTGTAAATGCAAAAGTTCCAAGATCGTGGGAATCAGAGGTTAATCAAACCTACGAAAAGCTAAAAAAATTAAGACCTTCTATAGAAGTAATTGATTGGTATAACCTAAGTACAACGATATGTTCAAATAGTGATGTAAAGTGTTTTAGACCAGATGGTTATCATCTTACACCAGAGGGTAGCTATATATACAGTTATATCATATATAAATACATAAACAACTATCTAAACTGATGGAAAAGATAGAAGGACTGAATGGTTTAAGGGCAATCTTTGTCGTTGCTGTATTGTTCTTTCACATTTTATTGGTTTTTTATCCTGAAAATTTAGATTACTTTGGTGGTGGTTTTTTAGCAGTTGAGTCTTTCTTTGTTCTGTCTGGATTTTTGATAACAAAATCCCTTACAAAAATTTTTTCTGAAAAGGAAGGATTTTCTGGTTTAGTAAAATTTTTAGAGAAAAGATATTTAAGACTTTTTCCTGCTTTTGTGTTTTTGATTTTAACGGAAGTCTTCGTTGTAAACCTTGTTTTTCCTAATTTTACAGAAAAGCTTTTATCGGAAACATTTGCTGGCAGCCTTAACGTTTACAACTGGTGGTTAATTTTCAGACAGGTTCCTTACTTTGAAAAGTTTAATGATACTCTTTTCAACCTTCACCTTTGGTCGTTATCTATAGAGTGGCAGTTTTATTTAATCTGGGCTTTTGTATACTCTCTAATCTTCAGATTTAGTTTAAGGTTTTTAAACATATTTTTAATTATTTCTATTTTAGCCTCAGCAACAGATATGTTTTTACTTTATATACTATTTGATAACGTGGACAGAGTTTATTTTGGCACTGATACAAGGTTTTTCTCTTTTTTACTTGGTTCTTTACTTGCTTTAAATATAGATAAGATTCCTAAAAGAAATGTTCTTTTTAAATTCTTTGGAATATTAGGCTTGTTTTACCTATCTGTAGAATACTATGCTTTTAAGAGTTATAACGAGTTTATGTATCCTTTTGGATTCTTAGCCGTTTCTTTAACAACGCTTATGCTTATGGTTGCAGTCTTAAAATCTGACCACTTTAACTACATTCTTTCAATTCAGCCTTTAAAATGGATAGGTGAAAGAAGTTACTCTATATACCTTTGGCATTATCCTATTTTTGTCTTTTTAAGTCTTCTGTATTCGAATAAGTATTTAGATGTGTTAATCGTTGCCATTTTAATTACTCTATTTATAGCAAACATAAGTTATCTTTTTATAGAAGAGCCCTTTAGAAAGCTTTCTTTTAATGGAGTATTTACTCTAAAGTCTGCTTTTAATATGTTTATCTCTTTTATTGTTTTGGGTTTTAGTTTCTTTTACCTTTCTATCTTACAACCACAAAAAGAAAATGAAAAGTTTGAAAAAGCAGTCTCTATAAAAATTGATGATAACCAGACAACTTCTTATGAAGTTGAAGTTTACGACAAAAAAGAAAACTTAGACGATTCTCTTTCAAATAAAGAAAGTCAAAATAAAGTTCAGAGTGTGCAAGATGTTGATAGTAAAGACCCAGATATTTTTATAGTTGGAGACTCTGTAGTTCTTGGAGCTTACAAATATTTAAAAAAATACATACCTAACTCTGATGTAGACGCAAAGGTAGGAAGACAGTTTAAAGAGTTAGAAGATATTTTAAGCAGTAAAAATTTAGAAAAGTATAAAAAAGTTATAATAGCTCTTGGTAACAATGGTTATGTAAAGAAGTCAGATTTAGAAAATATTTTAGATAGATTAAAAGATAAAGAAGTCTACCTTGTAACCGTAAAGGTTCCAAAGCCTTGGCAGAACGATGTTAACAAGCTTTTTAGAAAGATGGCTTCTGAAAGGCCAAACGTGCACGTGGTAGACTGGTACTATGTAAGTAAAGACAAAGAAGATATATTTGTTAATGACAAAGTACATTTAAATCCAAAAGGTGCAAAACTTTATGCATCTATTCTGAAAAACTCTATTTTTAGCAAAAATTACAAACCAAAGAAGATTTTAGAGGAACCAAAAGAAGAACGTAATGAAACTACTGTAGAAGTTGAGAGTGTTACTGTAAACTGAAGATTTTGTATAGAATCTCAACAGTTGCAGACTCTTTATCTGTAGCCGATATACTGATTTTTTCTAAGTTTTTTGTGAAAATTATGCCTTCGTAGAAGTTTTGGTTAAAAACTTTAATTGGGTTTGCGATTATGTAGTCAAGGTTTTTTCTTTTTAGTTTATCTAAAGCGTTTTCTTCAATGTTTTGACTTTCTGCCGCAAAACCTACAAGTATCTGATTTTCTTTTTTGTTTTCTCCAAGAAACTTTAGAATGTCTGGGTTTGGTTTTAACTCTATAACGGTTTTTTCTTTATCCTTTTTTAACTTCTGCTGACTGTAATCTTTTGGGCTAAAATCGGCAACTGCTGCGTTCATTATTATCACATCGTAATCTTGGTAAACCTGCTTTATAACTTCAAACATTTCCGACGCAGAGATTACGTCTATCCTTTTTATCTGTGAAGGTGTTTTTAGACATGTAGGAGCTGATACGAGTAAAACGTCTGCTCCCATTGAGTATGCCGTTTCGGCAAGTAAGTATCCCATCTGCCCAGAAGAGTTGTTGGATATATACCTTATAGGGTCAAAGTATTCCCTTGTTCCTCCTGCGGTAATAAGCACTTTTTTACCTTTTAAAAGTTTTGGATATATTAAGTATTTAACTGCAAGGATTATATCTTCTATATCTGCAAGTTTTCCTATTCCTTCCTCTCCACATGCAAGTATACCTTCATTTGGTGAAACTACAATATAACCTCTCTCTCTTAAAACGTTTAGGTTTTCTACAGTGGCTGGGTTTTCATACATCTTTGTGTTCATAGCCGGTGCTATAACGATTTGTTTATCATAAGCTAAAGCTAAAGATGTAAGAAAGTTGTCTGCTATACCAAACCTTAGTTTTGCTATCGTGTTGGCTGAAGCTGGTGCAATAACGAAAGCATCTGCCCATCTTGCAAGTGTTATATGCTCTAAACCTGTTTTTCCATCATTCCAAGATACATAAACATCTTCTCCTGTTAAAGCTTGAAAGGTAAGCTTTCCTACAAAATCTAAGGCTGATGGAGTCATACAAACTCTTACAAAAGCTCCTTTTTTCTGAAGAGACCTAACAAGCTCACAGGCTTTGTAAGATGCTATAGAACCACTTACTCCTACTAAAACGTTTTTACCTTTAAGCATTCTTTAGCTTTTCTATCCTCTCTTTTATAAACTCTTTTGGAAGTATGCCTGTTAACTTACCTTCCAAAAAGTAAGTCCTACAGTTGTAAGTAAAACCTGAAGGTTTTTCAAGTGTGTATATATCTATGCCGTTGTATAGGATTGAAGGAGAACCTTGAAAATTTAAATTCTGGGCATCTTCAACGGAATCTACTTTAACTATCTTTATCTCATCTTCTTTTAAAAATCCATCGTTTACTAACGATAAAAGGTTGTCAAGTGTCTGTTTAGCGTTAGGACATCCTTCGAAATACTGAAATTCTACCATGTTAAATTTCCTTTTTAAACAGTTTTAGATACTCTCTACATCTTAACTCTATATCTGGTGCTGTCCAGACATCGCTTATAACTGCTACCATATCTGCTCCCATGTCGACAAGTTCCTTAGAGTTTTCAACGGTTAAGCCACCTATCACGCAAACTGGTATTTTAAGAACTTTTTTAGCTTCTGACACTACAGATTTAGGCACTATCCTTGATTTTGGTTTTGTTGGAGATGGGTAGAAACTTCCAAATGCCACGTAATCTGCTCCAAGCTCTTGCATCTGTAAAGCCCTCTCAACACTTCCATAACAAGAAACTCCCATTATCTTTCCTTTCGTTTTCTGTCTTACTTCTACAACGTCTGGGTCTTCTTCTCCTACGTGAACTCCATCTGCATCAACTTTTAACGCAAGGTCTACTCTGTCGTTTACTATAAATATTGCATCGTATCTGTGGCATAAATTCTTAAGCTCGTGACAGTAAGGTATAAGAAATTCATCAGAGTTATTTTTATCTCTAAGTTGGACTATTGAAGCACCACCTTTTAAAGCTTTTTCAACCATATCTAACATTCTGTCGTAAGGTGTTAGTTTTTCATCTGTTATTACATACAGTCCTCTTAACTTCATAGTCTTTACCTCTCGTTTTTAGAAAATTTTATACACTTTTATAATCAGTTTAAAGTTTCAAAATCTCATTTAAGTCTAAAACGTTTCCTTCGTAAAGGAAGACCGGTTTTATTCCGTATTTTGAGAATAGTTTACAATCATCTGTACTTAACTTTTCCTTGTATTCGTTGAACACAAACTCATCTCTGGTTTTGTAGCTACAGGCTAATATTAAAATAACTGCCTCTTTACAGTCTACAAGTTGAAACCTTTTTATGGCTTCTGAGAAATGATTTTCAAGTGTATGTATCAAGCCTCTTAAAAACCACTTCTCCTTTGGGTCTTGAACTAAATTTAACTGTTTTTCTAAATCTTCCTCTTTTAAAAAACTTCCATCGTCTTTTATAAAGCCAATCTTTAGTTTTCTAAAGTCTTGGATTTTCATCATCCAAAGTATTCTAAAAATCTTTTTATTCTAAACTTGACTTTGTCTATACCTATAACTTCAACAAGTAGGTCTAAACCTACACCGGAAGACTCTCCTGTAAGGGCTATTCTTAACGGATGAAATAGTCCTTTTCCTTTAAAGCCATACTCTTTCTGTATTTCTTTCGTTATATTTTTAAAGTCTTCTTTAGTTATGGAATTTAAATCTTTTATTTTTTCGTAGAATATCTCAACCACTTTGTAGAAGTTAGGGTCAGATTTTACTTCTGATACTATCTCTTCCGTAAAAGGAAACTCATCTACAAAGAAAACTTTTGCTCTATCTTTTATATCCATCAGTGTTTCTATACTGTCTCTTATGGCAGACATAACTTTTTTGTAATATTCAAAATCTGCTTTGTAACCAAAACCTTCGAAAAACTCTACGGCTCTTTTGGTTAACTCATCTAAATCTAAAATCTCTCTGATGTAAACACCGTTCATCCATCTGAGTTTTGTCCTATCGAATATAGCCGGTGATTTGTTGACGTCTTCTATTCTAAACTGGCTTATAATTTCCTCTTTTGGAAGGATTTCTCTCTCATCTTTTGGATGCCATCCAAGTAAAGACAGGTAGTTAAAGACCGCTTCCGATAAAAATCCGTCGTCTTTTAAAGCTCTAACAGAGACTGCTCCGTGTCTTTTTGATAGTTTTGTTCTGTCTTCTCCAAGTATTATCGGTAGATGTGCAAACTGTGGAATATCAAAACCAAGGGCTTCGTATATAACAATCTGCTTTGGAGTGTTGGATAGATGGTCTTCTCCTCTTATTACGTGTGTTATTTTCATCAAAGCGTCGTCTATTACAACGACAAAGTTGTAAACAGGCATTCCATCTTGTCTAACTATTACAAAATCTCCAAACTCTTTTGTGTCTATCTCTACGTGTCCCCTTATTATGTCTTCAAAAACTACAGTTTTATCTGGAACTTTAAACCTTATGACTGGTTTTAAGCCTTTTGCCTCAAGTTCTTCTCTTTCTTGTTGTGTAAGGTTTCTACATTTTCCGCTGTATCTGTAAGGTTTTCCTTCTGCAATGGCTTTTTCTCTTTCTTTTTCAAGCTCTTCTTCAGTACAGTAGCAAAAGTAAGCGTGACCAGTTTCTAAAAGTTTTTTAGCATACTGATGGTATATATCTAACCTTTCAGACTGTCTGTAAGGTCCGTAAGGTCCTCCTTTGTCTGGTCCTTCATCCCATTCTAACCCCATCCATTTTAAATCTTGGATTAACATTTCTTCATACTCTTTCTTTGACCTTTCTAAATCGGTGTCTTCTATTCGTAGTATGAAGGTTGCTCCTTCGTGTTTTGCAAAAAGATAGTTAAACAAAGCTGTCCTTGCGTTTCCAAGATGCAGGTATCCAGTAGGACTGGGAGCAAATCTAACTCTTTTCATCAAAAACCTCCGTTTATCAACTTTAAAACAATGTAAGTGATTATAAGTCCTAAAATTAAACCGATTATGGATATAATTATTTTACTACTTCTTTCTAACTCTTGTCTTTTGTAACTTTCCAGTTTTTCGTTTTCTTCAAAAAGTATCTTTTTTAGTTGGTTTTTATCTATATGGTCTAATATCTTCTTTGTTTCTAAGTCGTAGGTGGCTATGTAAATTTTCTCTCTTGTGTTTATTGGGTGTAAGTAAAGGGTAAATATGTTTTTTTCTATCTCTCCTTTTAGGTCGTAAAACTCACTGTAGGCTGAAAAGTTTAATCTGTAATCTTCTTCAAGTATATCTTCTAATATTTTGTAAGGAAGGTCGTCAAGGTTCTCTTTGAAGAACGCCAACTTCAAACTTTAACACCAAACCTTTTTCTTTTGTTTTTTACAAAGTTTTCAACTTCTTTCCAACTTAATGTGTTAATTATATCTTCTTTTTTAGCCCAACCTCTACGGGCTATGTAAACACCTAACTGAATGTAATGGAAGTTTGCCAATGAATGACTATCACTGCTTATAACAAGTTTTACTCCATTTTCAACGGCTTTTTTAACCAGTATATCTGGTAAATCCATTCTAAGTGGTTGGGAGTTTATTTCTAAAGCTGTTCCAGTTTCTTTTGCAACTTTAAAGATTTCATCGGAAAATTGATAACCTTCTCTGGAGCCTATAATCCTTCCAGTTGGATGACCTATAGAGTTTACGTAAGGGTTTTCCATTGCTTTTATTATTCTGTCTGTGTTATCTCTGTTAAGGTGTGTATGGATTGAAGCAACTACCCAGTCAAGTTTTGATAGGATTTCGTCCGGAAGGTCTAAAGAACCATCAAGTAGTATATCAACTTCTATACCTTTTTTTATAAGTGGAAAACCTATCATTTTGTTTACTTTATCTATCTCTTCTATCTGTCTTAAAACGTCATCTTCTGTAAGGCCGTGAGCAATTCTTACGGCTTTTGAGTGGTCTGTAAGAACTAAATACTCGTAGTTAAAGTTTTCTTTAACATACTGGGCTATCTCTAAAATTGTGTTGTATCCATCGGTCCAGTTTGAATGGCAATGAAAATCTCCTTTTATATCTGAGAGTTCTACGAGTTTTGGTAGTTTTTTTGCAAGGGCTGCTTCTATCTCTCCTCTATCTTCCCTTAGCTCTGGTGGTATCCATTCCATACCTACGGCTCTGTAAACGTCTTCTTCCGTTTCTCCTGCTATCTTCTTTTCAGTTTTTGCGTCAAAAACTCCGTATTCACTGATTTTTAGACCTATGGATTTTGCGTAATCTCTTAGATGTACGTTGTGTTCCTTTGAACCTGTAAAATACTGTAATCCACTTCCCCACTCTTCTGGTTTTAACACTCTTAAATCTACCTGTCTATCTTTTTCTTTTATGATTACGCTGGCTTTCGTATCTCCCTTGGCTAAAACTTCTTTAACATCATCAAGACTTACAAAGTAGTTTATTACTTTTTCTTTATCTTTCTCATCGCAGGAAATAAGTATGTCTATATCTCCGATTGTTTCTTTCTTCCTTCTTAAACTTCCGGCTACTTCTATGTTTTTTACTTCTTTTAATTTTTTTAGTTTTTCTACCAGTAGGTTGCTTATTTCCAAAGCTTCCCAGAGTGTAAGTCTTTGTTGTGATTTTTCAAAAAGTTCCAGTCCTTTTAACATATTTTCAACTTTCTTTGGTCCAAAGCCTTTTAACTTTGCAACTCTTCCATCTTTTAAAGCTTTTATTAACTCTTCTTTGGTAGAAATACCTAACTCTTCGTATATTCTTTTTAAGGTTTTTGGACCAAAACCCGGAACTTCCATAAGTTTTAAAAAGTCTGGTGGAACCAGTTTCTTTAACTCTTCGTATTTTTGGATTTTACCTGTTTTTACATACTCTACTATCTTTTCGGCTGTATGGCTACCTATCCCTCTTATATCGTCAAGTTTGCCAGATTTTATGTAATTTCTAACATCGTCAGGTAAATCTTCAAGTGCTTGGGCTGCCCTTTGGTAAGCTATCGCTCTAAATTTATCGTCTAAAAACTCGTATATGTGAGACATCTCTTTGAATATTTTTGCTATCTCTTTGTTTATGTTTTGATACATCAGAGAAGCTCCCTCAGTTTTTTGCCTATGTCTTTTTCCCTCATAAGGGACTCTCCTATTAAAAATGCATCTACTTGGTAATTTTTCAAGTCTAAAAGTTCTTGTTTTGTGTTTAGTCCACTTTCTGCAACTACTACTTCCGCTCCAAGCTCTTTCATCTTTGGTGCAAGGGTTTTAGATACGTTTATATCTACTTCGAAGGTTTCAAGGTTTCTGTTGTTTATACCTATGATAGTTGCTCCCGCGTAGAGGGACTTTACTCCTTCATCGTAAGAGTGAATCTCAACCAAAGGTTCCATACCGAGTTCTTTCCCAAACTCTATAAGTTCTTTCATTTCTTGAAGAGTTAAAATTTTTGCGATAAGTAAATAACTGTCGGCTCCGTAAGAGTAAGCTTCCAATATCTGTCTTTCGTCTATTATAAAATCCTTTCTAAGGACGGGAATTTTAACTTCTTGTGAGATGCTGTATATATACTGTATATCTCCTTGAAAATACTGTTTGTCAGTTAGGACTGATATAGCCTTTGCCCCGTTTTCTTGGTAAATCTTTGCTATCGTTACTGGTTCAAAGTCGTGTCTAATTACTCCTTTTGATGGTGAAGCTTTCTTAACTTCGGCTATTATATTTATACCTTTTCCTTGTAAAGATTTTTTAAAGTCTAAAACTTTCTTTTTTCTTTCTAAGGCTAACTTTTCTAAATGTTTTACGTATACAGAAGTGTAGTTTTCAAGTTCTTCTCTCTTCGTTTGAACTATTTTTTCCAGTATGTTCATATTTTTACCTCAAAACGATGAAGTAGTAGAGTATTCCCAATATTATTCTGTAAATTCCAAAAGGTATAAAGTTATGGGTAGATACAAACCTAAGTAAAAACTTTATGGATAAGATAGCAAACACAAAAGCCGTAAAAAAACCTATCAGAAGGTTATTCCAGTCTGTAACGTTAAAATTACTATGGTTTTTATAAACGTCGTAAAAGGTTGCAACAAACATTGTAGGAACGGCAAGTAAAAAAGAAAATTCCGCCGCTGTTTTTCTATTTAGTCCAAGTAAAAGACCTCCTATAATGGTAGCTCCACTTCTGGAAGTTCCCGGCACCATCGAAACAGACTGAAAAAGTCCTATAAGAAAAGCTTTTTTATAATCGATTTGGTCGATTGTTTTTATAGAATACTCTTTGTTTCTATGGTAATACTCAATTGCTATAAGGATTATACCGCCTAAAACGAGGGTAAAAACTACAACAAAAGGACTAAAAAGAGATTTTATAAGTTTGTATAAAACAAATCCTATAATACCTGTTGGTATGAATGCAACTATTAGCTTTTTTAACAGTTGTATGTCTTTCAATCTTTCAAAGTATAAAAAAACTACTGCCATTATAGAACCAAGTTGTATGGCTACTTCAAAAGCTTTCTGTGTATCAGTCTGCTGTAATCCCATCAGTGTAGAAGCCAGTATAAGGTGTCCTGTTGAAGAAACTGGAAGAAACTCAGTTAAACCTTCTACAACTCCTAATATAAAAGCCTGTAAACTGTTCAATCTTTCTCTCCTTGGTCGTTTTTCTTGTCTTTTTCCATCTGTTTTATAGCACTTTCAAAATCTTTAATATCTTGGAAGTTATCGCACACAGAAACAAACCTTATAAAAGATATAGGGTCTAAATTTTTTAGTTTACTTTTTACCATATCTCCAATTTCTGCAGAGGATACAGTTAATTTTCCTTCGTCTATAAGATACCTTTCTATATCATCGGCTATCTGTCTTATCTGTTGCTCAGATATAGGTCTGCCAGTAGAAGCAAGCCTAATACCTCTTATTATCTTTTCTTTATCAAAAGGTTGAGTGGTGTTGTTTTTCTTTACAACCGTTATAACTTCTTCCTCTATCCTTTCGTAAGTGGTAAATCTGTAGCCACACTTTAGACATTCTCTCCTTCTTTTTATTACTCTACCTTCTTTAGACTGTCTTGAATCTATAACTTTATCTTCCAAAGAACCACATTTAGGGCATCTCATCGTTTTTCCTCATTAAAGATTTTTAAAACATTCTCTTGCTTTCTCCAACGTTTGATATAAGTCTTCTTTAGTGTGGGCTGTAGATAAAAAGAAAGCTTCAAACTGTGATGCAGGAAGATAAACACCTTTCTCAAGCATACATCTAAAGAACTTAGCAAACTTTTGAGTGTCTGAAGTTTTTGCAGTGGCAAAGTCCTTAACAGGTTTATCAGTAAAGAAAACTGTTATCATAGAGCCAACTCTGTTAATCTGAACTGGCACACCGGTCTCTTGTGCAATACTTCTAAAACCATCTTCAAGGATTTTTCCTTTTTCATCAAGCTCTTGGTAAGGGTTTAACTCTTTAAGAAGTTCAAGCTGTTTTAAACCGGCAGCCATAGCAAGCGGATTTCCAGACAGAGTTCCAGCTTGATAAACAGGTCCAACAGGAGCAACATACTCCATTATTTCCTTCTTTCCACCGTAAGCTCCAACTGGAAGACCACCACCTATAACCTTTCCAAAGGTTGTTAAATCTGGTTCTATACCGTAAAGCTCCTGAGCTCCACCGTAAGCAAGTCTAAAACCTGTCATAACTTCATCAAAAATCAAAAGAGAACCATATTTTTTAGTTATTTCTCTGAGTTTTTGATGGTATTCTTTCGAAGGAGCTACTACTCCCATATTACCGGCAACAGGCTCTATTATAACGCATGCTATATCTTCTCCATACTTTTTAAAAGCCTCTTCTACAGCCTCTATATCGTTGTAAGGTAATACAATTGTTAAACTTGCAAGCTCCTCTGGGATTCCCGGCGTACCCGGAATACCAAGAGTTGCAACACCAGAACCTGCCGATACAAGCAGACTGTCTCCGTGTCCGTGATAACATCCATCAAACTTCACTATTTTTTTTCTTTTTGTGTATCCCCTTGCAAGCCTTATAGCGCTCATTGTTGCTTCTGTTCCAGAATTAACGAATCTAACCATTTCAACAGATTTAACTGCATCTATAACGGCTTTTGCCATCTTTATCTCAAGCTCTGTAGGAGCCCCAAAACTTGTGCCGTAGTTAGATACCTGCTTTATCGCATTTATCACTTGGTCGTGGGCATGACCAAGTATCAAAGGTCCCCAAGAAAGAACATAATCTATATACTCGTTACCATCTACATCCCATATTCTACATCCTTTTCCTTTCTGTATGAAGATAGGGTCTGTTCCAACGGCTTTAAAAGCTCTTACTGGAGAATTAACACCACCAACTAAATACTTTTGAGCTTCCTGAAAAAGTTCTTTAGAAGTTTTAGTATTCATAAACCTTTTTACCTCCTTTTTTAGTTTTTGGTTTAAACACAAGCTTTGCTAACTTCGGTGCATACTGAATAAAAAAAGTTCCTATAAAAGCCATCGTAAAAGTGTAAATTCCAAAAAGTGGAACGTAAGTAGAAGGAGCAAACTTTGATATAACTATGGAAAACTCACCTCTACTTACAATTGATAAACCAGCTATTAAAGAAGCTCTGTTTGAAAGACCGTAAAATTTACCACCTATATAACCTGTCAAGATTTTACCTACAATAGATAAAAAAATCATAGATATTAGTATAAGTAAATTTTTGGCGTTAAAAAAGTTTTGGTCGAAAACTATGTTAGAACCAAAAACGAAGAAAAATATAGCTACAGCTAAATCTCTAACAGAAAAAAGTACTTTCTCAACATCTTCTGATTTACCAGTCTCAGATATAAGCATACCTATCAAAAAAGCTCCCAACGCTTCTGACAAGCCCATAAAACTTGTAAAACCAGCAAAAGATATAAGAATACCAAAAACAAACAAGATAAAAATATCTTCGTTCAAAAACTTTTCAATAAAAGCTCCAATCTTATCTTTCATAGTCATAGAAATAAGTATTATTAAAGAGAAAACAGCTAATACCTTTAAAAGTATTATTCCAAATGTAACAACTTCTAAGTCTTCTCCTGAAAAAACTCCAGTTAAAACTGCAAGCATGATTGGAGCAATAATATCTTCAAAAACCATCAAACCAAGTATCATCTCCGTTTCTGGGTTTGCAATTCTTTTTTCATCTACAATAACTTTGGAAGTAATAGCAGAAGATGAAGCGTAAGCTATAGCTCCACCCAAAAATGCAATGGCAGTATCAAAACCTAAAATCTTTAAAAACAAAGTCATGACACCAAAATTTAAGACTAAATCTAAAATTCCAACAGCCCATATATTTTTAGAAACATTGACAGCCCTTGCTATGTTAAACTCTAAACCAAGGTAAAAAAACAAAAGAACTATACCAATGTAACTTAACCTTTCAAGAGTTATATCTTCATGAATAAACCTACCTGCAAATATTCCAGCAAGAATAAAAGCTATTATAGTAGGAATCTTAAAAGACCTACTTAAAGCTCCTAAGACAAACAGTAAAAACGTGCTTAAACCCAG
>PNIU01000081.1 GCA_002878035.1 Sulfurihydrogenibium sp.
TTAATCAATCTTTTAAGTTTTGGGTCCATAGCGTCTCTAAGGGCATCACCAAGTATGTTGAAGGCTAAAATAGTTAAGAATATTGCAACTCCGGGAGATAGTATCCATGGGTAAGATGATATTGCCGTTATACTTCTTGCAGATGCAAGCATATTACCCCAGCTTGCGTAAGGTTCCTGTATCCCAAGACCAAGTAAACTTAAGGCACTTTCTCCAAGAATATAGCCGGGAATTGAAAGGGTGGCAGCAATCAAAAGGTAGGAGTATGTGTTTGGTAAGATATGTTTTACTATTATCCTTAAGGAAGATGCTCCGTAAGATTTTGCGGCTACAACGTAATCTTGCTCTCTGATGGATAAAACCATACCTCTTACTATTCTTGCTAAACCTGCCCATCCTACAAAAGATAGTATCACAACTATAAGCAGAAATACCTCTACTGAGGAAAGTGTTATAGGAAATACAGCCCGAAGGGCTAACATAAGGTAAAATGAAGGAAAAGACATAACAATTTCAGAAAGTCTCATAATAACGTTATCGACTTTACCCCCAAAGTATCCTGCAATACCCCCTATCAAAGCTCCTATCGTAAATGATAATGCTACACCTATAAGACCGATTGATAAAGATATTCTGGAAGCGTAAAGTATCCTCGAAAATATATCTCTTCCAAGGTTATCTGCTCCAAGTAAAAATATCTTCCCATCTCTAACACCAAACAGATGTATATCTGTCTCAAAAATTCCCAGTAGATAGTGTTTATGACCTTTTACGAAAAATTCTATCGGATACTTTACGTTGTAGTTAATTTCGTAAGTCTTAAAAACTGGGTCTACCAGTTCATACTTGTATACGAATGGTCTTAAGTGAAAATTTCCTTTTTCATCAAAAAAATGTATCTGTGTAGGTGGGTGGTAGGGAGTGTCTCTATGTTGGATATCGTAAGGATAAGGTGCTATAAAATCTGCAAATATGGCTAAAAAGTAGAATATTCCAAGTATGTATAAAGATACGTAAGCAAACTTATTTTTTCGAATGTAGTAAAAAAGTTCTTTCATTTTAACACGCCTTCGACTTCTCTCTGTCTTATTCTTGGGTCGAGTTTGGCAAGTAGTATGTCAGCTATAAGGTTTCCTATTATAAGCATTATGGACCCGATATAAAGGCCACCCATAACAAGGTAAAGGTCTTGGGATAAAACCGCATCTAACATAAGCATACCCATGCCAGGCCAGTTTACTATTATTTCTACCAGTGCAGCACCGGAAAGTAAAGATGCTATTTCAAAACCAAGTATCGTTATAAACGGGTTTAAAGCGTTTTTTAAAGCATGTTTTAAAATAATGTCTCTTTCTTTTAGACCTTTTGCTCTTGCAAATAAAACGTATTCAGATTGTAAAGCTTCTATCATAGCGCTTCTTACAAGTCTTACAAGCCCAGCTAAAGACGTTACTGCCAAGACTATAGCAGGAAGGCTAACGTGCCAAAGTCTGTCTAAAACTTTTTGAAAAAAGTTCATACTGTCGTAGTTTGGACTTGTAGCTCCACCTGTTGGTAAAAACCCCGTTTTTACGGCAAAAAATAAAAGTAAAAACGCAAGAAAAAAAGAAGGAAGAGACATAAAGGTAAATGAAAACATTTGAATTAACCTATCGACAAAAGAGTTTGGTTTTAAAGCGGCAACTATTCCAAGTGGGATAGCAATCATCCAAGCCAAAATTCCAGATGTAATGGACAAAAACAGAGTGTTTGGTAGTCTGTCTTTTATAAGTTCTAAGACTGGCATGTTGTAGCTAAATGAAAAACCAAGGTTAAATATTAGTGCGTTAAAAAGCCATTTAAAATACTGAACTATGAGCGGTTGGTCTAAACCGTAGGTCTGTTTTAGTTTTTCTATGGTAGACTCAGATATCTGAGGGTTCATACGAAGTTGGTCCAGATAGTCTCCGGGAGCCATCTGTATTATAACGAAAGATAAAAAAGTAATCCCAACAAGAAGTGGGATCATCTGTAAAAGTCTTTTGAGTATGTAAGAAAACATCAATATTTTTTCATAAGTTTTTTGATGTTTGAGATTGCTTGTCTTATCCTTTTTTCGTTTTCTACCACTGCAAACCTTACGTAACCTTCTCCATGCTCTCCAAAACCTATTCCCGGTGCAACGGCAACTTTTCCTTCTGTAAGAAGGAATTTAGAAAACTCTACTGACCCCATATGTCTAAATTTCTCTGGTATTTTAGCCCAAAGGAACATAGTGGCTTTTGGTTTTTCTACATCCCATCCTGCTTTTTTTAGACCATCTACAAGAATATCTAAACGTTTTGAGTATGTGTCTCTTGCTTTTTCTACTACAGAGTAATCTCCTTCTAAGGCTATTATACTTGCAACCTGTATAGGTGTAAACGTTCCGTAATCAAGGTAGCTCTTTAACCGCTTTAGGTTATATACAAGGGTTTCATTTCCTAAAACAAACGCAACTCTCCAGCCTGCCATAGAAAAACCTTTTGTCATAGAGTAAGTCTCTACTGCAATATCCTTTGCACCTTCTACCTGTAGTATGCTCGGTGCTTTGTAACCATCGAAGCAAAGGTCCCCGTAAGCAAGGTCGTGTATTATCCAAAGGTTCTTTTTCTTTGCAAATTTTACAACTTCTTTAAAAAACTCTATATCTACAGTCATAGTAGTAGGGTTGTTTGGAAAGTTAAGTATCAAGACTTTCGCTTCCGGATAGGAATCTTCGTAAGTTTCGTATATATTTTTTAAAAACTGTTCCTGTTTTTCACTGTCGCTACCTTCTAAAGGTAAAGGTACAGTTAAAACGCTTGCACCTGCTATAACGGGAGCATAGTAGTGTATAGGATACCTTGGACTTGGAACCATAGCTATATCGCCCGGTTCAAGCATTGCAAGAATAAGATGTGCTAACCCTTCCTTTGAACCTATAGTCATCACAACTTCTGTTTCTGGGTCTAAATCTACGTCGTATCTCTTTTTGTAAAAGTCTGCTATCGCTTTTCTAAGTCTTGGTATTCCCTGAGACATAGAGTATCTATGGGTAGTTTTTTTCTTAGCCGACTCACAGAGTTTATCTATTATATGTTGAGCAGGTGGTAAATCAGGGTTCCCCATACCAAGGTCTATGATATCTTCACCTTCTTTTCTTAACCTTGCCTTTAAATCGTTTACAACTGCAAAAACGTATTGAGGTAATCTTTTAATACGAGGAAACTCTTCAGGCATCTTAACATCTCCTTTTAAAATTTTATTCTAAAACTGAAAGAGGGTCTAAAGGTGTAACGTTTTTTCTGACTTCAAAGTATATTCCGCATTTATCCGAGTTTTTAAGTCTACCAGCCGTCCCTATAACTTCTCCTCTGCTTACGTATTTACCTTCTTTAACATTAACATTGTCAAGATATCCGTAAACGGTTGTTAATCCGTTGCTATGCCTTATAACTACGAGATTTCCAAAAGCTTTTATGTTATCTCCGGTGTAGATAACTTTTCCATCTTCGGCAGCTTTAACAGGATTTCCACAGCTTGTTTGGATATCTATTCCAAGGTGTCTGACTTGTTCATCGTTTTGGAAGTTTGCCACAACCTGACCGTCAACAGGCCAAGCCAGTTTAACACCAAGGTTATCTGCATTAGCAGTTTTAGGTTCTGTTTTTGCAGGTAGAGGAACTTCTTTTTTTACTGGTTTTTCTTCAGAAACTGATGGTGAAGTTTTTTCTTCTTCTGTGATTTTAGTTACTGCTTTATCTTCTTTAAATATACACAATTTCTGTCCTGCTTCTACGTATTTAACGTTAGAAGATAAACCATTTATTCTTCTGATTTTTTCAGTGCTTGTTCTAAACTTTCTTGCTATTTCATGAAGACTTATCTTATGAGGTGGGTTGTATATAAGGGTGCAGTTGTCAAGGTTTGAGTTTGATGTTGTAGATGAGACTTTCTCCTCTTCCTTTTTCTCTTCTCTTTTTGGTGCTATACATACCTTTGTTCCAGCTTTTAACCACTGGTTTGAAGGTATATCGTTTAACTTTTCAAGGATTGAAACATCAACACCTGTTCTTTTAGATACATGTTTTAAGGTTCCACCTCTCTTTAGTGTGTAAACTTCACATTTAGACGTGTCTATTTCAGTAGTGTTTTCTTTACTTTTCTTTGCATAGCCCTTAACTGGTATTTTTAACTCATCTCCGGCAAATATTCTCTCGTCTTTCATATTGTTGTAATCCATTATCTCTTTAACTGTAAGGCCATACTTCTTAGCTATAATCTCAAGGGTATCCCCCTTTTTAACTATGTAAGTTTCTTCAGAAGTATAGCTATGCTTATGCTTTTTCTCTTTGCTTGCTTGCTTTTCACCTTTTTTAGGTATCTTTATGGTCATGCCTTCTCTTAAGGATTTCTCATCTTTTATGTTGTTTTCTGCCTTTAACTCTTCCACGCTAACTTTATACTTTTTAGCTATCTTTTCTAAGGTATCTCCTTTTTTAACCTTATAGGTTTCCGCACTTACGATAAAAGGAACGATTGCTGATATTAAACCTATTTTAATACTCAATCTTAAATTCATCAAAACCCCCTTCTTTTTCCAAAAATTCATATTTTACATCTTCTACGTTTGCAAGAGGTGGTCCTTGTTTTATTAACTCAAAAAAAGTTTTTAGTGTTTCTTCATCTGCTTCTGCCAAAACTTCAACGGTCCCATCTGGAAGGTTTTTTACAAAACCTTTAACTCCTACCTCATCTGCCTTTTTCTTTACGAACTTTCTAAATCCAACACCTTGAACTCTACCTGAAAATATGGCATGTAGAAGCATAGTCTCACCTCTTTATGTAATTCTCTTTTAGAAATTCTACAAACTCAGATGGGTTGTTAATATCAAACTTTACAGGGTAGTCGTAGTAATCTGTTATAACTCCAACTAAACCTTCATCTTCACCAAGCATTAAATCTCTGCCTTCCACTTTCCTAATCACTTCGAACTTGTCTACACCTTTCTCCGTCTTAAAACCTTCTACTATTATAATATCTATATCGTCTATTGTGAAGTTTCTTATTAAGTCTAACAAAGAGTAATCTCTAAGGTTTACGAAAGATGAAACTTTGTCTGGAGATGCAACTATAACCTGTTTTGAACCTGCTTGGTATAATCTGTAGCTGTCTTTACCTTCTGTATCAGTTTTTGCCTTTCCTTTAGGGTCGTGCTTTATGTAGCAGACTTTGTAACCTTCTTTTGAAAGTATTCCTACAACTTTCTCTATAAAGGTAGTTTTACCACTGTTATGGGCTCCAACTATACAGATTACTGGTTTATCCATGGGTGTGTTTTATCAAGGTGTAGACTGTCTTTTTTAGATTTTTTCTGTCAACAACCATGTCTATCTGTCCTTTTTCCAGTAAAAACTCAGCTCTTTGGAAACCTTCTGGAAGTTGCTGACGAATCGTTTGCTCTATAACCCTTGGTCCTGCAAAACCTATCAAACTTTCTGGTTCGGCTATTATTATATCTCCTAAAAAGGCAAAACTTGCAGAAACACCACCCATAGTAGGGTCAGTTAAGATAGATATGTAAAGTATGCCGTTTTTATTAAGTCTATCTATAGCGATAGCGGTTTTTGCCATCTGCATCAGAGACAATATACTTTCCTGCATTCTTGCTCCACCTGAAGCCGCTACCGATATAAAAGGGATTTTTTTCTGTATACTGTACTCTACACCCCTTACGAACTTTGCTCCTACAACGCTACCCATACTACCACCCATAAACTCAAAGTCCATAGCAGCTATAACAACTTCCCTGTCGTATATCAAACCGTTTGCTATTATGATAGCGTCGTTTAGTCCTGTTTTTTCTTTACTTTCTTTTAATCTGTCTTTGTATCTTTTTGTGTCTTTAAAGTTTAAAGGGTCTACAGGTACTATTTTTGGAAATAGGTCGTAAGTGTAAACTTTATCAAGTAGCAAGTCTACTCTTTCCTTTGCAGACATTCTGAATGTGTAGCCACAGTGAGGACAAATCTTTAAGTTTTTAATAAGGTCTTCTATGTAAAGAAGTGTTTTACATTTTTCACACTTTACCCAAGAACCTTCCTCTATTTTTAGCTTCCTTCTCTCTTTTATCTTATCTATAAAATCCTTAAGTCCCATATTTACTCCTTCATAAATGCAAATGTAAGTATTCTACTTTCAAAGTCCCCGTTTCTGTAAGAAAAAAACTTTCCACTACACTTCGTACACTCACCTAAATCAAAAATATCAACTACTTCCAAACTTTCAAGCTTACTTTTTGCAATATTAACTAAATCTAAGTAGGCTTTGTTTTCGTATATTGTATAAAATTTCTCATCAACCTTCAAATCTTTTACAAACTGAAGGTCTACTTCGTAACAGCAACCTCTGATGGAAGGACCGATAAACCCTTTTACATTTTTCTTATTTTTAAAAAGTTTAAAGCCGTTTTCGATAATACCACCAAAAAGTCCTCTCCAGCCTGCGTGTATAACTGCTAACTCAAGTCCGTTAAACAGAACTACCGGGATACAGTCTGCCGTTAAAACACCAACGGCAACGTTTTTTTCGACAGTGTAAAGACCATCACATTCCTGACCGTTATACTGCCTTAACTCTAAAACCAAGTTTGTATGTTTTTGGTTTGGAACGTGTATGCTGTCTAACGCTAACTGACTTTTTAATCTTTCAACGTTTTCAGGTAATCTTTGGTTGCCGTCCTCTTTTTCTGTAAAACAGATAAAAGTGTTTTCAAATGTAAAGTTTCTCATAAAAAAATTATACCACTGTGCTAAAATTAAACTTTAGTAGAAAACAGGAGCAGTATAAAATGTTGGAAACGTTAGATTTAGACACAAAGACAAAAATACTTAACAACTACAACGAAAAGAAAAAAGAGCTTATTTTAAAACATTATGCAGGTGAAAGTGGTTTAGAGATAGTAAGACAGCTTTCAGACTTAACAGATGAAACCATAAAGGAGTTTGCTAAAATTTCCTTCCCAGATTTAGATAAGATAGCCATAATAGTCTTAGGTGGTTACGGAAGAAGGGAGCTTTGCTTTAAATCAGATATAGATATTTCAATCGTTTATACCCACGAAGATATATCTAAGTTAAAGGTAGGTATAGAGAACTTTTACTACTGTTTGTTGGATTTAAAGGTAGATATAGGATTTTCACCAAGGAATATAAGCACTTTCTTAGATTTATCCAAGGAAGATTTAACGGTAGCAACTGCTTTACTTCAAGGAAGATTCCTTTACGGTAACGAAGAGATATTCAAAACCCTTACCGACAGGTTTAAGAGATTAATAAAACAAAGGAGAAAGTCTTACATAGAGGCAACGTTAAAAGCAAGGAAAATAAGGTATCAAAACACTGGTAGCAGTATATACATGATGGAACCTCACGTAAAAGAAGGAGAAGGTGGACTGAGAGACTTTCACGAAGTTTACTGGATTGCAAAGGTTTTAGATAATGTAAACGATTACAGATACTTCGTAGAAAAAGAAATTATACTGGAAGAAGAGTATATAGAACTTATGAACGCTTACGACTTTTTACTTAAGATAAGAAACCAGATGCACCTACTATGCAACAAAAAATGCGATGTCTTAACCTTTCCACTTCAAGAAGAAGTGGCAAAAAAGTTAGGCTATGCAGAGAAAGAAGCCGATTACGAACATCTTAGAGAAAGTGTAGAGAGAATGATGAAGCTTTATTATCTAAATGCCAAATCCATCAACAACATAACCAACAGAATACTTAAAAATCTCATAGAACAGGAAAACCCATACGAAGAGTATATACCCATAGATGATGTATTTGTAAGAACATCAAGTGAGATAGACGTTTTAAACCCAAAGAAGTTTGAGCAGAACCCACTAAACATACTGAAAGCTTTTAAGTATTACAAACAGTATGGTTTAAACTTTTCCTCAAACCTTGAGTATTTACTTAGAAAAAACGAAAGACTGCTAAAAAACAAAGTCCTTACAGAAGAAGAGAAATCCATCATCAGAGAGATATTTTCCACAGTATCAAACCTTCCCCGAACGTTAAAAAAGATGCAGGACTTTTACGTTTTAGATGATTTGATACCAGAGTTTGGATACCAAAGATGCCACTTCCAATACGACCACTACCACAAATACACTACAGACGCCCATGCTATAAAAGCTTTGGAAGAGTTAGAAAACTTACAACGAATAGACAGTCCTCAAAAGAAACAGATTTACGATATTTATAAAGATATAGAAAAAAAAGAGCTTTTGATATGGTCCGTTTTCTTACACGATATTGGAAAAGGTCATAAAGCCGACCATAGCATCCTTGGAGCAGAGATGAGTAGAGGCATACTTGAAAGGTTTGGTTATTCTCCTTCAGATATAGAAACTGTATCTTTTTTAGTTAGACATCACCTTGATATGGCACACATATCCCAAAGAAGAAACCTACACGAAGAGAAAGTTATCAGAGAGTTTGTAAAGCTTATCAAAAACAAAGAACTTTTAGATATGCTAACCGTTTTAACGTTCTGTGATGCTAACGCCGTAGGACCGGGAGCTTGGAACGACTGGAAGTTTGCACTACTTATGGAACTTTACTCAAAAGCCTTACAGTTTATAAAAGAAGGAAGTTTTGATTCAGAGTATAAAAAAGTCCAAGAAAAGAAAAAAAGAATACTGGAAGTGCTTATACTTGAAATTGGCAAAGAAAACGCAGAAAAAGTTTTAGAGAGAGTCTCAGATTACTACATCGTATCAACTCCTACAGAAGATATTATAGAACACCTAAAACTTGAAAACGAACTTTTAAACTCAGATAAACAGTACAGTTTAAAGTTTGAAAAAAATACTGGAGCAGGTTATTCACACCTGTTTTTAGCTATAAGAAATATTGAAAATCCACTACTGGTAGTAACGGGAGTTATATCTTACCTTGGTTTAAACATACTTACGGCATACAGTTATGAAAGAAAAGATGGTTCTTACTTGGTAGATTTACAGATTTCAACTTCCAGCCTTGAAGCCGTAGATGAAATTAAACTTAAAAGGTTCGTTGAAACATTCGAAGAAGTTTTAAAAAATACAGATTTACTCGAAAAACTAACTTCAAGAAGAGAAAAAGGTTTTAGAGCAAGCACTGTTCCACCACCGATTTTTGTAAAAGTAGATAACGAAATGTCAGAAGGATACACAATATTCGATATTTCAGCAGAAGATAGAATAGGCTTACTTTTTGATATAATCAAAGTTTTTGCATCGTTCAACATATACGTTCATATAGTAAAAGCTTCTACACAAGGAATTAGAGCAAGGGATTCTTTCTACGTCCGCACAAAAGACAAAGAAAAGATAACAGATGAAAACATTCTTAAAGCAGTTAAAGAGAAACTTTTAGAGGTTATAAAAAGTTCTTAAGTAGGTTATAAACTATAAAAGATACTATCCACGCAGATGTAAAGTTTATAGCTATAGATGCAAACATCCATCTGTAGCTGTTTAACTCCTGCTTTATAGCAAAAACAGTTGCAAGGCAAGGAGTGTAAAGAAGTAAAAACACCAAGAAAGAGTATGCCGAAATAGGTGTAAAAGCTTCTCTTATAGCAGAAGCAAGATTTTTATCAAACTCCTGCTGCTGTTGTTTTGTAAATCCAAAGATTGCAACAAAGTTTTTAACTAAGTTAATATTGGCTTCAACAAATCCACTACCTATCTCACTTAAACCTTCTATAAATGTTAAGTTTTTCTTCTCTTCTTCTATTTTTTCTCCAACGTAAAAGTTTCCCATAGCCGATAAAACAACCTCTTTAGCTACAAATCCAGAGAATAACGATGCCGTTGCCTGCCACGTTCCAAAACCTAAAGGTTCAAAAACCACTGCTACCTGCTTTGATACGTTAGCTAAAATCGTCTCATCTTTTTTAGCACCGTAAGGTATGTTAGTCAAAAACCATATCAAAACTGACATTGCGAAAATAAACGTTCCAGCTTCTACAACGAAAGCTTTCACCCTCGACCAAGCTGTGTTTATTACGTATCTAAAAGTTGGTAATCTGTAAGGTGGAAGTTCCATTATGAAAAACTGAGATTTTGTCTTAAAGTAAAATCTGTTTAGAATCAAAGCAACTAACACTGCAACCATTATACCTATCAGGTAAAGGGAAAATATAACTAAACCTTTGTTATCTGTGAAAAATATACTTACGAAGAATGCAAAAACGGTAAGCCTTGCACCACACGACATAAAAGGAATCATTAGCGTAGTGAGAATCTTCTCTTTCTCACTTTCTATAGTCTTTGTTGCGTAAACGGCTGGAACGTTGCAACCAAACCCAAGCAAAAGAGGAATAAAAGACTTACCACTAAGACCTAACACACCAAAGAATCTATCCATCAAAAATGCAGCTCTTGCTATATAACCGCTACCTTCCAAAATAGCGATTATTACGTATAAAGTAAACAAAACTGGCACAAATACCAAAACAAAACCAACACCACCTAAAACACCTTCTGCAACAAAAGACTTTAACACTTCCGGAGCTTTCACACTGTCAAGTAAAGATAAAGTCCAACTTGAAATAACCGATAAAACTTTATCCAACCACTCAACGTAAGGAGAAGAAACCTTAAAGGTTATCTCAAAAACAAGCCAAACAAGAAAAAGAAAGATAGGTATTCCAAAGTATTTATGAAGGAAAATCCTGTCTAAGGTTATAGAACTGTCTACAACATCTTCCTGCTGTTTTTTTACAGTTTGATGGTATATACTTAAAACAACACCATACCTTTCTTCAACTATAAGAGTTTTAACGTCCTTTTTGTAAAGGGATTTTATTTCCTGCCTTATCTCTTCAATCTTTTCTTCTAACTCTTTTTGTAATGTTTCATTTAAAGAACCTTCCAACAGTGATATGGCTAAAAACCTTTTAGGATAAACGTCAAGCAAGACAGGTTTGTAATCTTTTACAAGTTGCACTACTTTTTTTAAGTATTCTTCAAACTGTGGCTCAAAATGTTCACACTGGATAAACTTTTTGTTTTCATAAACTTCTACTAATTTTTTGACCAGTTCATCTATGCCATACCTGTCCTTAGCCGAAGTAGGAATAACAGGATGACATAGTAGATTTTCCATCTTTTTGTAGTCTATCACTATACCTTTCTCAACGGCTTCGTCCCAAATATTTAAAGCTATTACCATAGGTATTTCTAACTCTAACAGTTGAATAGTTAGGTAAAGGTTTCTCTTTAGATTTGTAGCGTCAACAACGTTTAACACTATGTCTGGTTTTTCTTTGAGAAGGAAATCTATAGTAACTTTTTCTTCGGTAGTTTGATTTCTAAGACTGTATATACCCGGAAGGTCAACAAACTTAATAACATAATCTTTATACTTAAAAAAAGCTTCTTTCTTTTCAACTGTAACTCCAGGCCAGTTTCCTACTTTTACATCTGCTCCGGCTATAGCGTTTAATAAAGCAGATTTTCCTACGTTAGGATTTCCTACTAAAGCTACGACTATCTCTCTCATTTAGACTCCTCGACTAATATACAAGAAGCTTCTTTTCTTCTAAGGGCAAGACAGTAATCATGAACCTTTATTTTTATTGGACCTCCAAATGGAGCATCTTGTAAAATTTCAACCACTTCACCGGGAATTATGCCAAGGTCGTATAGTTTTTGTTTTACCTCTTCACAACCTTCTACCGCCAAAACTTTTGCCTTTTCACCCGGTCTTAAGTCTTTTAAAGTCTTCATATCTCTCCTAAATGTAATTAAAATTTAGTCTCAATTAATTATAATACTAAAAAAGACAAATCCTATGATAATTTACATTAAAACTGACATAAAAAAGCTGTAGATAGGTAGTATAACCATACCAAGTATGCCTGTCATAAGAAGGATTATTACGAGTATAAATCCAAACTGTTCGTAAGGTTCGACTTTTTGTTGAATTTCTCTTGGTAGAATGTTTAAAAGAATGTTTCCACCGTCTAAAGGTGGTATAGGTAGAATGTTAAATATACCAAGAATAAGGTTTATAGACACCGCATACTTAAAAAATATAGCTAACGGTATAATTACACTTTCCAACGAGCCAAGACCAAATATAGAAGCAAAGTATTTTAAGAATGTCTCATTTCTAACAAGATTGTATAAGCCTGCAAACATAAAGGCAAGAAAAAAGTTTACAGCCGGACCTGCGAAAGATGTCATTATCATACCTTTTCTCATATCTATTTTAAAGTTGTAAGGATTTATAGGGACAGGTTTGGCATAACCAAAGAGTATTGGAGATTTAAGTAGTATCAAAATTGCAGGAAGTAGTATTGAACCTATAGGGTCTATGTGAGGTATAGGGTTTAAAGTAAGTCTTCCTTCCCTTTGTGCCGTGTCGTCTCCCAGTCTGTAGGCTACGTATCCGTGCGCAACTTCATGAAATATTACGGCAACCAGTAAAGCCGGAATCATAAAAATAATATCAACAACGTTCATCCAAAGCTTACCTTAACATAATTATTAATTGTTTTATTCTACCACAAGTGATATAATTGGTTTTGTTAAACAACTTTGAGGTTTAAAATTGAAGTATTTTTTACTGTTTGTTGGATTGTTTATTTTTTCCTGTCAGCCCTTGCCACCGGAAGCTAAGTTTATAGACCAAAATAAAATAACAGGTCAGATTATTGTTGATGAAAAACTTAAAGGTAAGTGTAAAGGTGATTTGTTTATCATTGTTAGAAAAGGTATATCCCCTCAACCATTAGCGGTTAAAAAAGTTAAAAATCCAAGCTACCCTTACAACTTTAAGATATCTCCTGCAGATGTAATACTGGAAGACATGTTTAAAGAGTTTAAGGACGAAGTTATACTATACGTAAGAACCTCTCAAACTGGAAATCCTATGGAAAGCTCCAACAGCTGTGAAAGTGAACCTATCATAGTTAAAACTGGTTCTAAAAATGTTTTAATAAAGATAAATAAATACGTGGAATAGTAAAATGAAAGCTATAGTGATAGTAACCGGCTCTGAGTTTATTCAAGGAAGGAAATACGATAAAAACGGTATTTTTATAGCAAAACGGCTTTTTGAAAGAGGAGTTAACGTAACAGGTATCATTATATCACCGGACAGTCTTTACGAGCTTACAAACTATATAAAGTATGCTTTAGATAGAGCCGATTTAGTGTTTGTATCAGGTGGCCTTGGACCAACTACGGACGACATAACAAGGCAAGCCATAGCAAACGCCATAGGAGTTGCCCTTATATACCACCAAGATTGGCTTGAAAAACTAAAGCAGGATTACAGAAAGCTGAATGTGGAAATTACGGAAGAAAGAAAAAGTATGGCAAAAATACCATACGGAGCCGTTTTAATAGAAAATCCTGTAGGAAAAGCAGCAGGTTTTATAAAAGTGTTAGACGATGTAAAAAAAGCTATCGTAGCCCTTCCCGGTGTCCCATCAGAAATGGAGCCAATGCTACAAGATGCACTTACTAAGCTTGGTTTAAACGAAAAAAAAGTCTTTACACAAGTTTACAGGGTTTTTGGTATAAAAGAGCTTGATATAAACTACCTTTTGGAAGATATAAAGAATATATCCTACAACGTTTCACCAAAAGGCACAGATATATTTATCTGGGAAGAAAACCAACAGAAACTTACAGAGTTAAAAGATAAACTTAAATCAAGACTTGGAAACTTTATATACGCAGAAGATGAAACAGAGATGGAAGAGGTAGTAGGTAAACTTTTAAGAGAAAAAGGTTTAACTGTTGCCACGGCTGAATCTTCAACGGGAGGCTTAATCGTTTCAAGGCTGGTAAATGTACCCGGTAGTTCAAACTACGTCTTAGGCTCTGTAGTATCTTACTCAAACCAAGTTAAAATAGACCTTTTGAAGGTAGACAGAGAAGATTTGGAAAAGTTTGGAGCTGTAAGTGAAGCCGTAGCAAAACAGATGGCTGAAAACGTAAGGGCACTTATTGGTTCTGATTTGGCAGTCAGTGATACTGGAATAGCAGGTCCTACTGGAGATACACCAGAAAAACCCCTTGGCCTTCATTACATAGGTTTTACAGATGGAAAAGAAACAAAAGTTTACAAAGAGATTTACAGAGGCAGTAGGAACGATGTAAGACTCTATATATCCCAGTTTGCCTTGAACCTTTTAAGGCTTTATTTAATATCAAAGTAAAAGGAGTAAAGATGGCTCAAAAGAAGCTTTGGGGTGGTAGGTTTTCTGAGAGCACCGACGCTTTTGTAGAAGAGTTTACGGAAAGCGTTTCTTTCGATAAGGAGCTTGCTTTATACGATATAGCCGGTAGTATAGCCCATGCTAAGATGCTCGGAAAGCAAGGCATAATTCCACAAGAAGATGCAGAAAAGATAGTAAAAGGTTTACTTGAGATAGAAAAAGAGATTAAAGAAGGAACTTTCAACTGGAAAAAAGAGTTAGAAGATGTTCATATGAACATAGAAAAGGCTCTTATTGAAAAGATAGGTGATGTTGGTGGAAAGTTACATACTGGAAGGTCGAGAAATGACCAAGTAGTTACGGCTTTTAGACTTTACCTAAAAGAACAAGTTAAGGATATAATAAACCTTATAACCGAACTTCAAAAAACGTTGCTACAAAAAGCAGAACATTACAAAGATTTAGTTATGCCAGCTTATACACACCTTCAAAGAGCTCAACCAATCAGAGTAGCCCATTACTTTTTAGCATATTTAGAGATGTTTCAAAGAGATAAGGAAAGGTTTGAAGATAACTTAAAAAGGATAGATATGCTTCCGCTTGGTAGCGGTGCAGTTGCTGGTGTTGACTTTCCAATAGACAGAGAGTTTGTAGCAAAGGAGTTAGGATTTTCTGCCATAATGAGAAATTCTATAGATGCAACAAGCAGTAGAGATTTCGCTTTAGAATTTCTTTCAAACGGCGCTATCTGTATGGCAAACATGTCAAGGTTTGCAGAGGATATGATTATCTACTCATCTTCTGAGTTTTCATTTGTAGAGCTTCCAGATAAACTAACTACAGGCTCATCAATTATGCCTCAGAAAAAAAATCCAGATGTTTTAGAACTTATCAGAGGGAAAACCGGCCGTGTTTACGGTAACCTTGTATCTCTTCTAACTACCGTTAAAGGTCTTCCTTTAGCTTACAACAGAGACCTTCAGGAAGATAAGGAGCCAGTTTTTGATACAGTTAAGACTTTAAAAGGTTCTTTGATAGGTATAACTAAGATTGTGGAAGGTTTAAAAATCAACAAAGATAAAGTTGAAACGGCAGCAGGTGGATTTGCCTTAGCAACAGATATGGCAAACTACTTAGTCGAAAAAGGTGTGCCTTTCAGACAAGCTCATCATATAGTTGGAAGTATCGTAGGCTATCTTGTCAATCAGGGAAGAGATTTAGAAAGTATCACACTTCAGGAGTTAAAAAACTTTAGCAACTTATTTGAGGAAGATGTTCTAAATCTGCTTTCTCCTTACACGGTAGCAGATAGAAGAAACTCTTACGGTGGCACGGCAAAACATCAAGTAGAAAAACAGATAGAGTTTTGGAAGAGTAAGCTTATGAAAAGTTGATAGTATTTATATTCGCTTATCTGCTTCTTATAGTAGCTATTGGATTTTTTTCTAAAAAGCTGATTAAATCGGAAAAAGACTACCTACTTGCCGGTCAGTCTCTTCCTTTATCTTTATCTACTTTTGCACTATTTGCAACATGGTTTGGCTCTGAAACTATCTTAGGAGCAAGTCAAGAGGTTTTAAAAGGTGGTTTTGTAAAGGTTATAGAAGAGCCTTTTGGAGCTGCATTATGTTTGATTTTAGCCGCTTTCTTGGTTGTAAAACCTATTTACCGTATGGGCTTAACAACCTTTGGAGATTTCTTTAGGATTAAATACGGAGTAACGGTAGAAATTGTAGCCACTTTTATGCTTGTAATATCTTACTTTGGATGGATTGCAGCACAGTTTGTAGCTTTTGGAACAGTTTTTAAGACTATAACTGGCTTATCATTTGAAGTAAGTGTTTTGGTTGGATTTTTCATAATACTGGCTATGACTTATGTAGGTGGAATGTGGGCTATAGCTCTTACGGATTTTATACAAACATTTGTGATAATATTCAGTTTACTTTTTGTTTTCTTTGATATTTTATTTATGGTTGATGGGTTTAGCGCTTTAAAAAATATACCATCGTCTTACTTTAACATTTTTCCCAAATTTACTTACACTGATACTGTTGCTTACATCGCTGGATTAATAACGATAGGGCTTGGTTCTATTCCGGGACAGGATTTATTCCAACGGTATATGTCAAGTAAAAGTGAAAAGGTGGCCTTTTACTCATCTATATTGGCGGGAGTTATGTATTTAACTGTTGCTATTATTCCGCTTTTGTTAGCTCTTATAATAAAATTTTCTTTCTCTTTTGAAACAGAAAATACTCTTGTAGATTTTATATTTTCATACACGAACGAATCTGTTAAAGCGTTTTTTTTTGCAGGGCTGGTTTCAGCCATACTTAGCACTGCTTCAGCCGCTATACTTGCTCCTGCGGCTTTGATAGGTGAAAACTTACTGCCAAAAGTTTTTGGAACTTTTTCTGATAAATCTATTTTGAGATTGACAAAGTTATCTGTTGTTATCGTAAGCTTAATATCATTATTTTTAGCATACTCAGGAGAGAGTATTTATAATCTTGTGGCAGATTCTTCAATCATTACTTTAGTCTCTTTGTTTGCACCGTTTATATTGGGTATCTACTGGAAAAAGGCAAGTAGAGAAGGAGCCTTAGCTTCAATCGTCATAGGTTTTTTAATCTGGGTAATTTTGAGATTCATTTTTGGTTTGGAAAATGAAGGTGTTTTACTCGGCTTTTTGGCAAACTTAGCCACTATGGTGTTTTTCTCAATCTGGTTTAAACGGACTTAACTGTTAAAAATCCGCTTTCGTATTCTACAAAATTCCTTCTTCCACAGCTTTCACAGTGAGAAGACTGAAAGCCGTAATCTCCTTCGATAAGCATAACTTCCTTTTTCCTTTCTCCACACTTACAGATGAACTCTACTTCTTTGAACTGTAAATTTAAATCTTCTATGATTTTCATATTAAACACCTCCTACAGTATTTGATAATTAATTTACTGCGGAGGTGTTAATATTTGATGAATAACAGGTTAATTTTACTTTATTTTTGGACCTTTTTCATACTGGGAATCAAAGTATGTTAAAAACTCTTGAGTTTTATCAAGTTCTGGTTTACCGTAAAGCACTGCTTGCTTATCGATTATAAGAGAGTAGTTTTTCTCTTTGGCAAACTTTTCAAGGCTTTGTTGAACCATATTCATAAACTGAGATAAGAGTTCATCTCTTCTTTTTAAAACTTCCTGTTGCTTTTGGATAGCAAAAGCCTGAAACTCTTCTTGGGATTTTTGGTCTTGTTTTAAAGTTTTCTGTTTAGCTTCTACTTCTTCTTGAGCTTTTTTACCTGCTTCTTCTAAAAGTCTCTGAGCATCTTTACCTGCTTTAGAGTTGTTGACGATTGTTTGA
This sequence comes from Sulfurihydrogenibium sp., assembly GCA_002878035.1. GTDB lineage: Bacteria > Aquificota > Aquificia > Aquificales > Hydrogenothermaceae > Sulfurihydrogenibium. The sequence continues at coordinate 17,594 of PNIU01000081.1, forward strand.
ACGTCAATAAAAACAATGTCTGCAGCTTTCACTACATCACTTAAAAACATTAAGGCTACTAACGAGAACGTTACCAGTAATTTTTTCATACTTCCTCCTATAAATTAAGATTTTTTACTCTATTGTGCATATAGTTTCCCAATCTATTTGTGTTAAAGGAGCTTCTTCTCTCTTT
>PNIU01000003.1 GCA_002878035.1 Sulfurihydrogenibium sp.
TCTCTTTGTTATCCTTTAGTTATTCTAAAATCAAAAGTTCTAAAGAAGTTTGAGTTAGGACTTGGGCTTTTTCTTTTCTGGCTACAACTATGTTTTCAAGCCTTACACCACCGTAACCGGGTATGTATATACCGGGCTCTATTGTAAATACCGTGTTTTCTTGTAGTATATCTTCGTTATCTTTGTATATTCTTGGCTCTTCGTGGATATCTATCCCTATACCGTGTCCTGTAGAATGTGTAAAGTATTCACCATAACCGTATTTTTCTATAACTTGTCTTGCGGCTAAATCTATCTCTTTAATTGGAATTCCGGCTTTTACTTTTTCTGTAGCTGTTAAATGTGCTTCTTTTACGACGTTGTATATCTCTATGAATTTTTTGTCTGGAGTTCCGATGTATAAAGTTCTTGTAAAGTCACTACAATAACCTTCGTATTTTAAACCCATATCTATAAGTAATGGGGCTTGCGTTAAAATTGGCTCGTTTGATGTTTCCCAGTGTGGAATAGCAGTGTGTTTTCCAGATGCTACTATGGTTGTAAAGCTTTCCGATGTTCCTCCTTCTTGGAATATAAGGTCTACAACCTTTCTTCTTATGGAAAGTTCAGTTAGTCCTTTTTTTAGATTTTCTCTTATCCAAGGTATTAGGTTTTTGTAGACATTATCTATCTTTAAGACTGCTTGATTTATAATTTCTATTTCTTCTTCTGTTTTTACAAGCCTAAACTCGTTTAAAAATCCTTCAAAGCCTAAAAGTTCTGAGTTTAAACCTTCTTTGAGTTTTTCGTAGAATGACAGAGTAACTTTATCTTTTTCAAAACCTAACTTTTTTAAATTTAAGTCGTTTATAAACTGTTTTAAACCTTTCAAGCCGTTTTTTAATTCTACGACGGTAAATTCTTTTAGTTTTTCTTTAGCGTTTTCATAGTATCTTGCGTCAGTTAGAAAGTAGTTATCTTTTTGAGTTAATATTATGTATGCGTTCGATGATGAAAATTTAGAAAGATAGAAAACGTTAGAATATGAGTTAAACAGGAAGGCGTCTAAGCCTTCCTTTTCTATTTTTTGTTTTATTTGTTTTATCTTTAACATTTGAAAAGTGTGGCCTGTTGTATTTGTTCGGCTTTTTCTTTACCGGCTAATTTTTCTACGATTTTTAAAGCAAAGCAAGCAGCCGTTCCCGGACCTCTTGAGGTTAAAACGTTTGAATCTTCTACCACTGCTTCTTCAAGGTAATTCACATCACCGAGTTTCTCTCTATAGGTTGGGTAAGAAGTAGCTTTTTTTCCTTGAAGTATTCCGGCAGATGCTAAAACGTAAGGAGCTGCACATATTGCACCTGTTAATTTTCCTTTGTTGTAAAAATCTTGTATAAGTTTTTTTACTCTTTCATCTTTGTTTAAATTATCTGTCCCTGGTTGGCCACCGGGTAGAACTATCATATCGAATTCATCGGCGTTTACTTTGTCTATGGTAGTATCTGGTATAACTTTTACGCCTCTTGCACTTTCGATATAACCATCGTGTAGACCGGCTACTACTACATCTATAGATGCTCTTCTTAAGATGTCTATTATGCTGATTGCTTCAATCTCTTCAAAACCATCTGCCAAAGGTAATAAAACTTTTGCCATAGTCCACCTCCTTTTTAGAGTATTTTTATTTCTTCTTCAAAAAATTCGTCTAAAACAGGGTAATTTCCTGTAAAGCAAGCTGTGCAGAATCCTCTTGACTTGTTTGCTACTTCCAACATTCCTTCCAAAGATAAATATCCAAGAGTGTCAGCTCCTATAAACCTTCTTATCTCTTCAACTGACATCTGCGATGCGAGAAGTTCTTCTTTTGTTGGTGTGTCTATTCCGTAGTAGCAAGGACTAATTACAGGTGGAGAGCTTATTAACATATGAATCTCTTTTGCTCCAGCTCTTCTTAACATATTTACTATTTTTTTACTTGTAGTTCCTCTAACGATAGAGTCATCTATAACTATTATCCTTTTACCTTCTATAACGTCTCTTACAGGGTTTAGTTTAAGTCTTACGCTTAAATCTCTTATTTCTTGAGATGGTTGGATAAAACTTCTTCCTACGTAATGGTTTCTTATCAAACCTATTTCAAAAGGAATTCCGCTTTCTTCACTGTAACCCATAGCTGCAAGTAAGCCGGAATCTAAAACTGGCACAACACAATCTGCATCTATTGGATACTCTTTTGCAAGCCTTTTACCAAACTCTTTTCTTATGCTGTAAACCCATTCTTTGAATATTTTACTGTCTGGTCTTGCAAAGTAGATAAACTCAAATATGCATTTTTTTGGATTTTCTGTATACTCAAAAGGATAGTAAGACCTTATACCTGCATCATCTATAACTAAAACTTCTCCCGGGTTTATATCTCTTAAGTATTCGGCATCTACTATATCTAAAGCACACGTTTCTGAAGCTACAAAGTAAGAACCTGTCCTGTTTTTTCCTAAGACTAAAGGTCTAAAGCCATGAGGGTCCCTTACGGCTATAAGTTGTTTTTCTCTAAGGATAACTAAGGAATAGGCTCCTTTTACTTTTTTCATTGCCTCAAATATATGAGGTAGAAAATCTTCATCGTTTTTGTGTAGGTTTATGTGAGCTGGAGCTGGCTGTCTTGCTTTTGCTATAAGATGGACAAAAACTTCTGTATCAGACGTAGACCTAAAGATAGCTCCTTCCATTTCAAGCTCTTTTTTTAACCTTTCTGCATTTACAAGGTTTCCGTTGTGGGCTATAGCAAACTGGCCACCGTAAAAGTGGGCAAAGAAAGGTTGAATGTTTTTTATGTTAGAACCACCGGAAGTAGAATATCTTACATGTCCTATTGCGATATCTCCTTTTAACTCTTTTATGTCTTCTTCTTTTATGGCTTGAGTAACTAAGCCTGTGCCAAGTTTAATGTTTATATCGTAACCATCTGATACTGCTATACCTGCAGATTCTTGGCCTCTATGCTGTAAAGCGTGTAATCCTAAAAAAGTTATCTCTGCAGCTGATTTATGATTAAAAACTCCAAAAATTCCACACATTTAAACATTCACCTCTTTAAATTAACAACTGATACTTAATTTTACCACGTTTTTAAAATAGCTTTCCTACTGCCACATCGTAAGAAGCAAAAGCGAAAATCTCACTTAAAGAAGGATGGAAGTATATAAATTCATGAACCTGTTCTGCCGTGTAACCTTCTTTTACAAAAACGGCTATCTCGTGAATAATCTCACTGGCTCCTATTCCTACTACATCTGCTCCTATTAATTTTTTACTATTTTTTTCAAAGTAAAGTCTAACGTAACCTTCAGAGTCAAGCTCATCAACAGCTTTTTCGTTGTAGGTGTAAGGAAAGTACCCTGATACTACTTCTATTCCCTTACTTTTTGCCGTCTCTTCATTTAAACCAACGTAACCTATCTCGTAACCAGAGAAGATAGCCCAAGGTGTAAGGGTATAATCTGGAGTTTTTTTACTGTCAGACGTAATGTTATGTAATGCGATTTTTGCTTCGTATGCAGCTACATGGGCAAGCATAGGAGAATTTACAACATCACCTATAGCGTATATATTTTCGTAGTTAGTCTGAAGGTATTGATTAACTTTTATAAATCCTTTTTCATCTTTCTCTATGCCTATTGTGTCTATATCGTTAGTGTTTGGCTTTCTTCCTACTGTAAGAAGTATCTTATCTACAGTTAGACTTTCTCCGTTTGAAAGTTTGACATTAACTTTCGAGTTTTCTATAGAAAAATCTTCTACAGTTGTGTTAAAAAATGTTTTTATACCGATAGAGTTAAACTTTCTTAGTAAATTTTTAGATATCTCTGTAGATACAGTGTTAGAAGGTAAAAGTCTATCTTGAAGTTCTACTATGTAAACGTTACAGCCGTAAGTTTTTGCGATAAAACCTATCTCACAACCTGCAACTCCACCACCTACCACCAGCATACTACTTGGTAATGTATCGAGTTTTTCCATATAGTCTTCTGTAGTAATTATGTAGTTACCGTCTGGAACCAACTTTCCAACTGAGGCAGGATAAGACCCTGTAGCTATTATAATATTCTTACCTTCTATAACTTCTGTCTTACCATCAGGATATGAAACTTCAACTTGATTCTTACCTACGATTCTACCTTTACCATTGAAAACGGGTACTTTTTTAGATTTTAAAAGTTGCTCTAAAGACTTCCTTAAAAATCCTATCGCTTTTTCTTTACTCTCAAAAGCTGTTTTGTAGTCTATCGAGTAGCTTTCTATCATTATGCCGTAATTTTTTAGCTTTGATAACTTCTCTATTGAATGTGCTCCACTTCTTAAGTACTTGGTAGGTATGCAAGCTCTGTTTAAACAGTTTCCCCCAAGTTTGCTTTTTTCCACTACTGCAACGTTTAGCTTTTTTCTTAGAGCTGTTAAAACGGCTTCATATCCACCAGGACCCATTCCAATAACGATTAAATCATACATCAAACAACAAAACCTCCCCTGAGATTTTCTTAAGATTAATTTTGATACTTTAAATAGATTTTGTCAAGAAAAGAGGGAGGATGACGGGACTTGAACCCGCGACCCCGAGGGCCACAACCTCGTGCTCTGCCTACTGAGCTACACCCTCCGTCTTATAGACTATATATTATAAAACCTTTTTTAAAAAAATGCAATCAAAATATCTGATTGATTATTATCATACTTAGTATTAAACAGTTTGTAGTAAAATAAACTCTAAATCTTAGATGGAGGTGTAATATGGCAGTAACAGTAAATTTAAAAGGAAATCCAGTAGCATTAGCAGGTCCACAACTAAACGTAGGAGACAAAGCTCCAGAAGCTGTAGTAGTAGCTTCTGATTTATCTGAGAAAAGAATCGGTGGTGCAAAAGGTAAAGTTCAAGTAATTATCACAGTTCCTTCTCTTGATACTCCTGTTTGCGAAAAAGAAACAAAAACTTTCAACGAAAAATGTGCTGGTTATGATGTAGATGTTACAGTTGTTTCTATGGACTTACCTTTTGCAGAAAAAAGGTTCTGTGAATCTTTTAACATTTCTAACATAACAGTTGCATCTGACTTTAGATACAGAGATATGGAAAAGTATGGTGTTTTAATAGCTGAAGGTGCTTTAAAAGGAATACTTGCAAGGGCTGTTTTTGTAGTAGATAAAGACGGAACTGTTACTTACAAACAAATCGTTCCTGAAATAACAGAAGAGCCAAACTACGAAGAAGTTCTCTCTGAAGTAGCTAAGTTATTGAAATAATAATTCATAAAACTGGGCAGGTTAACCTGCCCTTTCTCAAAATCTTTTCTTCTCTTTTTGTGCTATATTAATCTTATACAAAAGTTCTAAGGAGTAAAAAATATTAGCCGTAAAGTTTATATACCAAAGATTTAAACCTTACAGGTTATTACTGTTATTTTCTTTAGTTGGAAGCGTCGTAGAAGCGGCAAGTATATCTGGACTGACTTTTATCGTTAAAGATGTTGTAGACAAAGTTTTTATCGCAAAAGATTTAGAAAAGTTAAAGTTTGTTGTATTTTTGGTTTTAGGGCTGGCAGTCTTAAAACAGGTAGGTTTTATTCTAAAGGAGTATCTTTTTCCATTAGCTCTTGCAAAGGTATCAAGGAATCTTCGAGAAGAAATCTTTAACAAAATTGTAAATTCGGATTTTTCGGCTTTTATAGGTAAAAAGTATGGTGATATCATAAGTAGGGCAACCAACGATGTAGAAGCTTTCAGAAACTCTATGATTTTCATTGGTATAGACTTTTTTACTCAGACTTTTACGGTTATAGCTATGGTTTTTGTTTTGATTTATATGGACTGGAAGCTTTTTGTAATATTTTTGGTAGTTACTCCGCTTTTTGCTTTGTCTTTTAACTACTTTGGTGAAAAAAGGAAAAAGTACTCTAAAAGAGCTCAAGAGTCTGCTGCAGAATACACTCAATTCTTAAGTCAGGTAATATCTGGTATAGAAACGGTTAAACTCTTTAAGAAGGAGTTTTTAATAGATATTTTTCAAAAAATTAACGACGTATTCTTTAGAAACCAAAGGAAAAATGCACTTTACGACGTTTTCTTCCTGTCTTCTATTGAGTTAGCATCATACTTTGCCGCTGCTGGAATAATATTTTACGGTGGAGTTAGGATTGTAAACGGTGAAATAACTACTGGTTCTTTGTTCTCTTTTCTTTCTGCTTTGCTTATACTTGTAAACTCTTTTCAGATACTTCAAAGGGGTCTTCTTCAGATAAAAGTGATAACTCCGATAGTAGAAAGGATACAGTATATACTTAACCTTCCACAGGAAAAGGAAGAAGGATTAAAATTTTCAACGTTGAAAGAAAGTATAGTTTATCAGAATGTAAGCCTTAGTATAGAAGGAAAGTATCTTCTAAAAGAGGTTAATGTAAGGATTAACAAAGGTGAAAAGGTTGGAATAGTGGGTCATACTGGCTCTGGAAAGAGTACTTTTGTTAAACTTTTGTATGGTATATACAAAAATTATGAAGGTAAAATACTGTTAGATTACACTGAATTAAGAGATTACAGTATCTCTTCATTGAGAGATAAGATAGCCGTTATTTCTCAAGATGTTTTTGTTTTTAACGATACAGTAGAAAATAATCTAAGAATTGTAAAACCAGATGCATCAGAAGAGGAGATAGTTCAAGCTTTAAAAAGAGCTAAGGCAGACTTTGTTTTTAAACACAAAGAAGGTATAAAGATGGTTGTAGGAGAGAGAGGAAGTAACCTATCTGGGGGCGAAAGACAAAGGCTTGCCATAGCAAGAATATTTTTAAAAAATCCAGAGATAGTAATTGTAGATGAAGGAACTTCTGCCTTAGATACAGAAACTGAAAAATACGTTATGGAAGAGATTTACACATACTTTGCAGATAAAACGGTTTTAATAATAGCCCATAGATTAAAAACATTGGAAAGATGCGATAAAATACTGTTTTTTGAAAATGGAAGACTGGTTAAAGAAGGCACTGTCAAAGATTTAAATCTTTAATTAACTGTTTTGTGTAGTTATAACCTATCTCAATAGTTTCTTTAACTTTCCAAGTTGCAAACAGAGGTATCTTTGTAAGTTCTGGAGGTTGGATAAAGATATTACAGTATTTTTTTCGAGATTCTACGTTGGAAAGAATAGACAGGAAAAAACTTCTTATACCTATGGAAAATATGTTGTTAAAGTCTTTTTCGTAGCTTAAAAATGGGTTTACTTCACTGGCTATTATAAAATCTACTTTATCTAATATAGGGTCTACTGGAAGGTTATTCATAACTCCACCGTCTATATAGTAATCTTTTTCTATCTTTACAGGCTTAAACATAATAGGCAAAGAGCATGAGGCTTTTACAATTTTTATTAAGTCTCCTTGGTTAAAGTAAGTCAGTTGGGCTTTGTTTAAGTTTACGGTAGTTATGTAGAAAGGTATCTTTAAATCTTCGATATTTTTGTAGGGTATATACTTTTTTAAAAATTTTTCAAGGTTGTCAAGACTAAAGAAAGCTTTTTTAGATAAGGTAGGTTTCATCATAGATGTAAAGTTTGTTTTTAAGGCTATCTCTTCCATCTCTTTGGCAGTGTATCCACTACAGTAAAAAGCTCCTACTATAGAGCCTGCACTAACTCCAGATACAACGGTTGGTTTTATTCCTTTTTCTTCGAGAGCTTTTAAAACTCCTATGTGAGCAAGTCCTCTAACGGCTCCACCAGATAAAACAATGCCTATTTTCAAGCTATTCCCACTCTATCGTGGCTGGTGGTTTTGAAGATATATCGTAAACCACTCTGTTTACACCTTTTACTTCGTTTATTATCCTTCTCATCATTCTATCTAATAAATCGTAAGGTAGTCTTGCCCAGTCTGCTGTCATGCCATCTGTGCTTTCAACGGCCCTTATGGCTACTACTTTTTCGTAGGTTCTGTAATCTCCCATAACTCCTACCGTATGAACTGGTAATAAAACTGCAAAAGATTGCCATAAATCTTTATAAAGTCCTGCTTTTTTAACTTCTTCAACTACTATAGCATCTGCTTCTCTAAGTATGTTAAGGTTTTCTTCTGTAACTTCACCTATAACTCTTATGGCAAGACCTGGTCCTGGGAAAGGTTGTCTGTATATTATCTCATCTGGAAGGCCAAGTTCTTTTCCAAGTTCTCTAACTTCGTCTTTAAAAAGTTCTCTTAATGGTTCTATCAGTTTTAGATTCATTCTCTCAGGAAGACCACCTACGTTGTGGTGAGTTTTTATAACGGCCGAAGGACCTTTCACAGACACACTCTCTATAACGTCTGGATATAGAGTCCCTTGGACCAAAAATTCTACATCTTTAAGCTTTTTAGCTTCTTCTTCGAAAATTTCTATGAAAAGATTTCCTATTATTTTTCTTTTTTGCTCTGGGTCTGTTATACCTTTTAACGCATTTAAAAATCTATCTTTTGCATCTACCACTATCAAAGGAATGTGAAAGTTATCTCTAAAAGTTTTCTCTACCTGCTCCCTTTCTCCTTTTCTTAATAGTCCATTATCTACGAATATACAGGTAAGGTTATCTCCGATAGCATTATGGACTAAAACTGCCGCAACCGAAGAGTCTACACCACCGGACAAAGCACATATAGCTTTTTTATTACCAACCATCTGACGGATTCTAACCACTTCTTCCATAAGGAAATTACCCATAGTCCAGTCTTGACTACATCCACATATTCTTACTGCAAAGTTTTTTAGTATCTCTTTTCCTAAAAGTGTATGGCTAACTTCTGGGTGAAACTGAACACCCCATATTTTCTTTTCCTTATTTCTTACTGCTGCAAAAGGTGCGTTGAATGTTCTGGCTAAAACCTCAAAGCCTTCAGGAAGTTTTATAACTTTATCTGCATGGCTCATCCACACGTGGGTATACTCTGGTATACCATAGAAAAGGTCGTCGTGGTTAAGTATCTGTATTTCTGCTTTCCCGTATTCATGTTTATCTGCTTTTACAACTTCTCCACCAAAATGATGAGTAATTAACTGTAATCCGTAGCATATTCCTAAGATTGGTAGACCTAAATCGTAAACTCTTTCATCAGGTTTGGGTGCATCTGGTTCGTAAACAGAAGCAGGACCACCTGAAAATATAATTCCTTTAGGATTATGCTTTTTTATCTCTTCTACAGACACATTGTAAGGTAGTATTTCACTGTAGATATGAAGTTCTCTAATTCTTCTTGCTATGAGCTGAGTATACTGAGAACCAAAATCTAAAATAACTATTCCTTGATGCATTTTAACTCCTGAAAAAAATTTGAATTTTAATATTATATGATAAAAAATTGCTTTAAAACAGCCTCAATGTGAAATTATATGCATTAACTTAGTCGTTATTAATTTTAAAACAAATACTTTATCTTATAAAAATAATCATGTTTTTTCCTATGAATGTAATCATACATTCACTTATCCCAATATGATTAATTGTTTTCCTGTAAAAATTATAAGAATGTGAATATGATTAGAAGCTTTAGAAAATTTTTCTTGAATTTTACGTTTAGCCGTATTGAGCGAGTCTTCAGATAACAGAATTATTGTAAAACCTGTTTTCTGAGGAGTTTAAATATGTTGCCATTTTAAAATCTTATACGGAGGAGATGGAATGTTTCTTGAGGCAATTATTATAACTATACCATTGATATCTATGATAACTTCTCTGTTTGTAGAGAAAAAAGTTTACGCAAAGATAAGTACTTTTTTTACAGGTATCACATTTTTACTTAGTTTATATGTGCTTATATTTACTAACAAAGAAAGTTCTTTGTTTTTTCTTAGGTTTGATGGGCTTGGGTCTTTACTTGCTACCTACATACTCCTTGTTAGCCTTGTAATTCATAAATATTCAGAAAATTACATGAAAGATGAAGAAGGGTTAAAAAGATACTTTTTACTCCTTGACCTGATGACTTGGAATTTACTAATACTTGTGCTTTCAAACCACTTGATTATCCTGTTTGCTTCATGGCACTTAATGGGTGTAATTCTTTACTTTTTACTGACTTTCAACAACAGAAGAGAAAACGCTATTCAATCAGGAAGAACTGCACTTTTTACACATAGGATTGCAGATGTTCCCCTTTTAGTAGCCATAGTTTTACTTTACAAACAGTATGGAACTTTCGAAATAAGTAAGCTGGCTCAAATGATATCTACAGGGTCTTCAGATAACTTGTGGATAGTATCTCTTTTAGTAATATTAAGTGGCATAATGAAGTCTGCTCAAATACCTTTTCACATTTGGCTTGTTTACAGTATGGAAGGTCCTACCCCTGTATCTGCTCTTATGCACGCTGGTATAGTAAATGCAGGTGCTTTTATAGCAAATAGGTTTGCTTTTCTGTTTCCTCATGACCTTTATGGACTTAGTCTTTCATTTGTAATAGGTATAATAACCGCAATAGTAGGTTCTACTCTCATGCTGATGCAAAACGATGTGAAAAAGGCATTAGGATATTCGACAGTAGGACAGATGGGTTATATGATGATGGAAATAGGTGTAGGCGCTTTTGCTCTTGCAGTTTACCATATGATGGCTCACGGTATATTCAAGGCCACTCTTTTCCTTTCTTCAGGGGGTGTTATACACGAGGCAAGGAAGGACACTAATATACCAAGAGATGAAGTTTACGATGCACTTGTAAAAAAAGAAATTTCTCACAAAGAAATACCAACAGTATTTTATGGAGCTATTACTTTAATTATACCTCTTGTATTAGTTTTGGTTGCATACTTTACTTTTGAACAAGATGTTTTCTTGTATAAGGCTCCTCTTATCCTTCTCTTCTTTGGTTGGGTTACATCTGCCCAAATACTTTTAAACCTTTTTAAGTTAGGCAAAGAAAAACCTTTACTTACGGCTGCTTTGGGTGCTGTTTCTCTTTTCGTTCTTTTGAGTGTGTATACTCTTATGTCTCATCTTCTCCAGACTTTTATCTTTCCATACGAAGGTCTTCAGGAAAAGATTTATGAGAGCGCTTTTTCTAATGCTCCGATTTTCTTAATTAGCGTAGTTCTAAGCTTTATCTTTGTATTAGTAGGATGGATACTAATATACTTTGCTGATAAAGAAAAACCTTTAGAAATTCACCTAAGTCTTTATGCTCATCTTTCCAGAGAGCTTTACTTTCCGGATATTTATAAACTTATAGGAAAAAATTTTCCAAAGTTGATGTATATTTTATCGATAGTTTTCTTTGCTGGTTTAGTCGTTTCTATATTCCTTCACATAAAGGAAATTTCCAGTAGTTTTCCTGTAGAAGTATTTTTGCTTGCGTTATTTATTCCTCTGTTTCCTATCAGCTTAATAACTTCATACTTAATAAAGAGATTCTGGATATACTCTTATCCGCTTATAGGTATATTAGGTTTTGTGGTACTTATGTTTATAAACATACCAACCTATGAACCTATTTATTACCTTGCAAGCTTTACGTTATTTTTCCATTCAGTAAGAGCTGTATTAAGTGAAAGTTTCAAAGAAAGCATATCAGAACTGTATCCTGCACTTCTTAGCTTAGTTTGGATATCTGGTAAAGAACAATTTGTCTTGCTCATTTTACCTTCTATCCTTTTATATCTTCTTGGTGTTTATGCAAAAAGAGTATTACAAACGGACAGTTTTTATTACGTCGGCGGATTAATAGAAAAAATGCCTGTTTATTCTATTTTACTTGTGATTGCTTCTTTGCAAGCATCTCTGACACCTCTTATGTATAGTTTCTACCCATTCTTTGAAGCTCTTCTAAAATCAAATACTTTCCAAATGATACTTTTTGTAATAGGTTGGTTTATGCTGGGTGTAGCAATGGCGCTTTCTGTATGGAGATTATTACACGGAAAGCCAAGAGATGACATAGATTATATAGACCTTCTACGGAGGTAATATTATGGAGAAAGGAAGAAAACTCTATATAAGGTCTCTTGTAAATATAGCTGCTGAGCCTATAGCTTACTTTTGGCCTATGAGAACTTTCATAACTCGTAATCCCTTAAGAGAGTTTGAATACAAACCATTTAAGGAAGCCCTAAAAGACGGTGAGCTTTTATTTGGTGGTAGAGGTTATCTTAAAAGAGAAGACTACAGATACCTTTACTTTGAAGGCCATATGAAGGAAGAATCTTTAAAAGAAGGTATAAGGGAGTTTCTTTCTTCTGTAGAAAGTGCCTCTGGACTTCCTTACGAAGAACTACTTTTTACTCTTTTTGTTGAAGATGTAAAAGAACCTTCTTTGAATGCTCTTTACAAAGGAAAGATAAGCAATGATACTATGAGCGTTTTATTAGAACACTTTAAAGAAGACCCAGCTAAGGTGTGTAAAGATATATTAACATCTGCAGGTTTAAAGCATACCCTTCAGGATATTATAGATATTTTAACAGGTAAAGACCTTTCTCAGACGATAGACGAGCTTACCATAAAGACAGCCTTTGACTTCTTAGACGAAGGACAATCTACAATAGACATGCCCGGAAGAAGTGCAGGTTTTTACAAAGCTTGGAGAGAGTTAGCCAGAAAGAACTTAAGATTCTTCTTATGGACAGGAAAAAATCTAAAGGATATGGTTGAAAATTTTGAAGAGCCTGAAGATGCTATAGATTACGTCCTAAAGTCTTTTGGTATACCTGAGGACCTTTGGGAAAAATACATAAGCCTTGAACTTGCACGGTTAAAAGGTATAGCAGGCTTTATAAAATGGCGCTCCCATAACAAGTTCTACTACTGGCAGAAGGTTCACCCTGTTGATATGGTAGACTACACAGCCATAAGACTTTTGATAGCTAAAGCAGTAATAGACGCTAACAAAAAGGACCTTCCTTTTGAAGCCAACTACAAAGCATTAGAAGAGTTTTTAAGTAAAGATTATGCTAAAGCTTATCTTAAATACGAACTTAACAGTAAAAGATGCCCACCACAGCTTTTAGACCGTATGAAGGACTACCTTAAGAAACCTTATGAAAAAGTAGAAGAATACACAAAATCAAAGGCAGAAATTACGGCGTTAAGCTATTATCAGTTTTTAGCAAACTGGACAAAAAAAGTGGGTATAGATATAAACGACCTTAGTCCAAAGCAGGTTCTTGACCTTATAAAAATTTACGAAAAATTCAAAGAGGAAGAAGGATATATATATCTTAAAGCCCTTGAAGATACACACATAGATAGTCTTGTAAAATCTATAAGGTTAGCTCAAGAAGATACACAAGAAAGACCTATTGCACAAGCGTTTTTCTGTATTGATGTACGTTCTGAGCGTTTTAGAAGACATCTTGAAAGTTTAGGAAGGTATCAAACTTACGGTATAGCCGGTTTCTTTGGCGTTCCTGTTGCTATGGTAGACCTACGGAAAGGACACGAAGAGTTCCTCTGTCCAGTAATAGTAACTCCAAAGAATGTTGTTTTTGAAGTGCCATACAACAAAAAAAGCGTAGAAAAAGAAAAAGCAGCAAGTCAAATTCTTCACGGTGTAAAAGACCACATACTGGCACCATTCGTGGCAGTAGAGATGGTAGGCTTTGCTTTTGGCTTTGACTTTTTAGGGAAAACATTCCTACCAGATAAGTATCTTAAGCTTAAAGACGTAGCTTTCAAAGACAACACGAAAACATCTATAATAGTAAACAAACTTTCTGACGAAGAAATACAACAGATAATGCAATCATACTACTTCACAATTATAAAAAATGTATTAAGAGAAAATTTCGGAATACAAACTATCAGCGACGAGATTGTAAGTCAGGTATACGAAGCCTGTTTAAACGGTAATAACTCTCTTCCAGAAAATCTGAAAAAAGCAGTTGAAGTTTTAAGAAACAAATACAAAATAGACCGCGGTTATGTAGAAATTTTCAAAGAAAGGCTAAAAAGCATAGGATTTACAAAAGAAGAACAAGCTTTCCTTATATCTACAGCTCTTAAAAGCACAGGGTTAACCAAAGAATTTGCTCCTATAGTGTTGATTCTTGGACACGAAAGTAGGTCTGAAAACAACCCTTATGAGTCAGCTTTAGACTGTGGAGCTTGTGGTGGTGCTTCTGGTATTTATAATGCAAGAATATTCTGCATTATGGCTAACGACCCTGTTGTAAGACAGATAATGGCTCAAAAACACGGATTGCAAATACCAGAAGACACTGTATTTATACCCGGTATCCACAACACTACTACAGATGAGGTATTCCTTTATGACCTTGAATTTTTACCTGCAAGATACATTCCAATATTGGACAAAATAAACCAAGACCTTAAAATAGCTAAGGAGCTTACTCTTCAGGAAAGAGCTAAGCCTTTAGATGTAAAAAATCCTCAAGATGTTTACAGAAAAGCTTACGATTGGTCAGAGGTTAGACCAGAATGGGGTCTTTCCGGCAACTACGCTTTCATTATAGGCAGAAGAAGTATTACAAGCTTTGCTAAGTTAGATGGTAGAGTGTTTTTGCATTCTTACGACTACAATGTTGATAAGAAAGGTTTTCTTCTTGAAAACATACTTGCAGGTCCTGCTGTGGTAGGTCAGTGGATAAACTCTGAATACTACTTCTCGACAGTGGACAACGAAGTTTACGGTAGTGGAAGCAAGGTCTACCACAACGTAGTAGGAAGAATTGGTGTAATGACTGGTAACTACAGCGACTTAAGGATAGGTTTGCCAGCCCAAACAGTGCTAAAGGAAGGTAAACCTTTCCACATACCCATAAGATACATTCTTATTATAGAAGCTCCATTTGATTTAGCAAGAAATGCCATCAACAAGATAAGAAAGATAAGAGACCTTTTACAAAACGGATGGATAAATCTTTTAATCTTCGACCCAGAAACTGGAATCTTTTATAGGCATTTAGAAGGTGTTTGGGTTAAATATCTCGAAAAAGAGGAGGTAAAATTATGAAAAGCGTAAAACTTTACGAGATGAAGAAAGTAGAGATAGTTGTTACTGGAGAGGACTTAGACTTTGTACTGGATTTACTCGATAGAGCTGGTGTTACTGGCTACACTATAATACATAACCTATCTGGGAAAGGAAGCCATGGTTTTCATGAAGGTCATCTTTTATTTAACGAAGAAGACACTCTTGTTATGGTCATATCAGTAATGCCAGAAAACCTCGTTGAAGCAGTGCTTGAAGGTATAACTCCGTTTTTAAACAAACATTCGGGTGTTGTGTTTGTAAGTAGTGTTATGGTCAGCAGAGTAGGAAAGTTCGGTGATTTACAAACAAGCGATAAAAAAGAACAGTAACATAAGGGTGGGGATAGTTAAATCTATCCCTCATTAATAACTCAATAAATCAAGAAATCAGACATTGTGCTATGATATTTAATTAAAAATTTTTGTTTTAAATGGAGTTATGAACTCATTATTTTTGTATACATTTTACGTAGTTTTTGCATCTTTTCTGGTAATCTTTGTATTTTATAAATACTTTCGCTTTATCTTTTGGAAAAAAACAGAAGGTCAAATTTTAGAAAGAAACATAGAAAGAGTAAAAGAAATAGTAAGGTATGAGACCTACAAACCAGTTATAAAATATAAATACTTTGTTAATGGGAAAGAATACGTATCAGATAGAATTTTTATAACTCCTTTTGAAACAGATAAAAACACAGCAAACAAAATTGTAGAAGAGTTTAAGTCCGATAAAGTTACTGTCTACTATAACCCATTCAACCCTGCAGAAAGCGTTCTAAAAAAATCTGTCCATGCTGGATTAATAGTTATGGTAATAGCTCTTTTGGGAATAATGCTACCATTTTTGTATATGGCTTTTGTGGAAATTCACGGTTTTGGTTATAGTGCAGACCATCTAAGTCAAAAAATTAAGAACATTTTACACTCTTTGTTTGACAAATAACAAAAGGAGGGAAGATAGAAATGATTATAGGGACTCCACTATCATCAAACGCTACAAAAATACTTTTACTCGGAAGTGGAGAACTTGGAAAAGAGTTTGTGATAGAAGCAATGAGAATGGGTATAGAGGTTGTAGCGGTAGATAACTATCAAAACGCTCCAGCTCAACAGGTAGCCCACAGATACTACGTTATAGATATGAAAAACGGAAAACAGATAAAAGACATCGTTTACAGAGAAAAACCAGATTACATAGTTCCAGAGATTGAAGCTATAGATACTGATGCCTTATTAGAGTTAGAAAATGAAGGTTTTACCGTTGTACCTTGTGCTGCAGCAGTAAAATACACTATGAACAGAATAGGTATAAGAAGACTGGCAGCAGAAAAAGTAGGTCTTAAAACTTCCAGATACGCTTTTGCATCAGATATAGATACATACAGAAAAAAAGTCCAAGAGATTGGCTTACCATGTGTTGTAAAACCAGTTATGAGCTCTTCTGGAAAAGGTCAGTCAGTAGTAAGAAGTTTAGATGAAATAGACAGAGCTTGGTATTACGCTCAGGAAAATGCAAGGGGAAAAGGTAATGAAGTAATTATAGAAGAGTTTATAAACTTTGATTACGAAATAACACTTTTAACCGTTAGAACAAAAAACCAAGGAACACTATTTTGTGAACCGATAGGCCACATACAAGTAGAAGGTGATTACTGGGAAAGCTGGCAACCTCATCATATGTCAGAAACAGCTTTAGCCAAAGCAAAAGAAATAGCAAAGAAGATAACTGATGAACTTGGTGGATACGGTATATTCGGCTGTGAAATGTTTGTAAAAGGAGATGAAGTTTGGTTTAACGAAATATCTCCAAGACCTCACGATACTGGTATGGTAACTCTTATATCTCAAAACATGTCAGAGTTTGAAATCCATCTTAGAGCAATTTTAGGACTTCCTATAAATATAAAACTACTTGCTCCATCAGCCTCTTACTGTTTCCATGCATCAGATTACGGCGTAGCTCCAGTCTATAAAGGAGTAGACAAAGCTTTGGAAATAGAAGATACAAAAGTAAGAATATTTGGAAAACCAACAACAAGACCTAAAAGAAGAATGGGTATAACATTGGCTACAGGTAAAACTGTAGAAGAAGCAAGAAAAAAAGCAAAAATGGCTGCCCAATTAATAAAAGTTGAACATTTTTAAAAAAAAGATTATCATTATATAAATCCAGACAAGGAGGAGTGACATGAAAAAAGTTAAACTGTTGTCTATCGCAGTTTTATCTTCAGCTTTGATTTTGGCATGTTCTAAACAGGAAGAAACTACACAAACACAAGCTCCACAACAAACTCAAGAAACTCAAACAGCTCAACAACCTACACAACAGCAACAACCAGAACAACAAGCTACTCAACAAGCAGCTCAACCTCAGCCAGCTCAACAAGAGTCCAAACCTCAAAACCAACCAGAACAAAAACAAGAAGTAGCTAAGAAAGAAGAAA
>PNIU01000012.1 GCA_002878035.1 Sulfurihydrogenibium sp.
TTTCTGTAAACCTTCTGCCAAAATTCTTCTAAATCTTTAACTTTCTTTTCAAGCCAGTCTTGATGGTCTAAATACCATTTAACAGTTTTTTCTAAACCTTCTTCAAACTTTGTTTTTGCCTTCCAACCAAGCTCTCTGTATATTTTTTGAGAGTCTGTAGAGTATCTGTAATCGTGTCCGGGTCTATCTTTTACAAACTCTATCAAGCTGTGAGGTTTACCTAATATATCAAGTATTGCCTTTACTACTTCTATATTTCTTCTTTCTTCACTGCTGGACACGTTGTATACTTCACCGATTTTCCCTTTTTCTAAGATAGTTAAAACTGCTTCTGCACAGTCTGATACGTAAAGCCACTCTCTTACGTTTTTCCCAGTGCCGTAAACTGGTATAGGCTGGTTTTTTAAAGCCTTAACTATTACTACTGGTATAAGCTTCTCTGGATACTGCCAAGGTCCGTAGTTGTTCGATGGCCTTACGGTAATTACCGGTAAACCGTAGGTTCTGTAATAGGCTCTTCCTAACATATCCTGTGAGGCTTTACTGACTGAGTATGGTGAGTTTGGTTTTAAAGGTGTTTCTTCTGTAAATTTTCCTTCTTCTCCAAGTTCTCCGTAAACTTCGTCTGTAGATATGTTTATAAACTTTTCTACACCGTATTTCTTTGAGAGCTCCAAAAGGTTGAACGTTCCTTCTATGTTTGTTTGTAAAAATGCCCTTGGTTCTAAGATACTTCTATCTACATGGCTTTCTGCAGCAAAATGCACAACAGCTTCTGGTTTTTCTTTGGCAAAGATACTATCCAGCTCTTCGTAATCTCTTATGTCAGCATGGTAAAACGTTATGTATGGCTCTACTTCTTTTAACCTTTCTGTATCTCCAGCATAAGTTAAAGCATCTACAACGCAGACGTTATGGTTTTGCTTTACTGCCTGCCTTACAAACTCACTTCCAATAAAACCAGCTCCACCTGTCACTAAAATTTTCAAAGTAAATCCTCCTCTTTTAAATCTTTTAAATATGGAAGTTTACTGTCTTTATCTGAAAGAATTACATTTTCTATGCCTTCTAACGGCCATTTTATTCCTATATCCGGGTCGTCCCATCTTATTCCTGCGTCGTGCTTAGGAGAGTATTCAGCACCGGAAACTTTATAGATAATTTCAGCGTAATCGGAAACGGCTAAAAATCCGTGGGCAAAACCTTCTGGAATCCAAAGCATATTCTGGTCTTCCTCGGAAAGGTAAACTGCCACCCATTTCCCAAATGTAGGACTGTTTTTTCTAATATCAACTGCAACGTCAAATATCTTTCCTTTTACACATCTTACAAGCTTTCCCTGAGCTTTTGGTTTTTTCTGGTAATGAAGACCTCTTAAAACACCTTTTACAGAGCCAGAATGATTGTCCTGTACAAAAGAAACGTCTATACCATTTTCTTTAAAGACAGATGATTTATAAACTTCTAAGAAAAAACCTCTTTGGTCTTTGAAGATTTTAGGCTTTATAAGTATTACATCTGGAATTTCTAACCTTATAAATTCAAAGTTCATGGATTTTCCTCCACGATTGCTTCCAAGTATTTACCGTAATCTGTTTTTAGCAATGGTTTTGCTAACTCCAAAAGCTCTTCTTTTGTTATCCATCTGTTCCGATAGGCTATCTCTTCTATACATCCTATCATAAGTCCTGTTCTTTTTTCTATAGTGGCTACAAACTCTCCAGCTTCCAAAAAGCTATCGTGGGTTCCTGCATCAAACCATGCAAAACCTCTACCAAGAAGTTTAACCTTCAAAGCTTCCCTTTTTAAGTATTCTTCTAAAACTGATGTAATCTCAAGCTCTCCCCTGTCTGAAGGTTTTACGTTTTTCGCTATCTGGGAAGCATTTTCATCAAAAAAGTATGCTCCTACAACTGCATAGTGAGACTTAGGCTTCTTTGGTTTTTCTTCTATAGATAAAACCTTTCCATTTTCATCAAACTCAACTATTCCAAACCTTTCTGGGTCTTTTACATAGTAACCAAAAACGTAAGCTCCTCCTTTTGTTTCAACTTCTAACATGGCTTCTTTTAAAATCTTTACCAAATCGTGGCCAAAGAATATGTTATCTCCAAGAAGGTAAAACACTTTATCACCTTTTAAGTAATCCTCGGCAAGGATTAAACCCTCAGCAAGACCGTTAGGTTTTTCCTGAATTTTGTAATCTATTCTCATACCAAGATGAGAACCATCTGAAAAAAGATTTTTAAAGTCTTCTAAATCCTGTGGATTTACTATGAAAAGAACATCTCTTATCCCAAGCAACATAACTAAGGACAAAGGATAGTAAATCATAGGTTTGTTGTAGATAGGTAAAAAGTGTTTGTTTATTACTTTCGTTGTAGGGT
Source organism: Sulfurihydrogenibium sp. (assembly GCA_002878035.1). Taxonomy (GTDB): domain Bacteria; phylum Aquificota; class Aquificia; order Aquificales; family Hydrogenothermaceae; genus Sulfurihydrogenibium. The sequence continues at coordinate 2,388 of PNIU01000012.1, forward strand.
AAAGTCTCGTCCCACTACCACCTGCAAGAATAACGGCTTTCATAAAATACTGTTTTCCCCTATTAATTTTTCAAAAATTATACCATTTAATCAATCGGCAGAACTTTTAAAAAAATTGATACAATATTAAGTTAAAATTTTTTGAAGAGGTAAGTTTATGGAATTATCTAAAAGAATTCAAAAGATAAAGCCTTCCCAAACTCTTGCGATTACTGCAAAAGCTAACGAGCTTAAAGCAAAAGGTGTTGATATTATAAGTTTTGGAGCTGGAGAGCCTGATTTTGATACTCCAGACTTTGTAAAAGAAGCAGCTATAAAAGCCTTAAAAGAAGGAAAAACTAAATACACTGCCGCTGCCGGTATACCTGAACTTAGACAAGCTATAGCAGAAAAGTTAAAAAACAAAAACCAGATAGATTACAAATCTTCAGAAGTTATCGTAGTTCCCGGTGCAAAAATGGGTCTGTATGAAATATTCGCTATACTTCTTAACCCTGATGATGAAGTTATTGTACCGGCTCCATACTGGGTATCCTATACTGAACAGATAGCTTTAAACGATGGAAAGGCTATAACACCTGAACTTTCCGAAGAAAACGGTTTTGTTTTAACAGCAGAAATAGTTGAATCGGCAATAACTCCAAAAACTAAAGCCTTAGTTTTAAACTCTCCTTCTAACCCTACAGGTGCCGTTATACCAAAGAAAGAACTTGAAAGGATAGCCGAAGTCTGCTTAAAACATAACATAATGATAATATCAGACGAATGTTATGAAGAGTTTAGCTACGGAGAGCCTCACGTCAGTATAGCTTCTTTATCTAAAGAAGTAAAGGAAATAACGTTTACAGTTGGTGCTTTTTCGAAGTCTTACTCTATGACAGGTTGGAGGCTTGGATGGGTTGCTGCTCCGGAAAAATACATAAAAGCCATGACTAATATACAAAGCCAAACCATATCAAACCCTACCACTTTCGCCCAGTATGGTGCATTGGAAGCCTTAAAAGACAACGGTCAGTTTCCAGCTATGATGAGAAATGAGTTTATAAAGAGAAGAGATTACATAGTAGAGGCTTTAAATAACATTAAAGGAGTAAGGTGCACAAAACCAGAGGGAGCTTTCTACGCTTTTCCAAACGTTTCTTACTACATAAAAGGAAATATAAAAAACGATTTAGATTTGACGGCTTACCTTCTTGAAGAAGCTAAAGTAGCTGTGGTTCCCGGTTCTGCCTTCGGAAAGGAAGGTTACATAAGACTTTCTTACGCAACTTCAATGGAAAACATCAAGGAAGGTGTCAGAAGAATAAAGGAAGCTTTAGAAAAACTTGGTTAAGTTGTGTTGAAAAAATTTCTTAAAGGAAAAAATATTTATACATAAACTCACAAAGAGGTGAATACGTTATGAAAAAATTAGTAGCTTTTCTTGTTGCAGCAGGAATTGTAGCTTACGGTTGTAATAAACAGCCTTCAGAACCAAAGTTTAGCGTAGACCCAAACCCTGTAATACAGCAAGCTATAAACAGCAAGAAAAACCTTATAGTTATATTCGAATCTGAAACATGTCCATACTGTGATAAACTAAACAGAGAGGTTCTAAGAGACATTGAAGTTAAGCAGAATTTAATTAAAAACAATATTGAAATAGCTATAGTTAACGTAGATGGTAGCAGGAAAGTTTTAGACCCAGAAGGTAAAAAGGAAGTAGATGAAAAAACCCTTTCATCTTTATACAGAGTAACAGGTTATCCTACAATAGCCGTGTTTAACCCTGATAAAAACTACGAGCTTATCGGTGTTATTCCGGGATATATTCCAAAAGACTACTTTATGAAGCTTGCCGACTACTTAGGTGCAAAGTGTTATGAAAAGATGGAATTTCAAAAATACATAGATAACGGAGGCAAGTGTTGATTCCTCAGGTTTACATAGGAGAAAATTGGTTTTCTTTAGATGAAGTCTTTAACTCTTACCAAAACCCTTTATGTGGTGGAGTTGATATATTCATAGGTGTTGCAAGGTCTGCTCCGGAAGATGGAGATGTGCAAGAGTTACACTACGAAGCTTACGTATCGATGGCAGAAAAAGTTATAAAAGAAATCATAGAAGAAGCAAAGGAGAAATACTCTATCCATCACTGTGTAGTCCATCATAGGACGGGGGTTGTGCCGGTAGGTGTTCCTTCGTTTTTGGTAGTTGTGTGGGCTGGACATAGGCAGGAAGCTTTTGCTGGTTGTAGATACGTTGTGGATAATGTAAAAGCAAGGGCTCCGATTTGGAAAAAAGAAGTGTTTAAATCTGGTCAAACCCAGTGGAAGGAACGTTGAAGGTTGCAGTAATAGGTGCCGGATTAGCCGGCAGTGAAGCGGCTTACAGAATAGCTAACGCTGGCTACAAAGTAGACCTTTACGAAATGAGACCAAAAAAACTAACACCTGCCCACACTACAGGCTACTTTGCAGAGATAGTCTGTAGCAACTCTTTTGGTAGTGAAAGTCTAACGTCAGGAGCCGGACTTTTAAAAGAAGAGATGAAAGAACTTGGCTCTTTGCTACTGGAGGTTGCAAAAGATTTTAAGGTTCCGGCAGGTCAAGCTTTTGCGGTAGACAGAGAGAAATTTTCTAAAAAGGTTACGGAAATTTTAGAAAACCATCCAAATATAAACGTTATCAGAGAGGAAGTAAAAGAAATTCCAGACGCTGATATAGTCGTTATAGCAACTGGACCCCTCACTTCAGAAGATTTTGCAAAAGAGATACAGAAACTTACATCTTCCGAATACCTTTACTTTTACGATGCTATTTCCCCAATCGTCGATGCTTCAACGGTAGATTACACGAAAGGTTTTTGGGCCGATAGATACGATAAAGGAACAGGAGACTACTTTAACTGTGTTTTAACAGAAGAAGAGTACGAGATTTTTTACCAAGAGCTAATAAAAGGAGAACAGGTCCCTTTAAAAGATTTTGAGAAAGCGGTTTACTTTGAAGGATGCCTTCCAATAGAAGAGATAGCCAGAAGAGGAAAAGAAACTTTACTTTACGGTCCTATGAAGCCGGTAGGTCTTAAAGACCCAAAAACTGGAAAGAGACCTTTTGCAGTAGTTCAGTTAAGGAAAGAGAACGTTGAAGGAACACTTTTATCGTTGGTAGGTTTTCAAACTAAGTTAAAGTATCCAGAGCAAAAAAGGATATTCAGACTTATACCTGCCCTTAAAGAAGCCGAATTTGTAAAACTTGGTTCCATACACAGAAACACCTTTATCCAATCTCAAAAACTACTACACCCAACGTTACAACTAAAAAGTAATCCAAACATCCTTTTTGCAGGTCAAATAACGGGAGTTGAAGGTTATATGGCATCTGCCGCAACAGGTATAGTAGCAGGTATAAACGTAGTGAGAATGTTGCAAGGAAAAGAACCAGTAGTTCCACCAAGGGAAAGTATGATTGGTAGCCTGATAAACTACATAACTACAGCAAAAAACGAGCTACAACCTATGGGACCTAACTTTGCACTGTTACCAGAACTTAACGTTAAAATAAAAGATAAAGAAGAAAGAAAGCTTAAAAAAGCCCAGATAGCGTTAGAAAAAATAAAATCCTTTAAGGAAGCTATACAGTGAAGTTACCCTTATACATAAAGATATCCCTAAGGTATCTTTTTTCTGTTAAGTCTAACCTTCTTTCCTTTATGACCATAGTATCAATCATCGGTATAACTCTCGGTGTAGCAGCTTTAATCGTTACATTATCCGTTATGAACGGTTTTATGTTTGGTTTAAAGTCAAAACTACTGGAAACTGCACCTCAGATAATGATTTTAAAAGCCGATGAAAACTTTACAACATCAGAAGATGTATTTAACAAACTAAAGAAATATCCAGAAGTTTTAGACTACCAGCCTTTTGTATACAACCAAGCAATACTTTCTAAAGACTCTCAAGTTGTTCCAGTTTACGTTAGAGGTGTAGACCCACAGAAAGACTTAAACTTTATGAACCTGAAAAACAAATTAATCCTCGGAGAATACAATCTATCGGATAACTGTGTTATACTTGGAAAAGACCTTGCCTTTATGCTTTCTGCAACGGTAAACGACCAGCTAAACCTACTTTCTCCCGTTGGTAGAAAAACACCCCTTGGATACCTACCTAAGATAAAACCAGTAAGAGTTTGTGGAATAGTTGATTTAGGAATATACGAGTATAACTCAACCTTCGTTGCCACCAACATAAAATTTGCCCAAGAGTTTTTTGATATGAAAGACAACATCACCGGAATACAGCTAAAACTAAGGGACCCTTTCAAAGCCGATGTTGTAAAGGAAAAGTTGGAAAAAGATATCCAGTACCCTTACGTTTTGAAATCTTGGATGGATATGAACAAAAGCCTTTTTCAGGCTTTACAGCTTGAAAAGTTTGCGATGTTTCTTGTTATAACCCTTATAGTAGTAGTTGCTTCATTCAACATAGCAAGCCTTATATCAACAAAAAGTAGAGAAAAACGAAAAGAGATAGCTATACTACGAACGTTGGGAGCAGATAGAAGTTTTATTACGAAAGTATTTCTGTTTCAAGGAATATTTATAGGTGTAATAGGTTCATTTATCGGAACTGTTTTAGGTTTGGCGATAGTTTTTATAGGAGACACTTACAAAGTAGTTAAGTTAAACCCAGAGGTTTATCTAATAGACCATCTTCCTTTAAAAATCTCTTCCTTGGAAGTTTTTATTATATTCATGGCTTCTATGTTTATATGCTTTGTATCGTCTATCTTTCCAGCCATTACAGCTTCTAAGGAGTCTATCTCTGAGGTTTTAAGATATGAGTAATGTAATCCTTCAAAATGTAAAAAAAGTCTACAAAAACGGTCAGGAAGAGGTAGTAGCATTAAAGGGAATCAGCCTTGAGATTGAAAAAGGTAGTATGGTTGCTCTGATGGGACCATCAGGCTCTGGAAAAAGCACTTTACTACATATAATCGGTGGTGTAGACTTTCCAACGGAAGGCAAAGTTTTAATAGATGATCAAGAGATAAACAAGTTTGACGACAAAACTCTATCAAAGTTTAGAAATCACAACATAGGATTCGTGTTTCAGTTTCATTATTTACTACCAGAGTTTACAGCCTTAGAAAACGTTATGCTACCAATACAGATAAAGGGAGAGAAAAATCCAGAAAAAAAAGCAGAAGAAATATTAACAAAGTTAAATCTTCTTCATAGAAAAAACCATAAACCAGCTCAACTTTCTGGTGGAGAACAGCAGAGAGTAGCCATAGCAAGAGCTATAGCCAACAACCCTTCACTTCTTATAGCGGACGAACCAACTGGAAACTTAGATTCTCAAAACGCAAAAAATGTTATAATACTGCTAAAGGAACTTAACGAAAAAAATAAAATGACAATCATCATCGCAACCCACGACGTTGAAATTGCAAAATACTGTCAGTATATTTACTTTATAAGAGACGGTATGTTGGTTAATGTTGAAAAAGTTTAACATTTATGTAAATTATTGTGAAGGAAAAATAAAGGTCAGAGGTAAAAGCAATGTTTGAAAAATTTACAGAAAAGGCAAGAAAAGTTATACTAACAGCAAGGGAACATGCCTTAGCATATAAAAACAACTACTTAGGCAGTGAACACCTTCTACTGGCACTACTCGATGAAGACGATATAACGGTTCTTGTGTTGTCCAAGTTTGGACTCACTACTGATAAGGTGAAAAAAACTCTAACATCTCAGATGCCTAAAGGTAGCCACTCTGGAGAAGTCCTGTTTTCTCCGGACGCTAAAAGAATACTTGAGTTTGCAGTAGAAGAAGCCAGAATACTACACCATCCGTTTGTAGGTCCCGAACATCTGCTAATCGGTATCGTTAGAGAAAAGACAGGTCTTGGTGGAAGAGTCTTAAGAGGTTTTGGTATAGATGAGTACAGCGTAAGAAGAGAGATACTGTCAGCTTTGGGAGAGATACCAGCTCAAGAGCAGACAAAATCAGCTCCTACACCTAACCTTGATAGGTTTGGCAGAGACCTTACAGCTTTAGCGAAAGAAGGAAAACTTGACCCAGTAGTAGGTAGAGAAAGAGAGATAGAAAGAGTTATACAGATACTTTCAAGAAGAAGAAAAAACAACCCTGTTTTAATAGGAGAGCCCGGTGTAGGAAAAACGGCTATAGTTGAAGGACTTGCTCAAAGGATAGCAAACAAGCAAGTGCCAGAAACACTTTTAAACAAAAGGATAGTAGCTTTAGACTTAGCTTTAATCGTTGCAGGAACCAAATACAGAGGTCAGTTTGAAGAAAGACTGAAAAGTATACTCAAAGAGTTAGAGAAAGCTCCTAACGTTATACTCTTCATAGATGAGCTTCATACTATGGTTGGTGCAGGCTCTGCCGAAGGCTCCTTAGACGCTTCCAACATGTTAAAACCAGCTTTATCAAGAGGAGAGATACAGGTAATAGGAGCTACTACATTAGACGAATACAGAAAGTATATAGAAAAAGACGGAGCATTAGAAAGAAGATTTCAGCCTGTTATCGTAGACCCACCAACACCAGAAAACGCTATCTTAATCTTAGAAGGACTTAAAAACAAATTTGAAGAGTTTCACAACGTAGAGTATACAAAAGACGCTATAGAAAAAGCCGTAGAATTTTCCGTAAAATACATATCCGACAGACAGCTACCAGACAAAGCCATAGACCTTTTAGACGAAGCAGGAGCTTTAGTAAGACTTAGAGAAGTAGAACTTCCAGAAGACCTTAAAAAGATGGAAGAAAAAATAAAAGAAATAGAAGACCAAAAAACAGAAGCTATAAAACAGGAAGATTTTGAAAAAGCTTCTAAACTAAGAGATGAAGAAGTTAAGTTAAGAGCTAAGTTTGAAACTATGAAACTTAAATGGAAAGAACAGCAAAAAGAAAACAAACCTAAAGTTACAGAGAAAGAGATAGCGGAAGTTGTTGCAAGATGGACTGGAATACCTATAGCAAGACTGACAGAGTCTAACAAAGAAAAACTCTTACACATAGAAGAGGAGCTTCATAAGAGAGTTGTAGACCAAAACGAAGCTATAACAGCCATAGCTAAAGCTATAAGAAGAAACAGCGTAGGACTAAAAGGAAGACACAGACCTATCGGAGTATTCCTATTCTTAGGACCAACAGGTGTAGGTAAAACGGAAACTGCAAAAGCGTTAGCCGAGTATCTATTCGGTAAAGAGGATGCCCTTATAAGGTTCGATATGTCAGAGTATATGGAAAAACATACAGTATCAAGACTTATAGGTGCACCTCCGGGATACGTTGGTTACGAAGAAGGTGGACAACTTACAGAAGCCGTCAGAAGAAAACCTTACTCAGTTATACTCTTTGACGAAATAGAAAAAGCTCATCCAGACGTATTTAACATATTCTTACAGATATTTGACGATGGAAGACTTACAGACTCCCTTGGTAGAGTGGTAGATTTTAGCAACACTATAATCATAATGACTTCAAACCTTGGTGCTAAGATGATACTTGACAGTGGAAAGATGGGATTTGAAACAAAATCATCACTTGCAGACTACAAAGACCTTAAAAAGAACGTTTTAGACCAAGTTAAGAAAGCCTTCAGCCCAGAGTTCATAAACAGACTTGATGAAATAATCGTTTTCAAACCATTGGACAAAGAAGTAATTAAAGGTATAATAGATATACAAGTTAAAGAGATAAACAAAAGGTTAAAAGAATGGCAAATAGAAGTAAGCTTATCTCCACAGTTTGTAGACTACTTGATAGAGAAGGAGTTCAAGCCAGAGTACGGAGCAAGAAGCATAAAGAGAGCTCTCCAGTCTCAGGTAGAGGACATATTAGCGGAAGAGATACTGGCAGGAAAACTTCAACCTGGCTCAAAAGTAGAGATAGTACTCAATCCAGACAATACAGTTGGATTGCAAGTCATAAAAGAGAAGAAGAAAGGAAGAAAGAAAAAAGAGCTTCAAACAGTATGAAAAAAGTTGCGGCGGCTTCATTAGCCGCCCTTTCACTACTATCTAACCCTTCTTTCTCTGAAGAAAACAACCAACCTGAAGTAGAAACAACTCCTATCATCCAAGAAAAAAATCAAGAACAAACCAAAGTATACCGTATAGAGAAAATAGAGATAAGAGGTTTAAAATTTTTTAACGAAGAGATTATAAAGCCTCTTATTCCTTTTGGTAAAGGTGCCGTAGTTACGAGAGACACTATCGAAAACACTATAAGAGACCTATACAAACTCGGATACTTCTCAAATGTTGCCACTTACACAAAGTACACTGAAAACGGTGTAGATATTACGTTTGTCTTCAGTGAGCTTCCAGTTGTTCAAAGAATTGAGTTTGAAGGTAACCGTGCAGTATCAAAGGAAGATTTGATAAAAGAATTAGGTTTAGACCTAAGTGAAAAGCTAGAAAGTGGTAGACCACTTCCATTTTCAACCCTTGGACCAGAGCTTAGAGAAAAGCTTTACTCTATAAAGAAAGGCCTTGGAAGAGTCTTATCCGTAGACGAAATAGCCCAGATGGAAAGAAAGATTAAAGCCCTTTACGAAAAAAAAGGTTACTACAACACAAAAGTATCTTACTACTACAAAGGCAACACCTTAGTGTTTAAAATTGATGAAGGTTCTAAAGCCTACGTAGAGAAAATAAACATAGTTGGAAACAAAAACATAAAAACCAAAGATATCCTATCTGTAATGGAAACATCAGAAAGAAGTATTCTTAAACTGAGGCTACATCCAAGTTTAGTTAAAGAGACCCTTTACGAAGATATAGACAGGATAAGAAATCTTTATATAGGTAAAGGTTTTTTTGACGTTGAAGTTGAAGAGCCTGAAATCCAGCTTATAGATGGTAAAAAGTATCACATAACAATAAAGATAAAAGAAGGAGACAGGTACAAAGTTGATTCTGTAAAAATTCAGAACAACGACCTTTACACTAACAAGGAACTTTTAGCAATTGGTAGAAGAAAAGAGATAAAACCCGGTGAATACTACGACCAAGAGAAAGTAGACTTTATAAAGAAAAACATATTAGATAAATACAACGACCTTGGTTACATATTCGCAAACGTAGAAGTTAACAAACTTGTAAATAAAGATAAAAAAACTGTAGATATAATCTTCGATATAAACAAAGGTAACATCTACTACGTAGATAAAATAAACATTACCGGTAACTACGAATCAAGGGACTCTACCATAAGAAGAGAGTTAAGACTTGCTCCGGGAGACTTATTTAGAAAAGAGGACCTTCTTAGGTCTCAGGCAAGACTTTATAGACTTGGCTACTACGATATGATAGGTTTTGACCCTAACGTAAAATCTGACAACGAGATGGATTTAACAACACAAGTTAACGAAAGATTTACCGGTCAGATGTCTATCGGAGCAGGCTACAGCCAGCTAACTGGTCTTTCATTCTTTGCATCTATAAGAAAAGGAAACTTCCTTGGCACAGGTGATACATTAGGTTTATCTTTATCGGTAGGTTCAAAGTATAGAAACAACTCTATAAACTACCTACATAAATGGGCTTTTCATAAACCAATTGATTTAGGTATAAGTGTATACGATAGCTACGTAGACTACACTTCTTTCGTTGCTACAAAATTAGGCTTTTCTCCAACGTTCTCTTATGAGTTTAAAGAGTACTGGAGAACTGGTGTATCTTTTACGGCTGAAAAAGGTGAGTATAAAGATATACTGGATACAGCTTCCGTATACATAAAACAGCAAGCAGGAAAGTATACTCTTTATTCAGTTGGATGGTTTATAAATAGAAACACAATAAATAACCCACTACTTCCAACAGATGGTAGCGACTTAACTTTATCTTTGAAAGCTGGTACAGGAACAAGAGATTTTTACAAAGCCGTTTTAACTGCTACAAAGATAATACCTGATAAAATTTTCTACACAGATTTTGTATTCTCAGTTAAAGGCACTTTGGGATTTGTTGAAAAAATATCCAAAACAATACCACTTGATGAGCTCTTCTTCGTTGGAGGAGACTTTACCATAAGAGGTTTTGAATGGGGTAGAGCTGGTCCTGTAGACGCTGACGGAAACCCTGCCGGAGCAAAAAGGGAGATAATTCTTAACTACCAGCTTGCTCATCCTATATCGGAGAGGTTTTTATGGGGATACGTTTTCTTAGACCAAGGTAAAGGTTTTGACAGTGGAAATCCATTTTCAAACATTTACAACTCCGTTGGTGCTGGTCTTAAGATAATAACTCCTTTTGCACCAATAGAGCTTTACTACGGTAAGGTTTTAAATCCACCTGCCGGTGTAAGTGGTTCGAGAATAGGATTCATACTTGGAACGTTTTTCTGAAAAAATTTAGAGAGGTGATTGTATGAAGAAGTTTTTAGTAGTTTTAATTCTGATGTTTGGACTGGTTAGTTTATCGAAAGCCGCCAACGTTGCCTACGTAGATTTAGAAAAAGTTATGAACGAGTCAGAAAAAGGTAAAAAGTACAAAAAAGAACTTGAAAACAAACTGGAATTCTATCAAAACAAAGCAAAGGATTTGCAGGCTAAACTGCAGGATTTACAAAAGCAACTTCAAAGTCCGGCGTTAAACGATAAAGCAAAAGAAGAAAAAAGAAAAGAGATGAGAGAATTAGCAAGACAGCTTCAAACTTTGGAAGCCCAAGCAAACGAAGAATTAGCCAAGATGAAAGCGAATGCAGAAAAAAGTATGATATCTGAAATTAAAAAGATAGTAGAAAAAATTGCCAAAGATAGAAACTACGAAGCAGTTTTTTACGGAGGTCTTGTTAGTGGAGTTCTTTACGCAAGTCCTAAACTTGACATTACAGACGAAGTCTTAAAGGAGTATAACAAACAGAAATGAGATTAACTCAGATAGCATCTTTAATAAACGCTAAGATTGAAAACCTTAAAGAAGATTTTGAGGTAAAATCTTTAAAAAGTATAGAAAAGGCAGGAAAGGAAGATTTAACATTTATAAAAGACCCTAAAAAATTGAGTAAAACATCGGCAGGAGCTATACTAACTCCTTATTACATAGAAAGTTTAGACATACCCCAGCTTATAGTTGATAAACCAGACATTTCTTTCTATAAACTTATAGAAATCTTTTATCCAGAAGAAAAAAAGACTGGTTATATCTCCCCAAAAGCAGTTGTTGGGAAAAACACTTACATAGACCAGACGGCTTATATAGACGACTTTGTAGTAATAAAAGACAACGTAAAAATAGGTAAAAACACTGTTATATATCCATTTTCCTACATAGGAGAAAACACAGAGATAGGAGATAACTGTATTTTGTATCCTTCCGTTGTTATATACAAAGACACAAAAATAGGCAACAACGTTATCATTCATTCTGGAGCAGTAATAGCAGCCGATGGTTTTGGTTATTACCAAGATGGTAAGGAAAGAAAAAAGATAAAACACGTTGGTAAAGTCATTATAGAAGATGATGTAGAGATAGGAGCCAACACAACGATAGATAGAGCTTTGGTAGATGAAACTATCATAAAGAAAGGCACAAAAATAGATAACCTTGTTATGGTAGCCCATAACTGTCAGATAGGAGAAAACAGTATTTTAGTCTCACAGGTTGGAATAGCCGGAAGTTGCAAAATAGGGAACAACGTTATCCTTGCAGGTCAAGTGGGAGTTGCAGACCATATAACTATAACCGATAATGTTATAATCACTGCAAAATCCGGAGTTGGAAGTGATATTACCGAAAGTGGTATTTACGGAAGTGGTTTAAACGCTATAGAATGGAAAAAGTGGAAAAGGATAATGCAGTATATATACAAACTTCCAGAAATAGTTAAAAATATAAAGTCAGAATGAGAGAAAGAGACTTAGAGGCAATAGAGTATAAAAAATTTTTAAGCCTTCTTTCTGATTACACCCATAACGACCTTACTAAGAAAGTTATTTTAAATCTAAAACCATTTGATAGGTTAGAAAAACTTCACAAAGAGATAAAGAAAACACAAGAACTTTTCTCTCTATTTATCTACAAAGGATACTTACCTCTCACAGAGTATCCAGACATTACGGAAGCTATAAAAGTTGCCGTTATAGAAGACAGTATACTATCTCCAAAAGAACTGTTTGACATTGCATCTTTTCTAAAAGTTGTAAAAGAAGTGAAAAACTTTATAGATTTAAACCAAGTTGATACTTTAAAAGAAATCTATCAAAACCTTACACCTTTAAAGGAACTTGAGAAGATAATAACAGACAGTATAGATAGTAGCTACTCTGTAAAAGACAGTGCATCTACGGATTTAGCAAGGATAAGAAAGGAAATAAAAGAAGTTGAAAAACATATAAACAGTCTACTGGAAAACATACTTAACAAAACATCTTACGAAGAAGCAATCCAAGAAAAAATCATAACCCTTAGAAGAGAAAGGTTTGTAATACCTGTAAAGTATAACTACGTAAACAAGATAAAAGGTATAATTCAAGATAGGTCATCTTCAGGAAACACAGTTTACGTAGAGCCTTTCGAGGTTGTGCCTTTAAACAACAAACTCTCCGACTTAAAACTTCAAGAGCAGATAGAGATAAGAAAAATACTAAAGTTCCTTACAGACTTAGTAAGGTCTAAGATAGATTTTATAAGAAAATCTTTTGATGCAATATTAGAGTTTGACGTTTTACAGGTAAAGGTTAGATACGCAAAAGAATACAACTGTATCTTTCCAAAAGAAGACGAAAATCTAAGGCTTTACAATGCAAAACATCCTATATTTTTAATGAAAAGTAAGACTTTTTATCCAATAGACATTATCTTAGAAAATAAAAAAGGTCTTATAATTACAGGTTCCAACACTGGAGGAAAGACAGTAGCACTAAAAACGGCAGGTTTACTATCACTTTTATACAAAACTGCCATTCCTATACCAGTAGACGACCATAGCACAGTAAAAGTATTTGATGAAGTTTTTATAGATATAGGAGACTACCAAAGTATAGAAGAAAATCTTTCAACCTTTTCATACCACGTTCAAAACATAAAAGAAATCCTTCAACTGACAAGTAAAAACAGCCTTATACTCCTTGATGAGCTTATCCCGGGAACAGACCCAGACTTTGCCTCAGCCTTGGGAATAGGAATTTTAGATTACATAAAAAGTAAAGGAAGTTTTGTCATAGCTTCTACACATCTTAAAAAAGTCAAGATGTATGCTTTACAGAGTGATTACTACCGTGTTGCTTCTGTTGGCTTTGATAAGGAAACTCTCCAACCAACGTATAAAATACATTACGACACTGTTGGAGAAAGTATGGCGTTTTATATAGCCGAAAAACTCGGACTTCCAAATGAAATATTACAAACAGCTAAAAAGTATGTAGATGAAGATATATTAAGATTTCAAGATTTAGCTTCAGAGTTTTCAAAAATGATAAATCAGTATGAACATAAACTAAGAGAAATAGAAACCTTACAAAAAAGCCTGCAAGAAGAAAAAGAAAAGTATGAAAAACTCGTCCAGCAGTTGGAAAAAGATAGAAAGGAAAAATGGAAAGAAAGCTTAAAAGATATACAAAAGTATATAGAAAGTGTAAAAGAAGAAGGTTATGAAATTTTAAGACAGGTTAAAGAGGAAAAAAGCGGTAGCAAGTTAGAACGTTTTATAAAAACCAAAAAGTTAGAGTTAGAAGAATTAAAGAAAGAAGAAGTGAAAGAAGAGTTTAAAGAGGGAGATATCGTTAGGTTAAAAGGTAAAACTCAAAAAGGCACGATAATCTCAATAAGGGAAGATAGAGCCAACGTTGACTTTGGTGGATTGAAAGTTTGGGTAGAGTTATCAAAGCTTGAAAAAGTAAACGAAGAGAAAAAAGAAGAGAAAAAATCTTTTGTTGTAGTCTCAAAACCATCTGTAAAAGTTATGCCTTCCATAAACCTCATTGGAAAAACAAAAGAAGAAGCTATAAAAGAGCTTGAAAAGTATATAGATAACATTATTCTACAAGGTCTTACAACTTTTAAGATAATACACGGTTATGGAACTGGTGTCTTAAGAAAAGCAGTCAGAGAGTATCTTGATAGACTTCCTTACAAGGTTAGATATGAAGATGCCCCCTACCATGAAGGCGGTATGGGAGCAACCATAGTTTACTTAGAAAATCATTGAGGTAGAGCTAAAGGTTCTACCATCTTTATTATGTGTTTAGTTCCGTTTTGTTCTACTACTTCTACAGCTTTTATTCCCGTTACATCTTCGTCAACGGCTATCTCTTTAGGTTTTGGGACTATGTGTTCATGATGTTCAAGTGTTACGATAAACTCATCATCTTTTGGGTCGTAAGATAAACCTATCAAAGGTTGTTTTTTAGTTTCAACTTGATCTCCGATATCTTCTCCAACAATTTCAATTTCAGCTTCTTTTGAGCTTAAATTTTTAGAAAGTTTGTCGAAGAAATGTTCCCACTGGTCTTTAGGTAAAACTTTTATCATTT
>PNIU01000017.1 GCA_002878035.1 Sulfurihydrogenibium sp.
CTTTTTACAAAAACATCTGAAGAGTTAAAATCTCCTGAAGGTATAGAAAGATTAAAAGAGGAAATTATTAGAAGAACAAACGCAATATTACCGGCTGGTGGTGTTAAAGACGTATACTTTACAGAGTTTATAATCCAAACAAGTTAAAAGCATGATTACTTTAGAAGATATAAAATTTTTAAAAGATGTAGAAGTAGAAGTTAGAGTAGAGCTTGGAAGTATTGTTAAAACTTTTGAATTTTTATTAAACCTAAATGAAGGAGATTTAATCCCTTTAGAGAAAAATATAGAAGACTTCCTAACTATATACATTAAAAATGTGCCATTTGCTGTAGGTGAGATAGTAAACGTTAACGACAGATACGGAATAAGAATTATAGACCTTATAAAAGAAAATGTTTGAATTTACCATCATATTTAAAATAGTTATTTCTCTAATTATTGTTATACTCACAATGTATGGTCTTTTGTTTGTAATAAAAAAATACTCCCCTATAGCTACGGGATTTTCCAATACAAACGATATAAAAATAAGGGATATAAAGTTTATAGGTAAAGATAAAGGTTTATTTACAGTTGAGTTTTACAACAAAATAATACTTTTTTCCTTTAGTCCAAACAGTATAGAAAAAATAGAGGAAAAGGAGATTGAAGTAAAGGATAATGAATAGAATTGCTTTCTCATTCCTCTTAATACTTTTGGCTGCTGGTTTTAGTTATGCAGATATCCTTAACGAGACGTTAAGAAGTTTTGACCATTTGGACACCTCTTTGAAAATACTCTTACTAATAACGATACTAAGCATAGCTCCAGCTATACTGATAAGTATGACTTCCTTTGTAAGGATAGTTATTGTTTTATCTTTGTTAAGACATGCTCTTGGCATACCAACGGCTCCACCAAACCAAGTTATAGTAGGTCTTGCCCTTTTCCTAACTTTTTTTATAATGAAGCCAGTATTTGATAAAATAAGTGAAGTAAGTTTAACGCCTTACTTAAAAAAACAGATATCAGATGTTCAAGCTATAGAAAACGCAAAACAACCACTTAAAGACTTTATGTTAAAAAACACAAGAAAAGAAGATTTAAAACTGTTCTTAGATATATCGAAAGAAAAACCACAAAAACCTGAAGATATAAGTATGACAACTCTAATTCCGGCTTTTATGATAAGTGAGATAAAAACAGCTTTTGAGATAGTTTTTATAATATACTTGCCATTTCTGGTAATAGATTTTGTTGTTGCAAGTATTCTTATGTCTATGGGTATGATGATGATTCCCCCTATGTTTATATCACTACCTTTTAAGCTTATGCTGTTTGTTTTAGCCGATGGTTGGGAACTTTTAACAAAAGCGTTGATACAGAGTTATAAAATTTAGGAGAAAAACCATGGGTATAGATTTAGCCGTAAATCTGGTATACCAGATGTTTAAAATAACTCTAATAATATCAACACCTGTGATACTACTGATTTTTATTGTAGGACTTTTAATAAGTATTCTACAGGCAGCTACACAGATAAACGAGATGACGATTACTTTTGTCCCTAAAATTATAGCAGCACTTATAGGTTTGATAATTTTTGGTTCTTGGATGACTACAAAGTTGGTAGACTACACACGAGAATCTTTTGAAACGATAATACAGATAATAAAATAATCCTAAAATGGTTGTTATAACTCCTGACCAAGCAGCAGCCGTTGCTTTAGTTTTTTCAAGGATTATAGCGTTTTTTTTATCTTTCCCTTTAATATCTTCGCCAGTGATACCTCATAACGTTAAAGTTCTTATGGTTGTTTCCTTTGCATTCTTTACAATGCTAAACTTTGATATTCAAGTTAAGGTTAACAGTTTAGAACTAATAACATTCTTAGTTTTAGTTTTTAAGGAGTTTTTCATAGGTCTTTCCCTTGGGTTGATTGTAAATATTTTGATATCTGCTTTTTCTTACGCGGCTGAAATCGTTGGTTTTTTGATGGGACTAACTGTTTTGAATATATATAACCCGGCTTTTGGTCAAACTTCCGTTTTATCTGGATTTTTTGTGTTCCTTTTCTATCTTCTGTTTTTTGTATCTGGTTCTTATCAGATACTTATAGGTTCTTTGTTTAAAAGTTTTGAGATTATACCTGTCACTTCTACTTCCATAAATCAAGGTATTTTTCCATTTGTTATTGAGAAAAGTAGTGATATTTTTCTGCTGTCTTTTCAAATGGCTTTTCCTTTTATTTTGGTTTTACTAATCTTTAACGTTGTTTTAGCTTTGATAAACAGACTTATACCACAGATAAACGTATTTTTTGTAGGACTTCCAGCCCAGATATGGATAGGTTTTTTAGTGTTAATGTTCTCAAGTGTAGTTTTAGTTAAAGTAGGTCTTAGTCTGATGGACAAAATGGTAGAATATTATCTAACAGCTTTAAAGATAATGAGTAAACAGTAATGGCAAAAGACCCTCGTAAAACAGAAAAAGCAACACCAAAACGAAGAGAGAAAGCAAGAGAAGAAGGACAAGTCCTAAAAAGTCTCGATGTAGCCGTTGCATCTTCTCTTTTTGTAGTTTTTGTGGCTTTAATTTTTTACATTCCATTTGTTTATAAACATTTGATAAATTACTTTCAATACACATTTTCAAATCCAATCTATCTATTTCCAGAAGAAGCCGGAAAAAACTTTTTATGGTTTACTGTAAAATTGTTTGCTATACTGGTATTACCTTTTATACTACTTCTTTTTGTGATAGGCATAGCATCAAACGTAGCCCAGTTTGGATTTCTGTTTACCTTAAAACCTTTAACACCAAAGTTAGACAAAATAAACCCAATATCTGGTTTACAGAGACTTTTTTCTCTAACTACACTGTTTGAACTTATAAAGAGTTTGCTTAAACTTTCAGCATCACTTTTTTTGGCTTATTTTATAGTAAAGTATCTTTTAGATGGCTTTCTTGTTTATATGACTGCAAGTATAAACACACAGGTTTACGTTATAGCAAAAACTCTTATAATTCTTGTTATGGCTTTTGCGTTTTTATCTGTGCCTATAGCTATAGCAGATTTTCTTTATCGTAGGTATGAGTATGAAGAAAACTTGAAAATGACAAAGGACGAAGTTAAAGAAGAACGTAAATCCTACGAAGGAAACCCTCTTATCAAAAGAGAAATAAGAAAAAGAATGAGACAACTTGCCTTAAAGAGAATGATAGCAGAAGTGCCAAAAGCTGACGTTGTAATAACGAACCCAGAACACTACGCTGTAGCGTTAAAATACGAAAAAGGAAAGATGGAAGCACCCCAAGTTGTCGCAAAGGGACAGGACTTAATAGCTCAAAAAATAAAAGAAGTTGCAAAAGAACATAACGTTAGAATCGTAGAAGACCCACCTTTAGCAAGGGCTTTATACTCTTCCTGTGAAGTAGGAGACTACATACCACAGGAGTTTTACGAAGCTGTGGCAAAGATTTTAGCTTTGATTTACAAACAAAAAAGAAAAATGATATAATTTGGATACTTAAATCTGGAGGGAAGTATGGTATTCCTAAGAGTTTTTTCAATACTTCTGATTTTTGTATTCAATTTTGCTAACGCTGCAGTCTTTGTAAAACCAAGTGAGATAACATACTTAGAAGTAAACTATAATGACACGATAGTAGCAGGTGAAAGTCAAACGATAGAGTTTAAAGCAACCGATGCCTACGGAAACCCTTCTAACAATACAGGTCTTTCTGACAAAATAAAAATAGTAAGCAATGGTTTAATGCTGGATAAAAATGAAATATATCCAGTAGATATAAAAAATGGTAAATTTACTTTAAAAGTTACAGGTAGAAAGGCTGGGAATTACAGTATTCAGTTTGTAATTAACGATAAGCCAATTCTTATTAAAGTTAACCCAACGAACGCTTTAACTCCATCTCTTCAGTTTAAAGTAATTAACAATAAAGCTGATTTTATCGTTATAACCTCTCCAGACAGATTTTTACCAGGATACCCTTACAAGGTAAAAATATCCTTTTATGATAAAGAAGGAAACCCTGTTGTTACGAAGTATCATATAAACCAAACATTTACTATAGTAGCCAATGGTACATCAAAGGATATAGACTTAAAAGATTTTTCTGGAGAAACTTACCAGTATGAAATTACACCTTACACTGTAAAAGAGTTCAATATAGAAGTTATAGATAAATCAACTAATAAAAAAGTTGCATCTAAAACAATACAACCAGAAATACAGGAAATAGGTAAGATAGAGATAGAAACTCCTAACGATATAGAAGTAGGAAAACCATTTAAATTGGTATTAAAAGCTTTTGATAAAAACGGAAGATTGATAAAAGTTTATGACAAGATAGGAAAAGATGTAATCCTTAAAACAACCGGCACAGGGGAACTGATACCTAACAAAGTTCCAAAAGAAGCCTTTTCCGATGGTATAGCTCAGGTAGATGTTATATACACAAAAAGTGAAGAAATAAAGATAGAACCTGTTCTATCACAAGAAGAAAAATCATCTGAAGAAAATCTTAAACAAACTAAAATGTCAATGTTAAAGTCAGAAGATAAAGAAGTAAAGCAGAATAAAGAAAAAACTTCCATTAAATTAAAGTTTCCTATTGAGTTGGGTGATTTATCGAGAATTGTAGAAACAACCAAATCAGAAAACTCCGTATCTTTAAAAGCAATTTTTTCAAAAAGAGATTTAGACTACGAAGTTAAAAAATATGAAAAAGATATATTTATAAATGATGAAAAAATTGGTAAACTTGTTTTTTATGAAGAACCAGACCACAATGTAAGAATAGTTCTATATTTAGATACAAATAAGTATAACGTAAATTACAAACTTACAGGGAAAAACTCTGTAGAGGTCGAAGTTGAAGAAAAGTAGTTTTATTGTAGTTTTAACAATACTTTCTTTTTGTGTTTTTTCTTTTGCTAAGGATTCTAAACATAAACAATCAAAAAATATATCTCAAGAGATAACGGTTCCCGTTGAGAAAAAGGTTAATGAAAAAGAATTTTCAAAAACAAACACAGTGAAAAAACAAAAAAAGGAAATAGAAGTAGAAGTAAAGTAGTTTTCGTGATTAGCTTCATATTCTCTTGATAATATCTCCTTATATGCTAATTTATTCCATATGAGGCTAAGTTATTGGGCTAAGACTAAAGGAGTTTCTCCTTGTTATATAGAGCTATTGAAGTAAAACACTATGCAAACAAAGAAAAAATTGAAAAAATAAAGTCTATCTTCAAACCTGCTAAAAAAACCGCTAAAGCTATTGCAAAATATCAATGGCATATATTCTTCAAAACAGGTTCTTTTAACAGAAAAGCTAACATAAAACACATACAAAGTAAACTTTCTGAAAGATAAATGTTATTAAATGGAATATTTGTCCATACTAAGGGATACTCTATTGAGGATTTTTCTTTAATCCACTAAGAATACGAACAATCTTGTTAACCATCACAGGGTCTGTGTTGTTAAGTATAGCTGCTGCCTTTTTCTCATTCATGTTGTAAAGTATGTAAGCTGCATCTTCTGCTGATTCCATTTTGGAAAATTTTTCACCTGCTAACTCTGGGTCCATCTTTTCAAAGATTTTAGCAAGTTTTTTATACCTTTCTTCTGCTATCTTCTTCTGTTGGTCTTCTAACTGTTTTTTTAATTTTTCTAACTCTTCTTTTTCTTTTTTGATTTTTTCAAGTAAAGCTTGGTTATTTTCGTAGGTAGTTTTTAATTCCTCTCTTAGCTTAATGAGTTTTTCTATCTCCGATTTTATCTCTTTTTCTTGTGGATGACTAAAGGAGATTATTAACAAAGTTCCTATTATAATTATCTGAGTTTTGAATGGCTTCTTCAAACTGTCTTTTCACCTCCTGTTGTATAGATTTTTTAGAAATATAGCTTTCTATAGCCTTTTTCTGAGCGTTTTTTTCTTTTATAGACTCTAATATATGCTTTTCTGTTTCTTTTAGAGAATTTAATTCTGAATCTACCTTTTTTAACTGTTCATTTAAAAACCTTTGATATTCTCTAAGAAGTTTTAGTTCTAACGCATCTTTTATTTTCAAATTTTCTGTTTTCTCTAATTCTGTTAAAAGATACCCTCTCTTTTCTTCTTTATCAAGTATCTCTTTTCTAATTTGATTTAATTGAAATATATCATTTTGTATTTGTTTTTCCATTACTTTCAAGATTCGGTCTAACTTCTTCATTGGTTTCCATTTTCTCCTGGTTAATCTTTTCTTTCATCTCTGGTTCTTTATCTGTTCCAGATATAAGATTAATCTCTATCCTTCTATTCATAGACCTTCCTATTTCAGATGTGTTTGGTGCTATAGGTCTTGTGTCGGCATAACCTACTGCACTAAACATGTTAGGGGGTAAATTTTTAGCTTGGATAAGGTATCTCACAACGGCGGCTGCTCTTGCAGCAGAAAGTTCCCAGTTTGATGGGTATATACAGTTAGAAGATGGTGGAATATTGTCGGTATGACCTTCTACCTCAACAGGTAGATTTGCCTCTTTTATTACTTCGGCTATACCAGATAAAAGTTCTTGATACTCTTTTTTTATTTCAACACTACAAGGATTAAACAGTATATAGTCTAAAATTCTTATTCTAACACCCATAGGAATTACTTCTACTTGCACTTTTCCTTCTAAGTTTAGTTTCTTTACAATTTGTTCAACTTTTTCCTTTAGCTTCTTCTTCATATCTTCTCTTTTTTGCTTTACACCTACACCTTCTATGATAGATGGAGGAGCTGCTGTAGATATTGGTTTAAAGCTGAAAGCTGCAGATATAGCTTCTACAAAAGAAGCCAGTTTTTTCTTATCTATCGTGGATATAGCAAAAAGTGCTATAAAGAGCGCAAGAAGCAGACTAAGAAAGTCTGCATAAGGAACAGCCCACCTTTCTCCAGCTCCATGTTCTTCGTGTTTTTTCTTTTTAGCCATTATTTACCTTGTTCTTCTGATTTTCCAGTGTAAATCATAAGTTGCTCTCTAAGCATTTTAGGGTTTTTAGATAATGCTATACCTATTATACCTTCGAGTATCATCTCTCTTGATTTTATTATATCTTTTGCTTTTGCCTTCATTTTATGACCGAAAGGTCCAAAAAGTAGATATGATGATACTATACCTGTAACTGTAGCCGTAAAAGCACCAGCTATACCTTCCGCCATTTCTACAGGATTCTCTAACCTTTTAAGTGCCAGTATAAGACCCATAACCGCTCCTACAAGACCAAAAACTGGTGTAGTTTCTCCTGCAGTTATCCAGTATTTTGCCGCACCTTCGTAGTACTCTTCTATTTCTGCTATTTCAAGCTCCATTCTTTCTCTGATTACTTCAGGCTCTAAACCGTCTACAAGCATCTGTAAGCCTTTTCTGAAAAATGGGTCATTTATATTACCGATATCTGCTTCAATTGATAAGATACCTTCTTTCCTTGCTTTTTCGGCTATTTTTATTATCTGTTCAAGGGTTTCTTCTGGGTTTAACTGAGGGTTTCCAAATACTATTTTTAATTCTTTATAAGCAGCTGCTACATACTTTTGTTTAGTTGCTACAGCTGCTGCCGATAACGTTGTTGGTACAACTATTATTATAGATGAGATATGTATTAATCCTGCAGGGTTTCCTCCTTCCAAAATATCTCCAACAGCAAATAAAACTAAAGCTGCGATTATTCCACCTATAGTGGTTATATCCAAGGTTATCTCTCCATTTTATAGTTTTGATTATTATTGAAATTATATCAGATTTTTAAAATTGTATCTTCTACAATCTCTCCATCTTTCATTCTTACTATTCTGCTTGTTTTTTCTGCTAAATCCATTTCATGAGTAACCATTACTATAGTCTTTCCTTCTTGGTTTATCTGTTTGAAGATTTCCATAACGTTCTGAGTGTTTTTTGAGTCTAAGTTTCCGGTTGGTTCGTCTGCAATCAAAATTTCTGGGTCGTTGGATAAGGCTCTGGCTATGGATACTCTCTGCTGCTCTCCACCTGATATTTGGTATGGTTTTCTACTCTCTTTTCCTTTCAAACCAAGTCTTTCTAAAAGCTTTCTTGCTTTTTCAGAAGCTTGTTCTTTTGGTACTTTTGCTTTTAACATAGGAACCATAACGTTTTCTTCTAAAGTTAGCTCGTTAAGTAAGTAGTGAAACTGAAATACAAAGCCAAACTTTTTGTTTCTCAGAGTTGAAATCCTGCTTTTATCTTTAAAGTTTATAGGAGAGTTTTCTACGTAAACTTCTCCTGACGTTGGAATATCCAAAAGCCCAAGAATGTATAGAAGCGTGCTTTTTCCTGAGCCAGAAGGTCCAACTATACTAACGAACTCTCCTCTGTTTACACTAAGAGATATACTTTTTAGTATTCTTTCCTGCCCTATGGTTTTATCTACATTCTTTACTGATAAAATCTCCATTTTAACCACTCCTGAATATATCAACAGGATTTAGCTTAGATGCTTTATAAGAAGGATAAAACGATGCTAAAACTGAAAAGATTATAGAAAAAAAGAATCCGTAAAGGTAATAGACCATACTTCTATCTAAGATGAATCCTTTGGCTCTTACTAAACCTTCAACGTCTATCTTTAAAGAAGAAAGCCACTCTTGAATACCGTAACCGAGAATACTTCCTATAACGTAACCAGAAAAACCAACTATAAGTCCTTGATAGACAAATATCTTTATTATATCGTTCTCTTGGTATCCAACGGCTTTAAGTATGGCTATATCTTTTTTCTTCTCCATAACAGTCATCATTATTATGTTGAATATTCCAAAAGCTGATACAACAAGAATAGCAAAAACTATCATATAGGTTATGTAGTTTTGAATTTTGAAAAGTTTAAGGAAGTTTTTGTAAGCATACTGCCAACTTTCCGTATAATATTCTGTTTCGTTGTGTATTTTTTTTGCAAGTCTCTCTGCCATATTTACGTCTTTTAGTTTAAAAATTATTTCGTTAACTTCGTTAGGTCTCTCTAAGATGGACTGGGCTGTTCTTAAGTTTATGTATACTCTTGTTTGGTCTAAATTTGTTATACCTGACTCGAAAAAATCTACTACTTTAAAAACTTGTCTGTTTCCGTTAGGAGTGGTTATTATAACTTTTTTACCAATTTCGTTTATACCTAAATCTTTTGCTAACAGTTTGCCAAGTATAACACCGTTTCTATCGGATAAAATTGTATCCAGTTTTTTGTATACCATAAATTTATCTATAACTGAGGCTTTTCTTTCTAATACAGGGTCTATTCCTATAAGGTTGCCTACTTTTTCTACGGTACCATACCTTACTATAGACTGGCTAACTAAGTGTGGTGCGACACCTAAGATGTTTGGGTCTTTACTGTACTTTTCTAATATCTCTTTGTAGTTTGTTATTTTATCTTTTTCTTCCTTTGGTTTAGAGCCGTAAACCTGTGCGATAACATCTTTACCAAAAAATAGTTTAACTATTTCGTCTGGGTTATTCTCCGGTTTTACTTTCAAGGTTATATGAGCGTTTAGGTCTATAGCTTGTTCTATAAAGTACTTTTGAAATCCGTTCATTAAAGAAGCCATAACAATAAAAGCTGCTACTCCTATGGAAACTCCCAGTATGGAGACCAAAGTCTGTCTTTTTCTTTCAATAAGTAGCTTTAGAGATATAAAAATTATATGGTACATGCTACTTTCCGATAACTATCTTGTCGCCTTCTTTTAGACCGTTTAAAACTTTAACAAAACCGTTGTAATCTTCTCCGTCTGTTTGAATTGACACTTCTTTAATTTCAGAGCCTTGTAATACTTTTACTTTTCCATCGTTAACAAGTTCTTTGGGAATGAATATACCTTCTTCTTTGGAAAGGATTATGTTTCCTTCCACTGTCATGTTTACAACTACTGGAAAGTCGTAGTTTACATCGGCTTTAACTTTAACGGTTCTTGAGTTTCTATCTGATTGAAGTTCTATACTTTTTATTTTGCCTGTAAAAACTTTGTTTGGATAAGAGTCAAGTTTTACAATAACTTCCATACCTTCTTTTATCTTTGGTATGTATTCTTCATCTACCAGTAAGACCGTTTCTAATTTGTCTGGGTTTCCTACGGAAACAATCTGGTTAGTCTGCATCATACTATTTATGTAATCACCTTCGTTTAAAAATTTTCTAAGGACTTTTCCATCTATTGGAGATTTTATGACGTATTTTTCAAGTTCTTTTTGGAGAGATTGTTTTTTTGCTGTTAAGCTTTTTAGTTGATATTCAAGGGTTGATACAGAGTCGTTGTAAGCATCTAACTGTTTTTTGTAGTCGTTTTCTGCAATCTGTAGGTTCTTTGCTACTTCTTCAAACTGTTCTTTTGGTATCAGACCTTTTTCAAAGAGTGTTTTTCTTCTTTCGTAGATTTTCTTTGCATTTTCTAAAACTTGCTTTTTTATTTCTATCTGGGCTTCGTTCTCTTTTCTAAAAGCTGAGTTTGGAGAAAGCTTTTCTTTCAGAGAAGATATCTGATAGTCTATATCCTTTATGTTTTCTTGAATTGTTTGGTTTGAAATAACGGCTATTGGTTGCCCTTTTTTTAGGTTGTCTCCTTCTTTTACAAATATTTTTTCTACGTAGCCAGATACTTCAGACTTAACTACAACTGCGTCGGCTGTATCTATGTATCCAGAAGCGTAAACTGACTTTACAAACTGCCTTTTTTGGACTTGGTATGTTTTGTAGTTGTTTTTTTCTTTGTAAACAAAAACTGCCCCTACTGCTACCACTAAAACCAGTATAATTAAAACTATCTTTTTAAGCATTCAGGATTTTTTCTCTCCATTTTTTAGCTATGTATATTACTTTATCTTTATCTACAGTTTGAACTACTTTATTTTTCATTACAACCTTTCCATTTACAATTACAGTATCTACATCACTACCTTTTGCCGAGTAGATTATTTGGGTGTAGGGGTCAAAAAGTGGTTGTAGGTGTGGCTGGTTTACATCTATCACAACTATATCGGCATCTTTTCCAACTTCTATGCTTCCCATTCTGTCATATTTTAGAATAGCTTTTGCTGCCTGACGTGTAATCATAGCTAAAACTTGTTTAGCCGGTAAAACAGTCGGGTTAAGGTTATAGCCTTTATGTAGTTTTGCTGCTGTAGATGCTTCTGCTATTAAGTCAAGGTCATCGTTTGAAGCGGTCCCGTCTGTGCCTATGGATACTGTTACTCCTTTTTCTACCATCTTTGGAACTGGAGCTATACCTGATGCCAGTTTAAGGTTACTTTCCGGACAGTGGGCTATTTTTACGTTTTTTTCGGCTAAGAGTTCTATCTCTTCTTCTGTTGGATGTACCATATGGGCTGCTAATACTCTTTCGTTTAAAACGCCTAAGTTGTTTAAATGTTTAACGGGTGTTGTTCCGTATCTGTTTTTTATGTCTTCAACTTCTGTGATTGTTTCTGCTACGTGTATATGGTAAAGAACGTTGTAATCTATAGCTACTTCCATAGCTTTTATCAATGTTTTTGGACTGCAAGTGTAGGGAGCGTGTGGACCTATTGCAGGAAAAATGTTGTTGTCGTTTTTATACTGATTTATAAAATCTTTTGTTTTTTCTATACCTTCTTCCGGTGTTTTTGCGCCCGGTGTTGGAAAATCTAAAATACCGGTTGTTAAAACTCCTTTTAAACCTGCTTCTTTTATAGAGTCTGCAACTGCGTTTTCATAAAAATACATATCTACAAAGCACGTTATACCATTTCTTATCATCTCGTAGCATGCTAAGTCTGTTCCATCTTTTACAAATTCGTAGCTAACGTATTTACCTTCAACAGGCCATATATATTGTTCAAGCCAAACTTTTAAAGGATTATCGCTTCCGTAACCTCTAAGGAGTGTCATAGCTGCGTGGGTGTGAGTGTTTATCAGTCCGGGTATAACCACGTTTGAGTTTAAATCTATAATCTCTTTTGCTTGGAACTCTTCCTTCCCTTCTCCAACTTCCACAATCTTACCGTCTTTTATGGCTATGTAGCCATTTTTGTATTCTGTGAAGTTTTCATCCATTGTAAGAATATAGCCATTCTTTAAAACGATATCAAACACTTTCTTCCTCCTCCACAAATTCTTTTAAAAATTCGTAAAGTTCTTTACTTGCTTGAAGGTCTACGTAGTAAGTTCCATCTTCGTGTTCTATCCTCAGTGTTTTCCCATTGTCTTTAAAGTAGATGTTAGTTAAACCTTTAGAAAAGTACCATTCAAGGTCCTGTGTGATACCTTTCATATGTAATGTAAAGCCACCGGGTCTTTTTGCTACTTTGGTTAACACGACTGGAGCTTTGTTAACCCAGTCTTCCTCTTCCCATTCAAAGGTGTTTACATCGGTGGCTATACCTTTTATGTTAAACTCTTTTTCTATCCAACTCATATCCTACCCCTCTATAAATTTTCTTACTGAGTTTCTACCGTGGTATATCTTAGATTTTTTTAGTTTTTTAACGATATCTTTTATAGCCTTTTTCTTTCTCCAAGCTTCGTGTTGGTTGTCAAATCTAAGTTCGTATATCTTCAAAATCTCGTCTATCTCTGGTTGGCTACACACTGTAAACTCTCTTATAGTTTTTAAAAACGTTCTTGCTTTTCTGTGGGTTATTATTAAATAAGCGTTGTTTTTGTTTCTTCTTATTGAGCCGCCAAAAATTTCTTTAATCATATTTAAAGGTTCTACTGTTTTTGCTTTTATGGTTACATGGACAAATATTGATGTTTGGGTTCTACCATCTTTTCTTAAAGAAGCCTTACCGCCACAGTCAAACAGTCCTGCTATGTAAAAAAGTTTCCACCCGTCTATGTTCATTTTTTTACATCCATATTTGATATTTCTTTTAACAGTTCATCTACCATCTCTTCTTCGGAAACTTTTTTAACAGGTTCTCCGTTTTTGAATAGTATCGCTGACTTGTAGCCACAGGCAAGACCTATGTCAGCTTCTTTGGCTTCCCCTATAGCGTTTACAACGCATCCCATTATTGCTACTTTTATAGGTTTATCTATTCCTGATAGTTTCTCTTCTACTTTTTTTACAACTTCTGGAAGGTTTACTTCTATTCTACCACAGGTAGGACATGATACTATCTCTACTCCTTTCCTTCTAAGTCCCAGAGATTGTAGTATCTGGTAGGCAACTTTCACCTCTTCCTCTGGGTCTGCAGTTAGTGAGACTCTTACTGTATCACCAATTCCAAGGTAAAACAGTATACCAAGTCCTACTGCAGATTTTACAGAGCCTCTTCCTGCAGGGCCAGCTTCTGTTATTCCTACGTGAAGTGGTATATCGGTTTTTTCTGCAAATATTCTGTTTGCTTCTACGTTTTGAAGCACGTCTGAGCCTTTTATAGAAACTTTAAAGTTTGTGAAACCTACTTTTTCGAAAAATTCCGACCAGTTTAAGGCACTTTCCGCCAAAGCTTCTGCACAAGGGTATCCGTACTTATCCAAAAGTTTCTTTTCCAGAGAGCCAGAGTTTACTCCTATTCTTACGGCTATGTTTCTTTTTTTACATTCCTGCAGAATTTCTCTGATTTTGCCTTCGTCGTTTATGTTTCCGGGGTTTAGTCTTATTCCATGGATTCCACTTTCTAAAGAAAGCATAGCTATTCTTGGAGAAAAGTGTATATCACCTATAACAGGAATTGGGGAGTTTTTAACTATTTCTGGTAAAGCTAAAGCATCTTCTTCTCTTGGCACTGCTACTCTTATAATCTCACATCCTGCTTTTGCAAGTCTCTTTATCTGGTTTAACGTTGCTTCTACATCGTGAGTCTTTGTATCAGTCATAGATTGGACTACAATTGGAGCATCATCACCTATTTTAACGTTTCCTACGTAAACGGGTCTTGTTTTTCTTCTCTTTATCAAGGTATCACCAACTCCATTCCTACTCGAATGTTGTTATCTTCTAACTTATTTAATTTTTTAAGTGTTTCAACGTTGACACCAAACCTTTTAGCTATGCTGTATAACGTATCACCTTTAACTACCGTATAGACTCTTTTTTTGTAGTTTGTTTTTACGATTTCAGGTTTGTCTTTTGAATTAATTAGAGAGGCTATATTTTCTTCTTCAATTTTGGGTTCTGAAGTATTGTCAGGTTTTGGACTTATTTTTTTACTGTTTGCGTAAAGTTTAGGTGGTGGAGAAGTTATAAACCTTCTGTCAAAAGAACTTGTGTCGAGTCTTGGTAAATTAACATTAATTCCTTCAAAAGCTACATCATTTTTTAAATGGGCGTTGTAAAACTTAAGTATATCGTAATCTATATTTTTTTCTCTTGACAAATCCAGAAGGTGGATTTCTCTGTCGGCCGTAAAGTTTACCACATCATAAACGTTTGACTTAGTGTCTAAACCATACTTTTCTGGATTACTTGCTATTAAAAGTATAGCAAAGAATCTTGGAACGTACTCACTTGTCTGTGAAGGTAGGGTGTTTTTTATATCTTTAAAACTTGTTGAATTTGAAGCTTCAAGTCTTTTAGCAATGCACTTTTCACCACAGTTATAACCGGCTATAGCAAGCTCCCAGCTACCAAAAGAGTTGTAAAGAAATTTAAGATACTTAGCTGCAGCAATCGTAGATTTGTAAGGGTCTCTTCTTTCATCTACATACTCGTCTATTCTAAGGCCAAAC
Organism: Sulfurihydrogenibium sp.; assembly: GCA_002878035.1. Taxonomy (GTDB): domain Bacteria; phylum Aquificota; class Aquificia; order Aquificales; family Hydrogenothermaceae; genus Sulfurihydrogenibium. The sequence goes on from PNIU01000017.1 coordinate 14,700, forward strand.
CTTTTTGCTGTTGATGGTATAAACTGCCATATTCCGGCTGCGTTTGCTGGAGAAGTTGCATAAGGGTTATAACCACTTTCTATAACGGCTAAGTAGGCAAGCTCTTCAGGAAGACCTTCTTGTATGAAAATTCTTTTAACCATCGGTAAAAAGTAGTTTGCTCTTTTTAAAGCGTTTTCTGTAAAAGATTTTTTTGTAGTTGTAAAGTAGTTTATGAAAAACTCGATATCTTCATCATCTGGAATGTCTATTCCAAGTATTTTAGCCTCTTGGTTAATGTATGTCTTATCAGACTCGTTTAGAGTGTATTTTATAACTTTTATGATAGACTTTGAATCTTTTATGTCAGTTTCTTTAGTGTCTTCATTGGAAGGTATATCCTTAGTTTTTGTTTCTATCTTATTATAGCTTACATAAATTTCTGTATGGGTCTTTTTTACTACAGGTTTACTTACTCCCTTTTTGGCTTCTTTAACTTGAACGGAACAAGATGTTAAAAATAAACCTATCAAAAGTATATAAACTATTCTAAAATCTTTCATCTAAACTCCTGATAAGAATGACAATCTACCTTATCAGATTATTCGTCAACTGTCGTGAAAACTTTATTATTTATAGCTTTTACTTTTTTATGCTCTTTTATAGAGTTTGTGTTTTCATCTATGTAAACAAGGTCTATGTAGAAATTCTCTAAATCTTTTTCATTTACGCTTGCGTAAGAAGCGATTATGATAATATCGTTGTAATGTCCAAGCCTTGCAGCTGCACCGTTTAGAATACACTCACCAGAATATCTGGCTCCCGGTATTACGTAAGTTGAAAATCTTTGACCGTTGTTTACGTTGTAAACTTCTATCTTTTCAAATGGTATAAGGTTTGCAGCTTCCATAATAGCTTCGTCTAACGTTAGACTACCTTCATAATGTAAGTCAGCACCTGTTATTCTTATTCTATGGACTTTGGATTTTAGTAAAGTTCTGTACATCAATACCTCCTTAACTCTCTCTTTCTACGATGTAGTAAGCAAGTTTTACAAGTTCCTCTTTATCTTTATTATCAGGGAAATCTATTAAATTTTCAATAGCTTTTCTCATAAAATCTCTGGCATCTTCTTTTGCCTTCTCTATTCCACCGTAAGATTCAACAATCTTTTTAGCTTTCAAAAGATTTTCTATAGAAGGACTTTTATCTATTATAACCGATTTTATAAATTCTTTATCTTTATCAGAAAGTTTATCTTTTACAACAAGTAAAGGATAAGTTATTTTACCTTCTTTTAAATCGTTCATAAGACTTTTACCTACCTTTTCTTCATCTCCTTCGTAATCTAAAATATCATCTACTATCTGAAACGCTACTCCTAAGTTAATGCCATAATTGTAAGCAGATTCTTTTAGATTTTGGTCAGATGTAGACAAAGCTGCTCCAACGTAGCAGCAACTACCAAAAAGAACAGCAGTTTTACCTAAAACTATCTTGTAGTAATCATCAAAAGATATATTAAAATCTGCTATTTTCTTTAATTCAAGAAGTTGACCTTCTGCCATCTTTTTTACAGAATCACTTACGTTTTTTATCATATCTATATCTCCGTAAATCGAAAACAGATACAAAGCGTTTGCATACATATAATCACCTACCAAGACAGTGCTATCGTTTCCAAAAATTCTGTTGGCTGTAGGTCTGCCTCTTCTTTTTTCAGAACCGTCAACTACGTCATCATGCAGTAAAGATGCAGTATGTAAGTATTCTAAAGCAGCAGCCAGTATGTAATCTTCTTCTTTGTTGTAACCTCTTAGCATATTTGAAAACTTTAAAACAAGGTATGGACGTAGCCTTTTACCACCACCATCAAGAATGTAGTTACCAATCTGAAGTATCAAGTTTACGGAAGGGTCTAAATAACTTCTTAAAGTTTTCTCTACTTTCTCTTTGTCAAAACCGAAATTTATCAAGATTAAATCCTCTTGTAAATTTTATTGTCTTTACTATGTTATGATAAAGTTAAGTAGAATTCAAGGTCTAGAATTTTTAATCATATAGTTAAAATTCCATAAAATAACTGATATAAATCAGAACTATTGTATAATACTTTATTGCAAAAAAATTTATAATGGTATAAAGAT
>PNIU01000005.1 GCA_002878035.1 Sulfurihydrogenibium sp.
TTTCAATATATTTTTTCCAGTTCTTCGTTTTCTCTTGTTTTCCATCTTTTATGAACCCAAAGATACTGGTCTGTATGTTTCTTTACTGCTTCTTCCACTTTTTTCGTGTAGGCCTGCGTAACGTTGTAAGCCGTTTCTTCTTCTGTAGAGCCTTTTTGGTAGTCTATACTTTCTACGTTAATGTAATACTTTGTGTTTTCTTCGTTAAAGTAAATGTAAGCAAAAAGAATAGGAACGTCATACTTTGCTACCAACTTTGCAGGAAAGTTAACGGTAGATGCTTTTAACCCAAAAAAATCTACAAAGTATCCCCTGTGTCGTAAAGCGTTTTGGTCTACTAAGAAGCTTATCACTTCTTTGTTTTTAAGGGCGTTTAGAAAGTATTTTAACGGCTGGTCGTGGTAGATTATTTTTATTCCTGATTTTTCTCTTATTTCTGTTATTATTCTGTTTACCTTTTCATTTCTCTGGCGGTATGCAAGACTTGTTAGACCTTTTATATAGTATGATATTCCTACTCCACACATTTCCCAGTTTGATATATGCCCAGTGACGATTATTCCACCTGTTTTTTTTATGTTTTCAAGCAACTCTGTTCCTTTCTCAATTTCTACTATATCTTTTATAGTGCCAGATTTTACGTAATCTAACTGTCTTGGAAATTCGGCAAGAATTCTACCTATATTTTGAAGAGATTTTTTTCTTATATAATCTCTCCAAGTTTTATCTCTGTCAGGAAAAGCTATACTAAGATTTTTTTCTACTACGTCCTTTCTGTAGTTTAAAAAGTAAAGAAGATTACCTATCTTTTGACCTTTTTTTAAAGCTTTTTCTCTTGTTAGTTTTCTAAAATAACTGAACGATAAATTAATTAATTTATCCAGCATTAACTTTTGAAAGTTGCTTTAGTTTCTGAAATGCAAGGTTGAATATTTTCTTGTCTTTGTCAAAAGTAAGTTTTTCTTCAACTTCATTTATTGGGACCCATTCTGCCTCTTCTATCTCTTCTTTTTGAGGGTTTAACTCTCCACCTACATACTTCATTAGGTAATAATAGACAAACTTATGAATAGTGTCGACTCCAGACCTATACCAGTATTCTACGTTTCCAAGGTAGTCTAATACTTCCACATCTACTCCCGTTTCTTCCTTTACCTCTCTAATGGCTGCATCTTCTCTCTTTTCAGACCTTTCTACGTTTCCTTTCGGAAAACCATACCTTTCTTTATTTTTAATGAGTAGAATGTAAATCTGGTCTCCTTCTTCTTTAAACACAACTCCACCAGCCGAAAATTCCCACTTTACACTCATATCCTACTCCTACACTTGGTTTTTTAAAAATTTATGAAAAATATATTATAACATTTACTTTATTCAATGTATGTGAAATCGTGTTGATAAACTGTCAGAAATTTTCTAAATTTATGGTTAATAATCTGTAGATACTAATTTTTTAGAGAGGATTATTTATGGATTCGTTTATATTTTTATTTGTTTTCGTAATGATTCTAAACATATTTTTGATAGGTTATGAATTTTATAAGAGTAACTTTGCAAAAGGTTTTGTTTCTAATGATGACGGCATTAGTAATGATTCCTTTCTTAAAAGGTCTAACTATATAACTGAAGATGATTTTGTTGATGATAGTCATAATATTTGCGACCCTTCTAATCCTATTTACAAAGATTTCTGTTCTTCTTCTGATAATTATAGTGATAGTAATATCTGTGACCCTACTAATCCTCTTTATGAAGATTTTTGTTCTGTATCTCATTACGATAGTTATGATTCAGATTGGTCGTCAAGTTCGAGTAATGACTGGTAATTAACTTTTCTGCCTTTCCATAGCTTGGAGGAGCTTTTCTTCTACTTCTTCAAGCCAATGGTCTCTTCTTATTACTTCATCGAAGGTTTCTTTGTGTAGTATTTCACAAGCGTAATACTTTGATTTAAGTTCATCGTATCTATAAAAAAAGTTTAAAGATGGTAAAAACTTTACTATCTGTTCTAACTCAAAAAAGTTTATATCTGATTTTATAAACCTTTCTTTTTGGTTTTCTGAAAAGTAACCGTTAGTTATAATCAAAATTTTTTGACAACCGTATTTATCTTTTCCTTTTAAAAGTTCTTTAATGTAGTTATCGTTAATCTTTTTTATCTCAGTAAAATCTACAAAGTCTACTGCAAAATACTCAACTTTCTTCTCGTCTTCGTATTTAATGATTGTATCTATGTGATGGTCTTTGTAAATTGGAGGGTCTATCAATGTAAATCCGAGCATTTCGAAACTCTGGGTAAGGAAGTACTCAAGTTCTGAACCTTTCATCGATTTTAAGTAATCTATCTGAGACTGGGTCCAAGGGTATGAATTAAAGTTCTTTTTTAGATTTTCAAGTTCTTCTTTTAACTGTAAAAGTTTTTGTTTTAAATCTTCACTTTTTTTTAAAAATTGCTGCTTTTCTTCTAAAAATTTATTTTTGTAACTTTCAAGGGTTGGAATAAGCATCTTTTCTTCTTTGTACTTTTCTTCTTTGTACCTTAGGTAAGCGTAGTAAAACACAATAAAGGCTATTAAAGAGACTATAAGGATATCAATAGGATTCATTTAAAATTTCCTCAAGGGTTTGCTGATAAAGTTTATATATATTCTCTTGAAAAAGCACAAACTGGATTTTATCGAATGTATCTGGATTTTGTTTGATGAAATCTATTACTGTTTTTAATGCAACTTTAGAAGATTCTTTTATATCGCATCTGTAAGCTCCATTGCTTATAGATGGAAAAGATACTGATTTTATATTGTGTTGTTTTGCGATAAGCAAAATGTTTATATATGCATCAGATAATAATTCCTTTTCTTTTTCTGTCATAACTCCGTTGCATATTGGACCTACTGTGTGGATTACGTATTTGGCTTTTAGATTTCCTGCATTGGTAATAACGGCTTTTCCTGTTGGTAAACCTTCTGGATAAAGAGTTTTTCTAATTTGGATACATTCTTTGAGTATAGAAGGTCCCCCTTTTGAATGAATGGCTCCATCAACGCCACCACCACCCATCAACGTAGGGTTGGCAGCGTTGACTATAGCTTCAGTATCTACCTCAGTAATATCTCCTACAATTAAGCTTAATGTTGTTTTTCCTATTTTTACTTCTTTCACATAATTATTTTATCAAAAAGTCCTCTGGTTTGATGTTGTCCAACATTTCTCTGAATTTGTCTAAATCTTCATCTTTTATTCCTACTTCTTTTGTATCTGGTATGTTTAAATTACTATCCTGCGTTTGTTTAGGAAGTTCTTCAACATCTTTGATTTCTTCTTTGTTTTCGTCCTGATTTTGTAGGAAGTTTGATATATTTACTTTTTTAACAACTTCTTCGTTTACGTATATTGGAGCGTTAAACCTTAAAGCTAAGTTTATAGCATCACTTGGTCTTGAATCTATGACTATCTCTTTTCCATCTTGCTCTATAACAAGCTCTGCAATGTATGCGTTGTTTATCATGTTTACTATGGATACGTATTTAACTTTACCACCAAGGGCTTCTATAGTATTTTTAAAAAGGTCATAAGTTAAAGGTCTTGGAGGAACAAAGCCACTTTGCTTAACAACAATACCTTCAGCTTCTGCCACTCCTATCCAGATTGGGTATATATCATCAGGTTTATTTACATCTGCCAACAACACTATTGGACTACCTGTTATTGAATCTATTGCTATTGATCTTACGCTTACCTCTACCATATCTATTACCTCTTTTATAAAGTTTCTTAATATAAATATACTAAGATTTTGATTTTTTTCAATAGAAGTTAGGATAACAAGAATTGTTAGATTTATAGAAAAGTAATTTCAGATGTTAGGATACACCCTAAAGGTGTATCCTTTCTTAAGATTACTTAACCCATAAGACATCAGATACTGTGCATATTCCACCGTACTTTTTAAGTATAGGTCTTATTGCTTCTACCACTTTGTTGGCTGTTTCCTCATCACATAGAGTAAATATATAGCTATTTTTAAACACATCTGTAAGTTCATCTCCTGCCATCATACCTCTTTCACCCATTCCGATTACGTCCTTAAACACAGAATAACCAGAAACACCAACTTTTTGTAATTTTTCTAAAAGATAGCTGAGATGAATACTATCAATAACGATTTCTACTTTTTTTGCTTTTTCCATGGTTTACCCCCATATATTATTTATTATTGTGTAATATAAAGGAATACCAAACGATATATTGAAAGGAAACGTTATAGCTAATGCAGGTGTTACGTATAAGCTTGGGTTTGCTTCAGGAATTGACATTCTCATTGCAGCAGGGACAGCTATATAAGAAGCACTCGCACATAATACTGTAAACATAAGTGCATCTCCTTTAGATAAACCAAAAATTTTAGCTAATCCTATAGCGACAAAAGCATTAAACACAGGAAGTAGTACAGCAAAACCTATAAGAAAAGTTCCCACCTTTTTGACTTCCACTAAACGTTTACCGGCAACAATACCCATATCCAACAGGAAAAATGCCAACATACCTTTGAATAGATTTCCAAATAAAGGTTCTACCGCTTTCCAACCTTTTTCACCCGTAACGAAACCTATAATAAGAGTGCCAAGTAGAATGTATACAGAAGGATTAAGTAAAGATTCATTTAAAACTTCTTTTAAATTAAGTCTTGAAGTGTTTCCATTTAAATCATCATTTAAACTTTTTACGGCAAAAAACGAAACTAAGATTAAACCTATAACTATAGCCGGTGATTCCATCAAAGTCATAGCTGCTACCATATATCCACCGTAATTAACTCCAAGCGTGTTTAAGAAGTTGCCTGCAGTTATGAAGGTAACAGCACTTATAGAACCGTATGTAGCTGCTATTGCAGCAGCATTATAAACATCAAACTTTATTCTCAAAATAAAGAAAGCATAAATAGGAACTAAAATAGCCATTAATATAGCTAAAAGTAAGACCTTTAAAACATCTCCTGTTATTCCACTTTTAGCAAGCTCATAACCACCGTGAAATCCTATAGCTATCAGAAGGTATAGAGAAAAGAGTTTAGGTAAAGGTTGAGGAATATCTAAAGGACTTTTTAGTATGGCTGCAAACAATCCTAAAAAAAACATCATTATTGCTGGATTAAGTATGTTCTGCATCAAAAGGTCTAAACTCATCAGCTTACCTCCTTCATATTTTGAGCTTTTTGTATTTTACTTGCTAAACTTTTAAAATCTATGTTATTTATCATTGTACATATAAACAATATTATATTGATTTTATGAGTAAGAAGTTTTATTTTTAACTTTACGATTTCTTTTGATTTATTAAGAATTTTTTATTTTGTGGTTGACTTAAAAATAAAACGTTGTTATATTATTAATCAAATTTAAAATAGGAGGTTTTCAACATGAAAGTCCTTATTGGTCCGGAAGGTTATATACCAAAAGCGGCAGCTATGGAAGGAGTTCAACTTCCATCTCAACCTGATAAAGGTCTTCTTTACGGAGAAGAAGTAGATGAAGAAGTGGCTATGAGAGAAGCTGCAAGAGCACTGCTAACAAGACAAAATCCTACGATATTCCCTGGTCCAAAGATACTCTGGGGATGGAGCCCATCAGCGTTTGAGCAAGCTGAGGCAATCTTGGAGTTAGCAAAAGAAATACCTAACTGCAGAATAATACCAATGCCAGACTACAGACCAAAGTATCCAAAGATAGACCCAGAAGCAGAAATCAACCCAAACCATCCTAACCTTACTATATTACATAATAAAATAGAGGCTTGTATTTTTGTTGGTGTTCATTGCCACTATGCTAATCTTTCTTTGAGAATGATAAGAGCTGGAACAAACTGCTTTACAATAGCTATATGCGGTGAGTTAGGTCACGAAGAAGCTCACGCAACAATCAGAGACGCTGATGGTGCAAAAATTAGAAGATTTAAAGATATTCTTATAGAGGAAAGAGAAAAGTTAGGAATAAAATGGGAGCCTAAACTTCCTCCACCTAACCCATCTCTACCAAAAGAAAACTGGGAAACTATATCTTTCCACGATTATGGAGAATACGCATTTTTACTTTTACCTAAAAAAGGTGAAATTATTACTGATAGTGAGTAATTTTGTTTTAATTAATTAAATTTTAATTTTAAATTAATCTTTGGAGGTTTGTCATGCCAGAACAAAAAGTAGTAGATGTAGATTATCTCTTATTAGAAGCACCAAGAGAGCGTAAGTTCATTACTGGCGCACAAGCAATGGCTGAAGCTATAAAAAGAGCTAACGTTGATATGGCAATAGCTTATCCTATAACTCCTCAGTCAGAAGTTATGCACTTAGTAGGAGACCTTTGGGCTCAAGGTTATCTAAAAGATTACTACAGAGCAGAAGAGGAATACGGAGCTTTTTCTGCTATAGCTGGAGCTGCAAGAGGTGGTGTAAGAGTATTTACTGCAACATCAGGTCCAGGATTACTTAGAGGTCTTGAAGCGATAGCGTCATGGCCAGGACATAGAATACCTGCAGTTTTAGGTGTTCTTACAAGGGTAGTAAATGCACCGTTATCTATTCAGCCAGATAACATTGAAATATCTTATCTCTTAAACTGTGGTGCTGTAGTTTTACATGCAGAAAACCAACAGGACGTTTTTGACTTTACATTGGCGGCATTTGCTATAGCTGAAATGGTTGATGTTTACATTCCAGTGGCAGTTGCTACAGAAGGTTTCTTCGTTACACACGCAAAAGGTTACGTTAATATGACACCAGAAGATATGAAATTACCACCAAGAGACCCTTACAAAGCACCTGTTCCACCAACAGACTGTGAAGTCCCACCTGCAAGAATCCAAAGGGACGCTCCAGTTCAAAAATCAAACTTTATGAGCTACCTTATTCACGCAGTATGGCAGCAAGAAATATGGTCATCTAACGCAAGAGCTATGAAGTACATCTACAAATACTTAGGCGGTCCAATAGAAGTTATAAACCCAGATGCCGAAGTCTTCGTAGTAGCTTCTGGATGTGCTGCAGCTCAAGCAAGAGAAGCTGTAAGATACTCACAACTTGAAGGCTTAAACGTAGGACTTGTAAAAGTAAAATCTATCAGACCTTTCCCTGAAAAAGAAATAAGAGAAGTGTTGAAGAATGCTAAAGGAATAGTTATACCTGAACACAACATCGTAGGTTGGTTAGCAAGAGAAGTAAGGTCTGTTATACCTAACAACGATAGAGTTGTGAATGGTCCAAGAGTTTACGGTGGTATGACACTACCAACAGAGCTTATAATGGACGAAATTTACAAGATACTTGGTATCAAGAAAGAAAGAAAAGTTTTAGTTTAATTAATTAAACATTTATTAGGAGGTAATCAGTTATGAGTTTAAAATACGTAACAATAACAACAGGTTTTGAAAACTATATGCCAAAAGACTATGTAGACTTAGTTAGATTTGGTCAGTTTGGAAAAGAGTATGATATTCAGGAATTAGGTACATTTAAGGAATTGGTAGAAGAACACCCAATGTGTGCTGGTTGTTTTATGGCATACTTCATAAGAGTTTTCTACGCATCTTTACCTAACCCAGAAGATACTATAGTTATAGGTACTGCTGGATGTGCAAGATTGGCTCTATCTCAAGCTGCTGTACCATTCATATACGGAAACTACGGTGATACTAACGCTGTAGCATCTGGATTAAAAAGAGCTTTAAAAATAAGATTTCCAGATAAAGAAAAGGACGTAGTAGTAGTAGCTGGTGACGGTGGACTTATGGACATCGGATTTGGTATGACTATGCACTCATGGTTTAGAAGAGAAAACTTCACAACAATAATGGTTGACAACGAGGTATACGGAAACACAGGTGGACAAGAAAGTGGTATGACAAGAAAAGGAATACAACTAAAGATGGCTCCAAAAGGTAAGAAGTTCGATAAAATCAATGCTATAGAACTTGCAAAAGATGCGGGCTGTGTATACGTAGCAAGAGTAGCTCCAACTAATCCAAAAAGATTAGCAAAAACAATAAAAAGAGCTATCTTAGCAGCAAGACACTTTGGACCTACATTTATACACGCTTATACATCTTGTAACATAGAATACTCAATTCCAACAGAAAAAGTTCTTGAAGATGCAAGAATGAGAGAAAAGCAAGACTTCTCTTTCGTAGAATGGATGACTGACGAAGTAAAAGAATATTTCGAACAAATTGAAAACACTAAAAAAGAAGAAAAACAAAAAGTCTAATAAATGCTAATTGGCGTGGTGTAAAAGCCACGCTTTTTTAACTAAATTTAAGGAGGATTTATCATGAAAAGGTATAACATAAGATTAGCAGGTGTTGGTGGTCAAGGAGTTGTTACATCTGCTCACATTATAGGTAACGCTATGTCTAACTCTGGAAAGTATGCTTCCTTGGTGCCTTTCTTTGGTTCAGAAAAAAGAATGGCTCCAGTAGAAGCTTACGTTAGAGCTTCAGACCAACCTATATACGAAGTAGGAGAAGTTATATTTCCTAACGTTATCATGATTTATCACCCTCAAGTTATAACTCACGGAAAATCTTATACAATGCCATTTTACTCCGGATTAAAAGAAAATGGTATAGTAATAATTAACACTGATAGAGATATTTTGTCAGATGAAGACTGGAAAGTATTAGAAGACCTAAATACAAAAGTTATAAACTTTCCTGCTACTACAATTGCTCTTGAGCTTGCAGGAACAGAACTTGCTACAAACATGGCAATGGTTGGATTGTTCTTTGGAATAACAAGACTCGTAACAGAAGAAGATATAGAAAAGGCGGTAAAAGAAAGATTCTTAGGAAATACTTTCGTAGCTTCTGGTGGTACTGCAGCTCTTGACAGTGCTATAGAAAAGAAATTTAAGAAAAAGGTTGAGTTATTAGAGAAAAACATGCTGGTTATAAAAGAAGCTTTCAAGATGGCTGAAAGAGAAGGCTGGGTAGAACAAGAAATTAACGCTATATAAAAGGAGGTTAATAAATGTACTATGTTGCTGAAACAAAAATAGACAAGTGTTCTACTTACAAGTGTAACCAATGCGTATTATTCTGCCCTGAGCCAAATACTTTGATGTTTTTAGAACAGAAAAATTTTGCCTATGTAAACCAATCCAGATGTAAAGGTTGCGCTATATGCGTTTACGTTTGTGGTGATTTATTAAAAAGAAACTGCATAGAAATGGTTATGGCTACAGTTAGTGAATAGTAAAAAAAGGCTACCTTCAAGGGTAGCCTTGTATAAATATAAAAAGGAGGATAAAAAATGGATATGAAAGAAAAACTTCAATTGGTAAAAGAAAAATTAGAAGAAAATAGCTCAATGCCTGATTTAGATTTAGAAGTGAACTTTTTTGACGAAAATGGTAATGTGTTAGATGAACCATACGTACTTGTCAAATACTATCCAACAGAATCAGACGAGAGGGATTCAAAGATAGTAATACCACAAACAATGTTAAACGAAGATGTAGACAATATAGTAAATTACATAACATTCCAGATAGAAAATTTCAAAGCAGAAATTGATAGTATAGAGTTTGGCGGAGAGTAAGTAACTAAGATATTTAAGATTTTTGTAAGTTTAATACTCAATTTTGATTAAGGTCATAAACCTTTGTTGCCATTGGATATAGAATACAAAAATCATTTTTTAATAATTATAGAGGTGAAAGATGTTCTACTATCCAGATGTTTCACAGATAAACGAGGAGAAAAACCTTGTCAAATCAAAAACAGTCTTAGAAGAAGACAGATTAATACCATCTTTAGATGGTAAATTTACCCATTTTAGGTATTTTAAACATAAAGTAAGTATAGAACCAGAAACCCATAAAGAAAGAGCTGTAATAACCCAAGATGAACTTAAAGAAATACTTAACACAAAAAAAGTAGGAATAGTTCCTTACACTGTTCCTTTTGAAAGAAGTTTTGCTATCGTAGAGTTGCAAGATTTGACAAGTGAAAGAAGAATAACGAACCTACTATACGATGCAGTTTACGAAGGAATACCTATATCAGATTTAAAAATAGGTTTAGAAGTTGTAGCATTAAGAGTTTTAGAACTTGTAAAAGCCGGTTTTGATAAGATACTTTTAACAGATTTTAATATCTCTCAGTATAGAATACCTATGCCTATAACGTTTACTCTTTTATTTACTGAGAATTTTTTGAAACAAGAAGGTATTGATTCTTCAAATATTGAGTTTATAGTTCAGTCTCAGGAATTAAAGAACCCTTTTGAGATGGCAACACTTTTATCTTTAGGAGCTTCTAAAGTAAATCCAACAAATTATGAAGAAGATTTAGTAGATATAGCAAACGATTATATTCAAAATCTAATCAGTAAAAAAGGTTATGAAACTGTAAAAGATTTTATAGGTAAAAAATCTGTAGAAGTTGTAGGTTTAAAAAACAGCTTTTTAGAAGCAATTAATCCATCTATTATATCAACCTTTGAGGTCGAAGGACTACCAGAAATAGAAAGTTATATTTATATGTCAAAATAAAGAATTTTAAAATTTTTTCAAATATGTGTTATAATTTGTTATAACTTTGCAATCAAAAGTAATAGGAGGATTTTAAATGTACTATGTAGCCGAAGTTATAAATGACGAATGTACAAAATATAAGTGTAATCAATGTACTCTTTTTTGTCCAGAGCCAAACACTCTAATGTATATTAACAATCCAGATGAAAGACATGCTTTTGTTTATGCAAACAGGTGTAAAGGATGTGCTTTATGTGTTTATGTATGTAGTAATCTCTTAAAAAGGAATGCTATACGTATGGTTATGCCAGAAATACATTCATCTACTTAAAAAATAGGAGGAAACAAGATGGCAAAGTTAGGACCTTCTGGATTTTCACCATATCCAGTAGCAATTATAGACAAAGTTCTTAACCCACCACCGGGAAAAGCTTTATTATTTGATGAGCTTGTTGATGAAGAAGTAGCTATGAGAGAAGCTGCAAAAGCTATGCTTACAAGAGAAAATCCTACAATATTCCCTGGACCACAAGTTTTATACGCTTGGAATGAAGACGCAAAGAAAAAAGCTAAGCAAGTAAAAGAGCTTGCTCAAGTTTTAAATGCTAAAATTATACCAATGTATGATTACAGACCTAAGTATCCAAAAATAAACCCAGAAGTTGAGATAAACCCAAACCATCCAAACTTAACTATATGGCATAACAACATAAAAGCTTGTATCTTCATTGGAGTTCACTGCCATTATGCTAACGTTGCCCTAAAGATAATAAGAGCTGAAACAGATTGTTTTACCATAGCTATGTGTAGTTTGGAAGGACACGAAGATGCTATGATTACATTAAGAGACCAACACCCTGAAGAGTTAGATAAATTTATAGAGATAGCTAAACAGGTTAAAGCTGAGCTTGGTAAATAAGAAATTATTGATATATATGACTATAATCATTGTTTTAAGAAATTTTAACACTAATACTTTCTACTAAACTACACGGAGGTTTTAATCATGTCAAACTTAACAACATCAGAAGTTAAAGTCAATAAATCAGGTCAAAGGATAGTATCTCCAGATTACCTTCTTTTTGAAGCTCCAAGAGAAAAGTTTTTTATGACAGGTTCTGAGGCAGTTAAAGAAGCAGTTAAAAGAGCTTCAGTTGATGCATCGGTGTCTTATCCAATAACACCTCAATCTGAAGCCGCTCACTTGATTGGAGAGCTATGGGTAGAAGGTTACGTTGGAGTTTATTTTAGAGGAGAATCTGAGTTTGGTGTTATGTCAGAAGTTGCTGGTTGTGCTATGGCAGGTGCAAGAACAATAACCACAACTTCTGGACCGGGAACTTTAAGAGCATTCGAAAACTTCCCAATGTGGGCTGGTACAAGAATACCAGTTCAGCTTGTACTTATGGCAAGAGGTGTAAACTCTCCTTTATCAATACAGCCAGACAACCTTGAAGTAGGATTTCTTTTAGATACAGGTTGTATGATATGGTATGCAGAAAACGCTCAAGACTTGTTTGATATGATTTTAGCAGGTTTTGTAGTTGCAGAAAAGCCTGCAGTACACGTTCCAGTTATAACTGTAGTAGATGGTTTCTTTGTATCGCACACAAGAGAAGCTATAATGATACCACCTGATGATATAGCTTTACCTCCTTACGACCCTACAAAAGCTCCTATGCCTGTTATAGACTTGGAAGTTCCTCCTGGAAGATTCTTAAGAGACCCATTTGTAATGAAATCTAACTATATATCTTACGCTACACACGCAAGCTGGCAGTTTGAAGTTAGAGCCGCTATAGAAAGGTCTAGACCTTATGCAAAACATTACTTAAGAGGTCTAATTGAAGAGTTTGGAAATCCAGAAGCTGAAATAGTTTTCGTTGCTGCTGGAACGGCTGCTTCTCAGGCAAAAGAAGCGGTAAGATTGCTTAAAGATGAGGAAGGAATAGAAGCTAAGGTTGTAAAACTAAAAACTTTAAGACCTTTCCCTTACGAGGAACTTAGAGCAAGCGTTAAGAATGCTAAATATATCTTTGTTCCAGAGTTTAACGTAGTAGGTTGGATGGAAAGAGAAATAACTAAATGGTTATACGGATATTCTAATGCTACAATAATAGGTGCTCCAAGAGTGGCTGGTGGTATGACTATGCCAGCTGAAGTAATTGTTAAAGAAGTTTTGAATTATGTAAAAGAAAGTTAGATAAATTTTTTAGGAGGACTAACATGTCTTTTAAAGTGTATCAAATAAACCCAGAGTTAAAAGATGTAATGCCACAAGAAATAATAGACCTTGAAGAAAAATCTACTTTAAACAACCCCAAAAGAGGGGTTATGGACTTACCATTTTATAAAGAGTTAATAGAAGAACACTCTCTGTGTGCCGGATGTCCTGAAGCGGCTGCTTTAAGGTATATTATGGCTTCTTTACCAAACCCTGAAGATACAATAATTGTAAACTCTACAGGATGTACTTCGTTGGTATTCCCTCATATAGCTATGCATACAGTTCACTCCTTGTTTGGAAACCAAAACGCTGTAGCATCTGGAATTAAAAGAGTTTTAGAGTACAGATACCCAGATAGAGTAAAAGACGTTGTTGTATTGGCTGGAGATGGTGCTACTGTAGATATAGGATTAGACTGTACATTACAATCTTTCTTTAGACAGGAAAAAATAACAACTATATGTTTTGATAACGAAGTTTATGCAAACACTGGTGGACAAGAGAGTGGTATGACTCCAAAGGGCCACGTGTTTAAAATGGCTCCTAAAGGTAAACAGTTTGAGAAAGTTCCAATGTGGCAGTTGGCTATAGACTCTGGCTGTAAGTATGTAGCAAGGTTAACGGTTTCTTCTCCAAAAAGAGTAGAATCTGTAATTAAAAAGGCTGTTTACGTTGCAAGATACCTTGGTCCAACCTACGTACACCTCTATACTCCTTGTATCCTTGAGATAGGTCTTAACTCTGACCAAGGATTAGAAGAGATGAGAGCAAGAGATAAAGAAAGATTTGAGTTCTTTGAATATATAACTCCAGAAGCTCAAGAAGTAATTGATAGAGTTAAAGCGGAGGGTTTACTATGAAAAGGAAAAGAGTAAACATTAGAATGCCGGGGTTAGGTGGTCAAGGTGCAGTTACGGCTGCTCATATAATAGCAACGGCTGCAGACTACGAAGGATACTATGCTGTATCTAACCCTTTCTTTGGTGCAGAGAAAAGAATGGCTCCTGCTGAAAGTTATGCAAGAATCGGTATAGAGCCTATTTTCGACAGAGGAGAAGTTGTATACCCAGACGTAATAATGGTTTTCCACCACCACGTTATTACAATGGGTAAGTCTTACACGATGCCTTTCTATTCTGGTATAAAAGCTAACGGTTTAATTATAATAAATTCAGAAGAAGACCTTTTATCTGATACTGATAAAAAATTCTTGGAATCTCTAAATGTTAGAATTTACACTTTCCCTGCAACTAAATTTGCTATAGAGCATGCTGGAACAGAGTTAGCTACTAATATGGCTATGGTAGGTGCTTTATTTGGTTGTATAGGTTGTGTAGGTCTTGAGGCTATCGAAGAAGGAATTAAAGCAAGGTTCCTTAAAAAGTTCGTAGCTTCTGGTGGTACTGCATCTTTGGACTCTGCTCTTGAAAGAAAGTTTAAAAAGAAATTAGAGCTTATAGAGAAAAACTTAAACACTGCAAGAGCAGCTTACGAACTGGCTGCTGAGTGGGCTAAATCTCAAGGATTAGAGTCTTTCTTACCACCACCGCCAAGAAAAGTAGAAGTAGCTTAACATAAAACAAAGCCCCCTTTATGGGGGCTTTTTTAATATCTTTAAACTCTTTTTGCATCTATAACAAAGTTAAAACTTCTTATAGAGTTTAGAATCCTATCTAAGTGGTTTTTATCCTTTATCTCTAAAGAGAAGTTTATTAATGCTTTATCTCCTTTTAGATTTTCTACTTTTACCGATTTTATGTTTGAGTTTTCAGATGCTATAGTGTTTGATATACTGGCAAGAACTCCGGGTTTGTCTTCCGTTAAGACTTTTATTCTTGCTATGTATTTGTCTAAATTGTTTTTCCACTTTATGTTTATTATTCTTTCTGGTTGGTTTTCTATTATCTGTTTTACATTTTTACAGGATTTGTTATGAACTGCTATTCCTTTTCCTTTAGTTACTACGCCAATTACATCGTCTCCCGGAATAGGGTTGCAACATTTTGCCAGAAAACTCATAACATTGTTTATGTTATCTATTTCTATGTATAGGTCTTTTGTGGAATTATCACTTACTGTAGATTTATCTTCTGATTTTTCTATATTTTCTTCTGGTTTTAAAACGTTTATAACTTTTAAAGGTGAAAGTTTTCCGTCTGCTATGGCTATAAGTAAATCTTCGAAGGTTTTATAGTTAAATCTACTAATTATTTTGTTTTTATCTTCTTCTGTAAGGGTGCTTACTTTCTGGTTTAATTTTTTTAGTAGTTTGTCTAAAAGTTTTTCTCCAAATTTTATGGAGTTTTCTCTTTGAATTTTTGAAAGGTACTGTTTTATGTTTGTTTTTGCTTTTGAAGTAACTACAAATTTTAGCCAATCTCTTGATGGTTTTCTTCCTTCTCTTGTGATTACTTCTACTATATCTCCATTTTTTAGTCTTGTATCTAAAGGAACAAACTTGCCGTTTACTTTTCCACCTACGGCTTTATGTCCTATCTGTGTATGGATAGCATAGGCAAAATCTACGATTGTAGAACCTACTGGAAGTTTTATTAGGTCTCCTTTTGGAGTAAATACGTATATCTCTTCCCTTGTTAAGTCTTTACTTATATCTTGTAAAACTTCTGGGTCTTCGGAGCTTTTGAGAGCTTCAAGTATGTTTTTTAACCAATTAAAAGACTCTAAATCTTTTTCTGTTAAACCTTTAGAGCCTTTGTAAATCCAATGGGCTGCTATACCTTCTTCGGCTATTTTATGCATTTCATGGGTTTTTATCTGTATTTCTACAAATTTACCTTCAGGACCTACAACTGTTGTGTGAAGTGCTTGATAAAAGTTTGATTTTGGAAGGGAAATATAATCTTTGAATTTTCCGGGAACAGGAGTCCATTTAGAGTGAATAAGTCCTAAGGCAACGTAGCAATCTTTTACACTGTCTACTATTAATCTAACTCCAAATATATCGTATATGTCGTTTAGTTTTAGATTTTTTCTTATTGTTTTTTCGTAGATACTGTAAAGATGTTTTGCCCTGTAGTGGATTTGAGCTTTTATGTTATGCTGGTCTAAAAGTTCTTGTATTTGGGGAATGACTTTTTCTTTTAGATATTTTTCTGTTGCTTCTTTGGATATTGCAAAGTAGGACACTACTTTTTTATACTCTTCTGGATACAGATACATAAAGGATAAGTCGTCTATCTCTCTTTTTATGTTCCAAAGTCCAAGTCTTCCTGCTAAAGGAGAGTATATTTCTAAGGATTCTTTGGCTATGGCTTTTTGTTTTTCTTCTCTTAAAAAGTTTAATGTTCTTAAGTTATGAAGTCTGTCGGCAAGTTTTATGACGATTACTCTTATATCGTTTACACTGCTTACGATAAATTTTCTAAAGTTTTCTATCTTGGCACTTTCTATGTTATCAAACTGATACTTGTTTATTTTTGTTACTCCATCAACTAACTGAGCTACTTTTTTACCAAAAAGTTCTTCTATATCTTGTAAGGTTGTGTCTGTGTCTTCTACTATGTCGTGAAGTAAACCTGCTATGATGGAAGCTTTATCCATTTTTAGGTCTGCAAGAATTTTTGCAACTTCTATAGGGTGGATGTAGTAAGGTTCGCCAGATTTACGAAATTGGTTTTTGTGCTTTTCTATAACAAAGTCTATGGCTTTGAATATATCATTTTTATCTTCTATGTAGTCTATCTTTTCTATTAAGTCGTTTATAAGTTTGTTTTCTTGTAAAGTATTCATTTTGTAACTCCTATAGAATATAGAAATATATAAACTTTTCGATAAGTTTCAAACAATTAAAAGTTTATCACAAATGAAAAGAGATAAGAAGCCGAGTTTAGTGGGGTTTTCTAACTTTCCTTTTTTGAAACTTTAGTCTCTTTTTTTAGAGCTTTGTATTCTTCTTCTAAAGGTGAAGGT
>PNIU01000047.1 GCA_002878035.1 Sulfurihydrogenibium sp.
GTGCTGTAGAACGTTTATATGTCTATTTATCGTTTGATGTTTGGAAAAAGTATCTTTAAATAGTTCTTCGTATTTTTTTACAGTGTCTTCAAAACCAATTTTATCCCAGTTAGCTATAAGGTTTCCCATAGTTTTTAGATTTTTTGGAGAGTATAGCATATAAAGGTATTTGTAGCGTTGATGGAACTTGATAAGGTCTTTGATTGATTTAGCACTGTTTTTTAAACATCTAAAGTCTGCGTAAGCAAATATTTTCGTCAAAAAGTCTCTTCTTATCCAGTAATCGTTTAACCTTCCTTCATCTTCTACAGGTAAATGGGGAAAGTATTTTTTAGCATAACTTGCAAAAATCCCATCAGTCTTACCTATGGAGTGTTTTAAATCATCTTTGTAAAGTTTTGCATCCATTACACCACAGCTGGGAGACTTTGCTTTAAGAAAAAATCCATCTACTTCTTGTAGTTGATTTAGAAAGTTTTTAGAAAAATCTTCAAGCTTTTCGGTATAGTCTGTTTTTGTATTTGGCTCTATAACTTTTATGGAGTCGTTTATTTTAGCAAGGAGGATTGTAGGCCTTGGAACTGGCATTCCTACATCTACTTCTGGACAGACTGTTATGTATTCAACGTAGTTTTCAAGTTGCTCTGCGAACTTATCTGTAACTATGCCTCCGTTGTATCTAACTGGCTCTTTGTTTATACATCTGCTTAAAACAACCTTTGGTTTACAGTCCAAGGTACTCCCTTAAAGCTTTTGCTCCATCTCTACTTGTTTTTAATGTATCAGATATACCATTAAAGTATATAACAAACTTTGATTGTTCTGCAAGTTTCATCTCTTTTATTTTTGCTAAGTTTACTATGTAGCTTTTGTGTATCTTAAAAAATCCTTTTGGTTTCAGTAAGTTTTCAAACTCGTATAGTTTCTTGTTAGAGAAGTATTCATTGTCTGCAGTTCTAATGATAGTTTCAGAAAGTTCGGCTTTTATGTAATAAATGTCTTCAGGTTTCAAAAGTATAATTTTATTTAGATGTTTTACAGGTATTAAAAACTCGTTTTCATTATGGATTAATTTAGATATGTTCAAAATGTTGTTTTTTTTACTTTCGGCAGATTTGACTTTACTTATAGCATTTTCAACGTCTGAAAGTTCGTAAGGCTTTAATATGTAATCTATAGCGTTGACTTTAAAAGCTTCTACTGCGTAATCTCCGTAAGCCGTTGCAAAGATTATATAAGGTTCCAAACCACTTTCCAGCACCTCTTTTGCAAGTTCTATTCCTGTGCCATCTGGAAGTTTTATATCAAGTATTAATACATCTGGTTCAAGTTCTTTTATCTTTTTTATGGCGTCTGACTTACTTTCAGCCTCTCCCACAATCTCTATATCTGGAATACTTTGTAAAAATCTTTTTATCCTTTCTCTTGATATGTACTCATCTTCTACAACAAAGACCCTTATCATGCTACACTCCTTATTTTAATTAATTTTGAAAACTGCTAAATAAATAACTATAAGCCCAAAAATAATTAAAGGTATCGATATTAGAAGTATAAATTTATCGTAAATTTTAAACCATCTTTCATTTTTTACAAATTTAAAAATAAGTATACCGTTTAAGATTTCTAAAGGTAAGAAGAATCCAAAAGCTATCATAATTTTATACCTTACCCATTTTAAATCTAACATATTATAATTTGTTGCCAATGTCAAACCCAGCAACAAAACTAATGCAAAAAACAGAAGTTCAAAAATAGTTAAAAATCTGTAAAATTTTCTTTCTAAATATTGGTTTAAATCTTTAACTATAAAAGTTTTGTATAAAAGAAAAAGCCCAAGGCTGGAAGTTGAAGATATCCAGCCTAAAACGGCTAAAATGTGTAGATACTTTAGAAGTAAATAACTACTTTCCAAAGAGTGTCCCTAAGTAGAACACTACTCCTATTCCTATGATGTGGACTATCCACCAGCCTATCCTCATAAACCTGAAAGCCTCTGGTAATTGCATCTTTTTTTACCTCCTAAAAAAGATTATGATAAGAATTTACGCTTTAGAAAAAAATAAAACTACTAACTTTATTACCGTTCATAGCGTTTTTTTGTAAGATAAAGGAAAATCCAGATGTTTTACTTTAATTGAAAGGATATACGGATTTCTTTTTGATTGTTCGATATTTGATACCTTAAGACAATTTCGTATAATCCTTTTTCTTTTAACTCTGGAAAGTAAACAAAGCCTTTAACCTTTGTTTTTGGTTCTACTCTACCAAAAGGAAAGGCATAATTTACTACATCAGAATAAACTCTCTCGTAATAAGGTTCGTAAGGAAACCATCTTGAGCCAAACCAGAACGGGTCTGTAAAATAGCCAAAACTTATTGAAAATCTAAACCTTGGATAAGACCAACTAAAAGAACTTACTACTTCTGACGGTGCAATAGGCTTTAGTAAAAAGCCTTGTGGAGAAATTAAGTTTACTGAGTCTTTATCTATGATTAGAGTGTTATCACTTAAGTTTTCTACTTCTAAGTGTATAGGTGTGTAATAATACTCTAAATCTGAAGGTGAGTATGACCATTTTTTGCTGTTAACAGTAAGTTTTATATTTTCATCTTGATAGTAGGCTGTATGTTTATCTACTTTAACATTGTAAGAAGGTATAAAAACATACTGTGGCTTTTGACTACAAGAAGATAACCCTATCAGTGTGATTAATAAAAAAAATGCAACTTTTATCATCTTACAAATGAATTTATGTCTTAGTTTTGCTTTTTTCAACTGGTAATAGATTGTATCTTAGCCGTTATTTGTAGTGTTTAAAATGTTAATTCTTTATGATATCTTTTATAGCTATGTTAGAAAAAATGTTTGAAGAAAGAGTTATAAGGTTAAATCATAAGCCTGAAGATATAGAAGGTAGCTACGTTCTTTACTGTATGGAGGCATCACAAAGAGAAGATTTTAACCATGCTTTAGAGTTTAGTATATACAAGGCTAACTCTTTGAAAAAACCAGTTTTAGTTGCATTTTTTATTACTGATAAATACAAGTTTTCAAACCAAAGATACTACAGGTTTATGATAGAAGGTATACTAAAGACCAAAGAAAGGATAGAAAGTAGAGGTATAAAATTTTTAATCTTAAAAGATGATTTTGTAAATGGCAGTCTAAAGCTTTCTAAAAATGCTTGTTTGGTAGTGTTTGATAGAAACTATCTTAAAACACAAAGAGCTTGGAGAAGAAAAGTCTCAGACCTTTGCGATGTAGCAACTTACGAAGTAGAAAGTGATGTCCTTGTGCCTGTAGAATATCTTTATCAAAAAAGCGTTCCTTACGCATACCTTTACAGAAATGCTTTAGAAAAGGTTTTAGACAGGTTTTTAGTGGAAGTTGACACTTTGCAACCAGAAATTAAGTCTAACGATTTGGATTTTAACTTTGAAAATCAGTTAAACTTTGATAACGTTGAAGATTTTATTAACAGTTTAAACATAGACAAATCCGTTAAATCGGTTGAAAACTTCTATAAAGGCGGTAGTGACGAAGCATACAGACTACTTAAAGATTTTATAGAGAGAAAATTACCCTTTTACAAGGAAAAGAGAAACGACCCTACAACGGATTACACGTCAAATCTAAGTCCATACCTTCACTTTGGGCAGATTTCACCTCTAAAAGTAGTGCTGGAAGTTTTTAAAAGTTATGACAGAGAAGATGAAAATGTAAAATCTTTTATAAACGAGCTTGTGGTTTGGCGAGAACTTTCAAGGAATTTTTGCTGGTACAATCCTTACTATAATCAGTATGAAGGAATACCAACTTGGGCTAAGGAGACCTTAGAAAATCATGTATCGGATAAAAGAGAGTATATCTATTCTTTACAAGAACTTGAAGATGCAAAAACTCACGATGAGTATTGGAACGCTGCACAGAAAGAGTTAATAATCACAGGTAAAATACACAACTACATGAGAATGTATTGGGCTAAAAAGTTGATAGAATGGACAGAACATCCTAAGAAAGCTTTTGATATAGCTTGTTATCTAAATGATAAGTATGCTTTAGATGGAAGGGACCCTAACGGCTACGGTGGAATTTCTTGGTGCTTTGGTAGTTTCGATAGACCTTGGCAGGAAAGGAAAATCTTTGGAAAAGTTAGGTATATGAGTGATAAATCGCTGGCAAAAAAGTTTGATGTTAAAAATTACTTAAGAAGGTTCGTTAAGTGATGGATTTTAAAAATCTTTACAAAAGCCTTCCAGAAGGAGGTTATACACATGGCTACATACCAAGGCCTGTAGCTGTAGTGTGTGTTAAAGAAAACCCTTTTACTGTGGCACACCATACACCTGTAAACAAAGACCCATTTATCTATGCTATCTCAGTAGACAAAAATAATTACAGTTATAAACTTATGTTAGAAAGTGAAGATTTCACTATAAACTTTTTACCTTTTGATTTTTTAAAGGAAGTAGATACAATCGGGAAAACCCACGGAAACGAAGTAAACAAATGGCAACTTACAGGATTAAGCTACCATAAAAGTCAGACTGTAAGCTCCGTTCTCATTCCAAACTCCCTGATTATATACGAGTGTGTAAAACTAAACCATATAGAGTTTGAAGACCACTGCTTATTTTTTGGAAAGGTAGTTATGAAACATTACATAAAGGGTAAATTAAAACCGGGAAAAGTAAAATACCTACTTTTCCACGGCAAAAACTACTACTCTACCAACAAAAAACCTAAAAAAATCTAAAGCTCTATCCTAACAACAACACCGTGAACCTTCATAGGTGGAAGCTGGTAAAACTCTGCAAAGTTTGCAAATATTCTCTTTATCAATCCAAAAAGTTTCCATATAAGTTTTTCTGAGTAAACGTTATCTACACCGTAGAAAACTACCCTTTCGTTTATATCGAGATTTCTAAGCTCTCGTTCTACGTTTACAATCTCTTGGTATCCATACTCTATAACTGCGTATTTAATACCTTGTGTTAAATCTTCCTTAAAGTAGCTTTTGATACCAAAAGGAGAATCTTTCTTAACCATAGACAGGAAAATGTTGGTTTCGTAAACTATCCCATGGTTAAATACAGTTTCAACTATATAAGGTGGTATTCTTTTTATATCTCTTAACAGAAATACTGCTGTACCTTTTATGTGACATTTGTTTGGATAAACTTTGTTGAAGTTTTCAATAAACTTTTCCACTTCCATAAATCTACCTTTTTGAGATATTCTGTATTGACCGATTACGTAAAGGGATATTATAAATATAGGAGGCATAGCAAATAGGATAGGCCAAAAAGCACCGTGAGGAATCTTTATAGTGTTGGACATCAAGAAAGTAAGGTCTATTAAGAACAAGAAAATACTACCAACAAAAAACGGATACTTTCTAAGTTTAAAGTATATGTAAGCTAATAATATACTTGTTATAACCATATCTACGTTAACGGCAAAACCGTAAGCTGAAGCCATTTTTTCAGATTCTCTAAACACAAAGAACATAATCAATACACCTAAAAGTAAGAAGAAGTTAACAACTGGAATATATATCTGAGTGCTTATTTCTGTAGATGTGTGATTTACTTTTAAGAGAGGAACTAACCTTGCGTTTATAGCTTGGAATATGAGAGAGAAAACTCCGCTTATCAGAGCTTGAGAGGCTATGATACCTACCATAGTCACCAAAATAAGAAAACCTATGTAAAGATTGTTTCCTAAAAGTAGGTTTGCACCAAAGAAGAAAGGATTTTCTACTTTTAGATTGTTGTTTATTAGAAAAGCAGCTTGACCCAAATAACTCATACTGACAGCTGTAAATACAAAAATCCACGCAACCCTTATAGCGTTTTTACCTATATGACCCATATCTGCATACATAGCCTCACCACCAGTTGCAGCCAAAATTACTTCCGATAAAGCTAAAAATGCTATAATCGGATGGTTTTGTATAAAGCTTATGGCTTCTAACGGACTAAAAGCTTTTAAAACCGTAGGATTTTGAAGTATATAGTAAAGTCCCATAAGGAAAATACTTAAAAAGTAAATTGACATTATGGGACCAAAAGCTATACCTATTTTACCAGTGCCAAACTTTTGAACTGAAAAAAGCACTAAAGTTATAATGATGGCTATAGCTAAGATTGTTTCTTGCTGTAGGTTTTCTAAACCGTTAATTAATCTTAAACCTTCAACGGAGCTTAGAATTGTGATTGCCGGAGTTATTATACCGTCTCCCAGTAAAAAACCTATTCCAAGAATCATAAATGCTCTGTGTATAAGTCTTGCCTTTTTAGAGTTTGTAAGAGAAGATGCTATCTCTCCGAGAACTAAGATACTTCCCTCACCTCTTAAGCTTAAGTTCATAGCAAACCAAGCATACTGAACAGTTGGTATCAAGATTAATGTCCAGATTATCAAAGATGCTATTCCTACGATTTCATCTATTTTTGGCTTTGTAATTAAGATGATAACTGCAAAAGTGTAAAGGGGGCTTGTTCCTATGTCTCCAAAAACGCTTCCTATAGCTCTTATAACATTTGCTACCGTTACCTTATCCTGAGATACCATATTATTCCTCCAGATGCCTTAGCTGTTTTTCTCTTAAATTATATTATATTACTCTGTTTTCTATTAAACATTCCAAAGCTGACCAATAACACAAAAAGAAGCACAAAAGCAGTGTATAGAAAAGTTTTATGTTGGTTAAAAAAGCTTTTTCCTTCCGTTAGATAAACGTTTTCTATAATGATACCTTCTTTGTAAAGTGGTATGTAAGCTTTTATACTACCAACTGGATTTACAATGGCAGATATTCCAGTGTTTGCCGCTCTTATTAGATAAACGTTGTTTTCTATGGCTCTGACTCTTGCCATTTCAAAGTGCTGGTAAGGTGCAGACGTTTTACCAAACCATCCGTCATTTGTAACGTTTATTATAACGTTAGCTCCTTTCTTAACAAAATTGGCAACAAAATCTGGAAATATTGATTCAAAGCATATCAGTGATGCCACTTTCATCTCTTTTCTGTTATCTTTTTCAAATATAAGAAGTTTTTGACCCGGACCTTTTGTAAAGTCTATTCCTTGCAAATACTCAAATATGTTTTCCAAAAACTTATTTTTAAAAGGTGTGTATTCACCAAAAGGAACAAGTTTTATCTTTGAGTAGTAATCTACATAAAGTCCATACTCATCTACCAAAAATAGTGAGTTATAAACTTTGTCTATCTCCGAGTCTTCCTTTAGTAAAACATTGTCAAAACCAGAGAAAAAAGGTATTCCTATCTTGTAAAAATTATCGAAAAAATAGTATTTGAGAGAAGAGTCTACATATGGGAAGAAAGGTAAAGCTGATTCAGGTAAAACTGCCACATCTGCTCCTTTTTCCTTAGCCTGCTTCAAAAGGTTTAAGTATTTATCTATAATTTTTTTGTTTATTTCTTTTGTAGGTTTTAACTTCATAGATTCATCAACGTTCCCCTGTAATACTGCTACTTTGTAGTATTCTCCCTTATCTGAGTAGCTGTTTATTCTGCTATTACCCCAGATAAACAGAACTGTGAAAAGAACTATGTTAAAAATGTTTAAAGCTACAAACCTGTAATCTCTTCGAGAAAACATAAGGTAAAATGATACTGAAAAGAAAACCACTAAAAACGAAAGACCGTAAATACTTGTAAAGTAAGTTATCTGGGCTATCTGGTTTATGTAAGATAACATATAACCAAACAGGTTCCAACTAAAGCCATTGAACGGGAAAAATTCTCTCAAAAACTCTAAAAAAACCCATAAAAATGGAAGTAAGAAAAAGCCAAAGGTCGAGAATCTATCTATAAATTTTTTAGCTATAAAAGTGAATAAAACGAACGTATAAAGAGAAAAAGCAGTAGCAAAAATCAAAAACAGTACAGAAGATACAGATATGCTTAAGCCTCCGTAGTAACTAAGGGCAAAAACAATCCAGTAAAAAGATAACAAAGAAAAAACAAAACCAGCCAAAAAAGAATAAAGTAAGACTCTTTTTATGTCTAATTTTTCCATCAAATAAAACCATAAAGAAAATCCTACTAAAAAAGCAAAAGGTATAAAAAAGTTTGGCAGTGAAAGAGATAGAAAGGTCCCAGTTAAAACAGAAAAAAACAAATATTTTAAGTTTGGTTTCATAGCTTTATGGTAAAACTATTTTGTTTATGTTAGTTATCTCTTTTGCCGTTTGAAGAAGATACTGCTTAAAATGTTCTTCGTAATTATTTTTATTTAGTCTTGATATTGGGGCTACGATTGAAAGACCTGCAACGGGATGGTCTGACTCATCTCTGATAACCGTGGCTATCTCTGCTACCTCTTTCTCCAACTCTTCAAAGTCAAACTCAAAAATCTCTCCCAAATCTTTTGTAGCTTTTAGTATTGCTCTTCCTGCTGCAGTTTTAACTGCTGGATATCTCTTACCAAGTCTTGATTTTGCTAAAACTGACGCTCTACTTTCCTTACTGTAAAAGTAAATTATATCGTCTTGGTGCAACATGGAGAGATAAACGGTTTCGTTTGTTTGATTACGTAGGTTTTTTATAAACTGTTTTGCGTGGTTAAGTATTGTTAAGTTTTTTATGAAAGCGTACTCTAAATGTAGAGTTTTTACACCGAGTCTGTAATGACCTGTATCTTCGTCCTGCTCTATCAACCCTTTTAGCTGAAGGGTGGCAAGTATTCTAAAAACGTTGTTTTTGTTTAAACCAAGAATGTTGCTAAGCTCAGTTACGCCTAATGTCCCTCTCTCTTTTAAAGCTTCCAGTAAATCTAAAGCTTTTTCTATTGATTTTTTTGCTCCTTTTTGTTGCATCTAAAAAATTTTCCTCTCTGTTAACTTTAGTATTAATTTTATCATAGTAGCTTTTTTGGTAGAATAGTTAAATAACATAAAAGGAGATAAAAAATGGGTTCAGATAAAGTAGAGACATTACTACAAAACTTGAAGAATCTTTTGCTTAAAGAAAAAGAGTGTATTATCAAAGCTATAAACGATACAAAATCTACCGAAGAACTAAACAGGATAGTAGAAGAAAAGCATAACATTCTAATGCAGTTAGCTCAGTTTGAAGTAGAAGATTTTAAAGGCTACGAGGATTTAGTTTATGATATACAGCAACTTTCCAGAACAAATATGATTTTAGCTGAATCTAACTTGAAGTTTATCGAGTCTGTTTTTGAAAGTATCTTTGAACAAACATCGACTTATCTATCCGATGGTCAAGTTAAAAATAAGTCTTCGGGTATAATAAACAAAAAAGCTTAGAGGTGAAAGATGAGAGCAGCTTACTACGATAAGTTAGAAGGTTACAAAGCCATAAGACTGGGAGATTTTCCGATACCTGAGATAAACGAAGAAGAGGTTTTAGTAAATGTTAAAGCCTTTTCTTTAAACCATCTTGATGTTTGGGTTATGGAAGGAAAGTATCCTATGGAAATACCACTTCCCCATATATTTGCTTCCGATGGTGCTGGTATTGTTGCCAAGGTTGGTAAGAATGTAAAAAACGTTAAAGAAGGTGATAGAGTTGTTATATTTTCCGGTCTTTCCTGTGGTGTTTGTGAAAAATGTTTATCTGGTAAAGATAACGAATGTAACAGTTTTAGACCTTTAGGTGTGTTGGAAAACGGAGTTTCTGCAGAGTTTGTAAAAGTTCCTGCCGTAAATGTATTCAAAATTCCAGAAAATCTTTCTTTTGAAGAGGCTGCTTGTATTCCTATTACTTATATTACATCTTGGCATTCTCTCGTTACAAGAGCAGGTATAAATCAAGGAGACACAGTCTTTATTCACGGTGGAGGAAGTGGTGTAGGAACGGCTCTTATTCAAATTGCTAAACTTTACAACGCAACAGTTATAACAACAGTTGGTGACGATTGGAAAGTAGACAGATGTAAACAGTTAGGAGCCGATTTTGTAATAAACTACAAAAAAGAGGATTTTGTAGAGAAGGTTAAAGATTATACAGATGGTCAGCTGTGTGATATAGTAGTTGACCATATTGGTGCTGAAACATTTTCAAAATCTCTTTCATGTGCCAAGAGAGGGGGGAAAGTTATCACTTTTGGCTCTACGACGGGAGCTGACACACAGGTAAACCTTAGGTATATCTTTGGAAAAAACCTAACGATACACGGTGTTTATATGGGAACAAAAGGAGAGTTTGCAAAAATACTAAAACTTTTTCCAGATAAACTAAAACCAGTTATAGATTCAGTTTTTGATTTAAACGACGTTCAGAAAGCTTACGAAAAACTCTTAAGTAGACAGTTTTTTGGTAAAATTGTGGTTAAAGTATGATAAAAGTAGAAAATTTGTGGGTTGAGTTAAACGGTAATCTAATTCTTGAAGACATATCCCTTGAAATAAAAAAAGGTGAAATTGTAGCTATTGTAGGACCTAACGGTGGTGGAAAAACAACTCTTATAAGAACAATCCTTGGTTTTATAAAGCCTACTAAAGGAAGAGTGCTTATAGATGGAAAAGAGCCAAAGGATTACATAAAATCTGGTAAAGTAGGATACCTTCCCCAAAAGTCAAGTTATGAAAGAGATTTTCCGGTATCAGCTCTGGACGTAGTTATGTTTGGACTGGTTGAAGTAAAGATTTCTAAAAAAGAGAAAGAAAAAAAAGCTTTGGAAGTTTTAAGGTATGTAGGAATGGAAAGTTTTAAAGATAAACCTTTTGGAAAACTTTCAGGTGGACAGCAACAGAGGGTTATGATAGCAAGAGCTATAATATCCGAACCAGAACTTTTAATACTTGATGAACCTTCAACAGGTGTTGATGTTGTAGCTCAGGAAAGCTTTTATGAGTTTATAAAAAAATTAAACCAAGAGAAGGGTATCACAGTTTTGATGATAACTCACGATATCGGTGCTGTAGGGTCTTTTGTCCATAAAGTTGTTGGACTAAATAAAAAACTTCATTACTTTGGAGATTTTAAAGATTTTCTGCAAAAAAGCAACGTTGATAAACTTTACGGTTCGGAAGTTAAACTTCTTATACACTCTCCAGAGTGTTTTACCTGCCAGTATTTTAACGTAGAGGTTAAGAGGCATTGAGTTTGTCTGATTTTTTTACGATTCCTTTTTTAGTAAACGCTCTTGTTGGTGGTGTTCTTATTGCAATCTTACTGTCAGTTTTGTCTTTGTTTGTTTTTGTTAAAAAATGGTCTTTTATAAACATAGGTATATCTCATGCCGCTTTTGGTGGTTTAGCTATCGGTTTTTTCTTGGGTGTAAACCCTACGATAACTGGAAGTTTGTTTGCAATACTTGTTGGTGTTTTGATTGGTTATATAAGTAAAAAAGGACAAGTTCACGAGGATATATCGATAGGTATACTACTTTCTTTTTCTATGGCTCTTGGTGTTGTAGTAATGTCTTTCTCTAACAACTATAACTCCGACCTGTTCGCATTTCTGTTTGGCAACATACTTACGATTACCCAGCAGGATATAATAATGATTTTAGTATTTTCAGTTATTTCGTTAGGTTTTTTGTTATACAATCTTGAAAGGATTATGTATTGCTGTTTTGATGAAGAGCTTGCCTACATAAGCAAGGTAAACACTAAATTTTTTTACTACAGCTTAATCACTTTAATAGCCATAGCTACGGTCCTTTCTATAAAACTCGTTGGTTCTGTCCTATCTTCTGCAATGATAATTTTGCCGGCTGCAGTATCTTCTCAACTTTTTTGGAAGTATAAAAGCATAATCTTAGCTTCTATATTTATAAGCGTTGTAGTAGTTTTTACTGGTATTGTGGTTTCTTTCCAGTATAACCTTCCTTCTGGTTCAACGATTGTTATAATTTACTCACTAATATTTTTCATAGTAATCTTGGTTAAAAGGCTTTTTATAAGATGAGTTATCCAACTTTTATAGGTAATTTTGAAGGAGATTTTTTAGTTTTAACAGATGAAGAGTTCCATCACGCCGTAAAAGTAAGAAGAATAAAGGAAGGTAATCTTGTAGAGGTAAACGACTTAAAGGGAAACCTTTTCTTGGGAGAAGTATTAAAAATAGAAAAGAAAAAAGTTTTGATAAAACCTTTAGAAAAGGTAGAAGTAAAGCAACCAAACTACAGAATAACACTTTACCAATGTATGCCTAATCAACTTTCAAAAGTAGATGATATTATAGAACCTATATCCCAGCTTGGAGTAGATAGATTAGTCCCAGTTATCTGTAAAAACTCTGCAGTTGGTTTTCAAGAAGTTGAGAAAAAAATACCAAAATGGGAAAAAATAGCTTTAAACTCTATAAAACAGTGTAGAAGACTGTTCCCGCTGGTAATTGACAAACCGATAAAGTTGAGTAATATTAGTAATGATGACGATTTAAAGGTTGTTTTTTACGAGAGAGAAAAAGTGAATAAGCTAAAAGATTTTATAAACAGCAGGTATTCTTCTTGTAGTTTAGTGATTGGAAACGAAGGTGGTTTTACGGAAGAAGAGATAGAAAGCCTAAAAAGTAAAGGCTTTGTTACAGTATCTCTTGGAGATTACATTTTGAAAATGGAAACTGCTATAATAG
Organism: Sulfurihydrogenibium sp.; assembly: GCA_002878035.1. Taxonomy (GTDB): domain Bacteria; phylum Aquificota; class Aquificia; order Aquificales; family Hydrogenothermaceae; genus Sulfurihydrogenibium. Next base: position 12,582 of record PNIU01000047.1, read on the forward strand.
TAGGAGTATGTCAGACTAAATTTATTTTAGAATAAAGGAGTATGAAGATGAAAAAGCTTATAGCTGGTAGTGTTGTTATGGCGTTTTTGGTAGCAAGCTGTGCTGAGCCTTACGCTTACAGACCTTCTCAGACTACTTACGAAGGTGCTGCCGTAGGTGCTGCAACAGGTGCTGCAGCTGGTGCTATTTTAACAAGTGGAAACAAGTGGAAAGGTGGCGTAATCGGTGGTGTAATAGGTGCTATAGCGGGAGCAACTATTGCAGAAATAGCAAAAAGAGGAGCAGTTGAGGCAGTTCAAACAGGTCAACCTGTAAGGTATCAAACTGAAGATGGAACGGGAGTTTACGAAGCAAGACCTCTTGGTTACGATGCAAAAACCAGATGCCACAAAGTTCATGAAAAGATTTATGAAAACGGGAAGTTAGTAAAAGACCAGATAAAGGAAGTATGTGAAGGTGAAAAGGTAGAACAGAAATACTAAGGAGTTTTTCATGGGTTTTCCAATCCATAGACCAAGAAGACTAAGAAAAAACGAAAATATTCGTCGGCTTGTAAGGGAAACAACCCTTACGGTCGACGACCTTGTTTATCCTATATTCATAGAAGATGGAAAGAATATAAAGAAAGAAATACCTTCTATGCCCGGAATATACAGATGGTCTTTAGATACTGTAGACCAAGAGCTTGAAGAAGTTGTATCTCTCAATATACCTGCCATACTTTTGTTTGGTATACCATCACACAAAGACGAAGTTGGTTCCGACACTTGGAGCGATGAAGGAGTTATTCAAAAAGCTATCAGACACATAAAAAAGAACTACCCAAACCTTTACGTGATTACTGACGTCTGTTTTTGTGAGTATACTACCCACGGACACTGTGGTGTGCTTTGTAATCACGATGTAGACAACGACCTAACCTTAGAAAACACTAAAAAGCAAGTAGTTTCTCATGCAAAAGCCGGTGTTGATATGGTAGCTCCTTCCGGTATGATGGACGGTGTTGTAAAAGCTATAAGGGAAGCTTTAGACTCGGAAGGATTTAAAGATATTCCTATAATGGCTTACTCTGTAAAGTATGCATCATCTTACTACGGACCTTTCAGAGAGGCAGCAGACTCGGCTCCTGCATTTGGTGATAGAAGGACTTACCAGATGGACCCTGCCAACAGACTTGAAGCTATAAGAGAAGTCCAGCTTGATATAGAAGAAGGTGCAGATATCGTTATGGTAAAACCGGCTTTAGCTTACCTTGATATAATAAGAGATATAAAAAACAGTTTTAACATACCTTTGGCAGCTTACAACGTAAGTGGTGAATACTCTATGATAAAGGCAGCCGGAAAGCTTGGATGGATAGATGAGAAAAAGGTAATGATGGAAACCCTTATATCTATGAAAAGAGCCGGAGCAGACATAATAATAACATACTTTGCAAAAGAAGTTGCAAAGATACTGAAAAATGGATAAAAAATTACTTTTAGTAGATGGTTCGTCATACCTTTATAGAGCTTATTACGCTCTTCCACCACTGACAGCTCCAGACGGCACTCCAACGGGAGCCATTTACGGATTTGTCAGAATGTTACTTAAACTAATCTCAGTTTTTAACACACCTTACATAGCAGTTGTGTTTGATAGACCAGAAAAAACAGTTAGACACGAACTTTACAAAGAGTATAAATCTACACGAAAAGAGACACCAAACGATTTACAATCACAGATTCCTAAAATCAAAGAAATAATAAAACTGCTTGGTATAAAAATCGTCGAATTACCCGGCTACGAAGCCGACGATATAATAGCAACCTTAGCAAAAAAAGCAGAAAAAGAAGGTTTCGAAGTTGTAATAGTAACTCCAGACAAAGATATGAACCAACTTATAGATGAAAAAATCAAAGTATACAATCCAATGAAAGACGAGATAATCGATACTCAGAAAGTATTAGAAAAGTATGGTATAAAACCAAACCAGTTTGTAGATTATCTTGTTTTGGTAGGAGATAGTATAGATAACATTCCCGGTGTTAAAGGAGTAGGTCCAAAAACAGCTTCAACCTTACTGCAACAGTTTGGTAGTTTAGATGAGATAATAAAAAACGTAGATAACCTTAAAGGAAAATTAAAAGAAAGTTTTAGCAGTGTAAAAAAAGAGGATTTAGAACTAACCAAGTCTTTGGTGAAACTACACGAAGATGTAAATGTAGACATAGATATAAACTCATTGAAAAAAGAAAAGCCAGATTTAATGAAACTTAAAGAAACATTTGAAAAATTAGGATTTAAATCATTGATAAAAGAGATAGATAAGCCTAATATTTTAGAAAAAAAGGAGCAGGTATCCCAGAAAAGCCTTTTCTGATGAAAACTTTTACAGAAAAAGACATTATAGAGAGGTTAAAAAAACACTTTCCGGAACCTTGGATAGATTTAAAGTTTGAAAATCCTTACCAACTTGTAGTGGCAACGATTTTAGCCGCCCAAACTACAGACAAGAAAGTCAACGAGATAACACCTACATTTTTCCAAAAATTCCCAGACCCTAAATCCGTAGCCGATGCTAACTTAGAAGAGATAGAAAGTATTATAAAATCTGTAAACTACTACAAAAGAAAGGCAAAACTTATTAAAGAATGTTGTCAGAAGGTTGTTAAAGATTTCGGTGGAAATATTCCTGATACGATGGAAGAACTTGTAAAACTTCCGGGCATAGGAAGGAAAACTGCCAGCGTGATACTTGTAAATGCATTCAACAAACCAGCCATCGTGGTTGATACTCACGTTAGGAGAGTTGCAACACAAAGACTTAAAATATCAAACGGAAAAACACCAGAAAAAATAGAGAAAGACTTAGCTAAATTTTTTTCTAAAGAAAACTGGATTTACATATCAAAAGCCTTGGTTTTATTTGGTAGATACATCTGCACTGCAAAAAATCCAAAATGTAAACAATGTTATTTATCCGATATATGCCCTTACGAAAAGAAAAATCTCTAAAGGTCGGAGGAGAAAAATGGAAAGATTTATTCCTATAGTAGAAAGGTTAAAAAGAGAAGAAAAAGATATACTTATATTTACACACGAAAACCCAGATGGTGATGGAATAGGTAGTATGATAGCCCTTTACCTATTTCTTAAAAAAGCTGGGAAAAATGTTACGATGGCAATGAAAGATAACGTTCCTTACGTTTACAACTTTTTACCTAACATAGATGATATAAAAAAATTACCTATAAACCATAAATTTTCCGTAGCTATACTGGTAGATGCAGCCCATAGAAAAAGATGCGGAACAGATATCTACTCAGATGAACTTATCAGAATAGACCACCACGTAGGAGGAGAGTTTGAAAGTATTTATGACTACGTGGACGATTACAGCCCTTCTACAACAGCCGTTGTTACAGAGATACTTAGAAGTTGGGACGAGTCCTTGATAGACAAAGATATAGCCACATGTCTTTACACAGGTCTTATAACGGACACAGGCTCTTTTAGATACAATAACACAACATCTAAAACCTTTGAAATAGCAAAATTTTTAACAGAAAAAGGTGCAGACCCATCTTACATATCCAAAATGATTTTTGAAAGAAATAAAGTTAATGTACTTAAATTACTTCAAAAAACCTTGTCTACTTTAGAACTTTACAACAACAACCAAATAGCTGTGTTAACAGTTTTTAGAGAATTCTTAATAGAAACAAACACAAGCGAAGAGGATACAGAAGGGTTTGTAAACTTTGCAAAAAGTATAGAAGGTGTTAAAGTTGCCGTTATTATGATACAGAGAGAAGATTTAAAAACTTGGAGGGTCTCTTTAAGAGGAAAAGGAGACGTAGACGTCCAAGAGATTGCTAAGAGTTTTGGTGGTGGAGGACACAAAGACGCTGCAGGTTGTAGAATAGTCGGAGATTA
>PNIU01000051.1 GCA_002878035.1 Sulfurihydrogenibium sp.
TTTACACTGTTCTATATCGTTTGTATCTAACTCTGATATGGCTTTTAAAGTGTAGGTTGGTATTATTCCGTAATCACTTATAGCCTTTTTAAGATTTTCTATAACCTCTATTAAGTCTTGGTCTGTTATTTTTTCTCTTAAAGTCTCTAAAGTGTTTATAGCTTGACGTTCATAGTCTTTTTGATTGACTTTTCTGTGGTTTTTTTTAGTTTCATAATCTTTTATCTCTTGGTATGCACTCCAGAATTTATCAGACTTTTCTAATGGTTTTTCATCTTTGTTTGCTTTTATCTTTTCATATATGTCTTCAAAGCTTACTACTTTAGGCTCGTTCTCTGAATAGTCTTTGTATCCTATAAAAAGGTTGTGGTTCTTTCTGATTAAGACTATAAGTTCATCGTTATCTCCTTGTTTTGATACTTTCACTCTATAAGGTAGGTTCTCTATCTGTTTTATTACTTCTGGGTCTTTTTCTTTTATCTCTTGGAATTCTCTTATTACTTTTGTTAAAAAGCTTTCTTCTTCCATTTCATCTGGGTTTGTTGTTAATCTTCTGTATAACTCTGAGGCAGTTGGTTCTTCGTCTGGTGAGAATATCTTTGCGTCTTCTCCTATGCTGTTATGGATTAAAAGTAGTTTGTTCTGGGCTATTTCTTTTTGTCTGGTATGTTCTTCTCCTTTCTCTGTTGGGAAGAAGTTTACTATGTAAAGGTTGTTAAACACTTTTTGACCTATCCTGTTTATTCTACCAAGTCTTTGAATAACTCTAACTGGGTTCCAAGGTATGTCGTAGTTTATAACTACTCCTGCCCTTGCAAGGTTAAATCCTTCCGATATTCTATCAGTTGCAAGTAGTATATCGTAATCATCTTCCCAATCTTCTTTATCTAAGCTTGCATCAAAGTTCTTCTTGATGGTTTTTATAAGGTTATGGCTTATATGTCCTTCTACTGTTAAAACTCTGAATTTCTTTAGTTTTTCCTTAAGGTATTTAACTGTATCTTTATACTCTGAGAAGATGATTATTTTTCTTTTTGGATTTTCTTTTTTGTTTAATGTCTCTTCTATGTATTTTATGAGTGCTTCTGCTTTTGGGTCTTCTTCTAACAGTTTTAGTTTTTCCATTTCTTGAAGTATCTTTTTGAATAGTTCTATATCTTTGTCTATGTCTTTTAAAAACTTTTCTTTTTCTTCAAACTCCATCAAATCGTATACGTAGAAGTCTTTTGATATATCTTTTAATTGATTTTCTAAGTTTCCCAGACTTTCCAGTCTTTTTATGAGTTCTTCTAACAACTCATCATCGTTCATTTCTTGGCTTAAGTCTAACAGTTTCCTATCTAAGATGTAAAATCCTGTCCTTTCTATAAATTTTTTTGCTTTTTCGTAAACTTTTAAAAAGTTTTCTATACTTTGTTTAAACGCCCCAAAGGAACTTTCAAATCTCTTAACTAAAAGTCTTTTCATAAAGTTTCTTAGGTTTTCCTGTGATATTGCTATAAAATCTTCCTTCTCTTCTTCCTGTTCTCTAAAACCTTCTTTGTATTTATAAGGCACATATATAGCTCCTGTAAATTCTCCTTTTTCTCCAAAGTATTTTGTTATGACTTTGTCGTAAAATTCTGACTGCTTTTTATTTAGTCCATATAAAACTTCTATTGGGTCTTCTACTTTTGGCAGGTCTTTGACTTCCTTACTGTAAATTGGATTATTTCTTAGGTCAAGTCTGTTTCTTCTAATTACTACTGGTTGTATGAAATTTTTAATCCGTCTTGATAGTTTCTTCAATCTTTCTTCTACTTCTTTTATGTCTATAGTCTCATAACCAAAAATTTCTTTGTAGTATTTCTTAGCTAATTCTTTTTTCTTTTTGTTATGTGATTTGTAGTTTGTTTTGATGTATACAAGTTTTGAAAATTCGTTTTCGTAATCTTTA
>PNIU01000079.1 GCA_002878035.1 Sulfurihydrogenibium sp.
GATACAGGTCTAAAAAGAAGTCTTGGACTTTGGGATTTAGTATTTATAGGTGTTGGTGGTATTATAGGAGCTGGAATATTCGTTATAACCGGTCAGGCTGCGGCAACCTACGCCGGTCCTGCAATAGTGTTGTCTTTTATACTGTCTGCAGTAGCTATAGGTATTACAGCTTTGGTTTATGCTGAATTTAGTTCTGCTTTTCCTGTGTCTGGAAGTGCTTACAGTTACACTTACGCAACCCTTGGAGAGATAATAGCTTGGCTTGTAGCTTGGAATATTTTACTTGAGTATGGAGTGGCAGCTGCTGCCGTTTCAACAGGATGGTCTGGATATCTAAGAACATTTTTAGAGAAGAACTTTGGACTTAATTTACCAACTGCTTTGACTGGTGCGTTTGACCCTTCAAAGGGAACATTTATAGACCTTTTTGCATTTATAGGTATGATTGCAGTTTTTACTCTTTTAACCATTGGAATAAAAGAAAGTGCAAGAGTAAACTTTTTTATAGTGCTGTTAAAAATAACCGTTTTGGTTGTATTTATTTTTATAGGTATAAAGTATGTAAAACTTGAAAACATTACTAACAACTTTTTACCTTTTGGTTGGAAAGGAGTTTGGACTGCTGCATCTTTAATAGTGTTTGCATACCTTGGCTTCGATGCCGTAGCTACTTTAGCAGAAGAGACCAAAGACCCTCAAAAAACTCTACCAAAAGGATTAATTTTAGCTCTCGGAATAAGTACAATTTTATACATAGCTGTGTCTTTTGTGCTTGTAGGAGTTCTTCCTTACTACTCTTACGATGGAAAACCAGACTCTCTTGCATACGCTATGTATCAACTTAACGAAAAATGGGTGGCAGACTTTATATCTGTAGGTGCAGTTATAACAATAACAAGCGTTATGATAGTTATGGGTCTTGGCTTTACAAGAGTTTTATACTCTTTGGCAAGAGATGGTCTTTTCTTTAAGACTTTTGCCGATATTCACCCAAGGTTTAAAACACCTTACAAAGCATCAATTTTAGGTGGTGTATTCTTATCGATTTTAGCAGGTTTTCTACCTTTAAAAGTGTTGGCTGAGATGGTTAATATAGGAACATTGTTTGCTTATTTTATGGTAGGAGTTGCAGCAATAACGATAAGAAACAATCCAAACATAAATCCTACATTTAAATTACCAGCTCCAAACCTACTTTTACCTTTAAATCTAATGTTCCTTTTATTCATAATGGCAGGTCTTCCTTTAGATACATGGTTAAGGTTTTTCGTCTGGACTGTAGTAGGCATACTGCTATACTTTCTCTACGGGTACAAAAACAGTGTATTAGGCAAAGGTTAAAGTTTTAATTATATTTAAGTATATGGACATTTTAGAACTTGCAAGAAAGCTAAATACAGATTTAGAAAAAGGGCTAACGCAGGAAGAAGCTCAAAAAAGGCTAAAACTGTATGGATACAATACAGTTGAAGATAAAAGAAGTTTCTCTGATATAAAACTTTTTTTAAGTCAGTTTAAAAGTCCTTTTATTCTACTTCTGTTAGCTGCAGCTACTTTATCTTTCTTTTTAGGAGATGAGTTTGAGTCCATCATAATATTGCTTATAGTAATTTTAGGCTCAATTGTAGATTTTTTTCAGGAAAGGTCTGCCCATAAGACTATAGAAAGCCTTACACATCTTGTAAAAGTCAAAGCCACAGTTTTAAGAGATGGAGAAAAAAAAGACATACCGGTAGAAGAAGTTGTAAGAGGTGACGTTGTAATACTTACGGCTGGAGATATTATTCCGGCAGACTGTATTTTAGTAGAGTCTAAGGATTTGTTTGTAAATGAGTCCGTTTTGACTGGAGAGTCTTACCCTGTAGAAAAAGAGAAAGGTCAAAACGTGTTTATGGGCTCTTACGTAGTAAGTGGTTATGGAAAAGCTTTATGTATAGCAACGGGAAAAGAGACAGAGTTTGGAAAAATAGCCTCAAAATACAAAGATATAAAAGTTGAAACGGATTTTGAAGTAGGTTTAAGAAGGTTTGGCTACTTACTTATGCAGGTAGCTTTCATTATGATAATTCTTGTATTTTTTGTAAATGTTTACTTTCACAGACCAGTTGTAGAATCGTTTTTATTTGCTCTTTCTTTATCAATAGGTATAACACCAACACTACTTCCAGCAATCGTTACAGTTACTTTATCGTTTGGCGCTAAAAAAATGGCAGAAAAACAAGTGATAGTAAAAAGACTTGTATCTATACAAAACTTTGGAAGTATGAACGTTCTATGCACCGACAAAACTGGAACAATAACCCAAGGTGTGATGAAGGTTGTTGGTTTTAAGGACGTTGAAGACAAAACTAACGATGAAATCTTTCATTATGCTTACATAAACGCCTTTTTCCAGACAGGTTTTAAAAATCCTATAGACGATGCAATTCTATCCTTTAAAAATTTAGATACTACTAAATACCATAAATTAGATGAAATACCATACGACTTTAACAGAAAAAGACTTTCAATTTTAGTAAAGCATGAAGATAAAAATATCTTAATATCAAAAGGATCCGTAAAAAACATAATCGAAATATCCAGATACTTAAAAATAAATGGTAATACACTTCCTTTAACTGATGAAATAAAAAGTAAGATTTTTGAAACATTAGACAGATACTCAGAAAACGGCTACAGAGTAATAGGTGTATCTTACAAGTTTATAGACAAAAATTCCATAGATTTCTCTGATGAAAGCGAGATGATTTTCATAGGATTTCTAATATTTGAAGACCCATTGAAACTAAACGTTGAAAAAGTTATAGAAGAGCTTTACCAGAAAGGAATTAGGATAGTTATACTAACTGGAGATAACAGGTTTGTTGCAAAACATATAGGAGAAAAACTTGGATTAAACAAAGTTTTAACCTCTCAGGAACTACAAAACATTCATCCTGACGCTCTTGTAAAAGTTGTAGAAAAATACGACATATTTGCAGAGTTAACACCTTCGCAAAAAGAAGACATAATACAAGCCCTAAGAAAAGCCGGCAACGTAGTAGGTTTCATAGGAGATGGAGTAAACGATGTTCCTGCTATGAAGGTTGCAGATGTATCTATCTCTGTTGACAATGCCGTAGATATAGCTAAAGAATCGGCAGATATAGTTTTACTAAAAAACGACTTAGAAGTAATTCTGGCTGGTATATTGGAAGGTCGTAAGGCTTTTATAAACACTTTAAAGTATCTGTTTATGCAGACAAGCTCAAACTTTGGTAATATTTTCAGTATGGTTGGTGCATCTTTTATAATTCCATTTTTACCATTACTTCCCAAGCAGGTACTGTTTCAAAACTTCTTAACTGATATTGCCGTTGTATCTATTCCAAAAGATAGGGTAGATGAAGACTGGATAAGACAACCTAAAAAGTGGGATTTAAGATTTATAAAGTATTTTATGGTAATATTTGGTCTGTTAAGTTCAGTGTTTGACTTTATTACTTTTCTTACGTTAATCTACGGTTTTAAGGTTACACCAGAAGAATTTAGGTCTGGTTGGTTTATAGAAGCCTTACTAACTCAACTTTTTGTAATACTTATACTTAGAACAAAATTCAGATTTTATAAATCAAAACCGGATAAATACTTACTTTACACTGTTTTAATCGTAGCATTCACAGGACTTGCTATTCCATTTACACCGTTAGGAACCATCTTGGAACTTTATCCGTTAAATAGCACTTTGTTTTTAGCTATACTGGCTATAGTTGTTGGTTATATAGTGCTTGTAGAAACAGTTAAGATTTGGTTTTATAAAAAAATACATTTTTAAGACAAACCTCCCTGTCGGGAGGCTTGTGGGATTACTTTATGATAGGAAGAAACTCTATTTCGTTTTCTTTAACTGCATCTTGAACGTTTTGAGATATTCTGTAAGCACAGAAAGAAGGTCCACACATAGAACAGAACTTAGCAGATTTATAACCTTCCTGTGGAAGTGTCTCGTCGTGATATTTTCTCGCAGTTTCTGGGTCTATTGCAAGCTCAAACTGTTTTTCCCAATCGAAGTTATACCTTGCTCTTGCCATAGCATCGTCCCATTCTTTAGCTCCTTTTCTGTGTCTTGCAAGGTCAGCAGCGTGGGCGGCTATTTTGTAAGCTATAAGACCTTGTTTTACGTCTTCTGCGTTTGGAAGTCCAAGGTGTTCTTTAGGTGTAACGTAACATAACATAGAAGCTCCATACCATCCAGCCATAGCAGCACCTATAGCGGAAGCTATATGGTCATAACCGGGAGCTATATCTGTTACCAACGGACCTAATACGTAGAATGGAGCTTCATGACACCATTCCATCTGTTTCTTGATGTTCATCTCTATTTGGTCCATAGGTACGTGTCCAGGACCTTCTATCATAACTTGAACATCGTGTTCCCAAGCTTTCTTAGTTAATTCTCCTAAAACTTTTAACTCTGCAAACTGAGCTTCATCAGATGCATCGTTTATACATCCCGGTCTTAATGCATCACCTAAGGAGAATGTTACATCATACTTTTTGAATATTTCACAGATTTTGTCAAAGTTTGTGTAAAGTGGGTTTTGTTTACCGTGAACCACCATCCATTGTGCTATGATAGAACCACCTCTTGAAACTATTCCCATAAGCCTGTGGTTAACAAGTGGTAAAAACTCTCTAAGTATTCCAGCGTGGATAGTCATATAATCAACACCTTGTTGAGCTTGAAGCTCTATGATATCTAAAATGTCTTGTTCTGTGAGTTTTTCTATACTTCTTACTTCCTGTAAAGCTTGGTATATAGGAACAGTTCCTACTGGCACAGGTGAGTTTTCGATTATAGCTTTTCTGATTTCGTTTAGGTTACCACCAGTAGAAAGGTCCATAACAGTATCGGCACCATACTTCAATGCTACTCTTAACTTCTCAAGTTCTGTCTCAATGTCAGAAGTGACTGCAGAGTTTCCGATGTTTGCGTTTACTTTACATTTTGCCATTATACCTATAGCCATAGGTTCAAGGTTGACGTGGTTTATGTTTGCAGGTATTACCATCCTTCCCCTTGCTACCTCTTCTCTAACAAGCTCTACGGGAAGGTCCTCTCTCTTTGCTACATACTCCATCTCTTCTGTGATTATACCTTGACGAGCGTAGTGCATCTGAGTTACGTTTGGTTGACCTCTACGTTTTGATACATAGAACCTCATAATAAAAACCTCCAAGTGTAGTAGTTTTTCGTATTTAGACCTGCTTTAAGGAAGGTGGCTTGGAGGTTTTTCCACGCCCGCTTCCCTACGGCAGGATTACCTGCATCAGGTTCCAAGGGTGTGTTCTCAGGCTATCTACCTTTTCAGGTAGATAACCACCCCCGCGGACCTTCTTGAAAAATAATATATAACTATGTTATAAATTAATCAATACTTATTTTATGTAAAATGTCATAAAAAACACTTCAGGAGTAAAAAATTATGCCTTATGTGGTAAGAGTAAGACAAAAGTTTAACTCAGCACATTTTTTAACAGATTACCATGGACAACCAGAACCTTTACACGGTCACACTTGGATGGTTGAACTTTTCATAAAAGCCGATAAGTTAGATAACGGTGGAATGGGATACGATTTTATAGAGATAAAAGAGTTTTTAAAAGAGATATTACCAGATTACAAATGTATGAACGACATATACGACTTTTCTCCAAGTGCGGAAAACGTAGCAAGACATATATACTACAAAGTTAAAGAAAAATATCCTACACTATTAAAGGTTGTTGTATGGGAAACGGAAGAAGGTGGAGCAGAATACTACGAAGAGTAACTTTCAGCTAAAGCCAAAGCTCCGTAAGCCCCACTCCAACTTCCAAGTTTTCCTGCATCTATACTTAAATCTCTCAAAGGAAGAGGAAACACGAGACTATTTATCTTACTTTTTACCAAATCTATAGTCTCAGGGAAGTTTTCCACTATTCCACCAGACAGTAAAACCTTATCTGGATTAAAAATATGAACTATATTCATAATACCGATTGAAAGGTAGTGTGTAAATATCTCAAAACTTTCTAAAGCTTTTTTGTCATTTTCTCTCAAGAGAGATATTATCTCAAACGAAGTTTTTTTATCTTCCGTTAAGATACAGTGTATTCTTTCAAGACCGTAAGAAGAAACGTAAGCTTCAAGACAACCTTTCCTTCCACAGTGGCAAGGGAAACCATCTTTTTCAACAGTAATATGTCCTATCTCCATAGCACTTCCAGAGACGCCAGAAAAAATCTTTCCATCTAAAACCAGACCACCACCTAAACCAGTCCCAAGTGTCAAACAAACTAAAACTTTACTACCTTTGCCATTTCCGTAAACATACTCACCAAAAGCAGCAACGTTAGCATCGTTGTCTATAAAAACTTCCACATTCAGTTTTTTTTCTAAGTATTCCTTTATGTTTAAACCTTCCAAAGCTCTTAAATTCGGAGAGTTTGTTAAAAGTCCAGATTTTTTATCTACAAGTCCTGCAACGGCTATACCTACCCTATCAGGTTTGTAAAAATCTACCATTTCTGTTAGAAAATTCAAAAATTTATCTTTATCTTCGATAAAATCCTTTATCGATATCTTATCGGTTTTTATAGTTTCATTTTCTTTGAAGGCAATTTTCAAGAATGTGCCACCTACATCTAATCCTAAATACTTTTTCATTTAAAACCTTCCGATAAAAGTTTTTTAAAAAAATGCGATAATAATATTATAAGACTACACGGAGGTTTAACTATGTCTTCCTTGTTTGGTATTCTTTCAGCCGCAGGTCAAAGCTTACTCACATTCCAAAGAGGAATAAACTCTACAAATAAAAATATAGCAAACGTTTCAACAGAAGGTTACAACAGAGAGATACCAGTATTTCAGGATTTACCAAGAAGTGGTGTCTTTATGAATAAAATTATAAGAGTTTTTGACCAATCATTATTCAGCAGGTCCATAGATTTAAACCAAAAATTAAACTCCGATAACGAATTTGCTTCTGGACTTTCTAACATAGAAACCATATTTAACGATGCACTTGGAACTGGATTTTCTTCAGATTTAAACACATTTTTTAACTCAATAAACGATATGTTGATAAAACCAGATGATTTAGCCGCAAGGTCTCAGTTTTTAGCAAACGCTCAAACTTTGGTAGGAAAAATCAGAAACACAGATAAAACTTTAGAAGATTTAAAACAACAAACAGTTTTAAAAGTTAGGGACCAGATTAATCAGATAAACCAGATAACATCTCAGCTTGCAAAACTAAACCAAAGTATAAAAACAAAAACGTTGGATATTGAAGTAAACAACGAATACTTAAACGAAAGAGATAGACTAATAAAACAGTTAAGCGACCTTATAGATACTAAAGTGGTTTTCAACGAAGATAACACGGTAAACGTGTTTACAGCAAAAGGTTACGGTCTTGTAGTTGGAATTGAAAGCACTCAACTGTCTTTCGAAACAGATTCAAACGGAAATGCAGTAGTTAAATGGAACAACGTTGCAGACATTACAAAAGAGATACAAAACGGTCAAGTCGGTGGAAACTTAAAGACTATAGATAAAGTAAACGAACAGTTAAATAAATTAAACGATTTTGTTACAGTCTTAACGACAGTTTTTAATAAAGTCCATAAACAAGGTTATGGACTTGATGGAAGCACAAACACTGACTTTTTCACAATAGACCCTTCAAAATCCGGAACAAAAATAGATGCGTCAAACGTATACATAAACATAACGGACCCTAAAAAAGTTGCCCTTGCTTCAAACCCAAAATATTTAAACTCAGACAACACAAACGGCAAAAACCTACTTGGACTAAAAAACAACATATCAAATCTATACACTAACCCATCACAGCCAGTCCTTACTCCTACAGAAGAAAAAGACTTAAAAGCATCGTTAAACGACCCTACAAATTACGATTTTATAAAAACACACACATTTGCAGAATTTTACAACACAAAACTGGTAGCAGAAGTATCGTCCACTTCTTCTTACATAAAACAACAGCAACAAAACAATAAATACCTTTACGATGCTATTACCGAAAAAATGAAAAGTATAACTGGTGTAAACATGGACGAAGAGCTTATAAACCTAACAAAACTGCAAAGGTCATACGAAGCTTCAGCAAGGATAATAACCGTAACCGATGAACTTATGCAAACGATACTTGGCTTGATAAAGTAGTTAAAAATTTTTAAAAAACTATCGATAATAAACTAAAAGGGAAACCTTCCAAAAGAGGTTTTAGCTATGAGAATAACAGATTTACTAAGATACGATAACTATATAAAGAACGACCAAATAAGGCAGAATGAGATAGAGAAGTATACAAGACAGATTGCATCAGGTAAAAAACTTCTTTCTCCTTCCGATGATACAGTAGCAACGGTTGCATCTTTAAGGTTAAAAACTATAAACCAAGATATAGAAAGGTTCGGCAGAAATATGGATTTTGTCCAAAACGTCTTAGATTTTGCCGAAACTCAGTTAGACTCTATCGTTAAAGCAGGACAGGAGGTAAGAGTAGAAATAATAAGACTTTTAAATACAGGTGTTTTAGATAAGGAAGATGCAAAAGTCTTAAGAGATTACTTTGTAAATATGAAAGATTACATAATCAAACAAGCTAACTTTAAAATTGGAGATACTGCTATCTTCGGTGGTATAAAAACTCAAACAGACCCTTTTACTTCTGATGGAACTTACCAAGGTGAAACTGTAGAGACAAAAGTGCCAGTTGCTCCCGGTGTAGAGTTAAACACAACTTTTAACGGAGCAGTTTATATTGGAGTAAACAGTGTATCAAACAAAATGATAATAACAGAAGCTATAGACAAGATTGTAGATATTATTGATAGAGCCATAGCCGGAACTGGCAGCCTTGGAGAGTTAAACACAGCTACTATAAACGTAAACGGCAACAACGTTAAAATCCTTGAAGCTTTTGATATAGGTTTAAACAACGTAATGCAGTATAGGTCAGTTATAGGGACTCAGATAAAGACCATTCAAGATTTAAAATCTATAAACGAGAAAAATCAAGTGTTTAACAATGAGCTTATCTCAAAACTTGAAGATACAGAAGCGGCAGAAGCTATAACAAACCTACAGAAAGCCCAACTTGCATACCAAGCCCTTATATCCGTATTCAACCAAAACAGACAGTTAACGTTGCTAAATTTCTTTAAGTAATTCTATCAACTAACAGCTTCAACGTTTACAACTGAGCCGTAGCTTACTTTATAAATAACGTCGGCTCTTTCTTTTATTTCATCGTCGTGTGTTACTACGATAAGCTGTCTTATAAAATTGCTTTCTTTTAAATCTCCAAGTAAATCTACAAGTTCTTTTTTTCGAGATTCATCAAGATGGATTGTAGGTTCATCTAAGATTAAAAAGTCTGTCTTTTCGTTTAGAATTTTTGCTATTGCTAATCTAAGAGCTATAGATAAAGCTATTCTCTGACCACCGCTTAAAGCATCTATACTTACCTTTATATCAGATGAAGATAGAGCGTTTGCAGTTAACTCAATATCGTATTTATCGGTAAATCTAAGGTTTATAAACTGGTTAAAACCAAACTTGCTAAAGATGTCTTCCGTTATTCTCGGTATGTTGTAAAGGGCGTTATCCTTTAGTAGTTTTTGTAGTTGCTGTAAAGCATTTTCTAACTTTTGGTATTTTTTTATTCTAACTCTTAGATTTTCCATTTCACGTTCTTGTTTTTCTGCATGTATCAGTTGCTGCTCCAGTATACCTTTTTCTCCTTTCAATTTTCCAAACTCTATATTTTTTTCTGACATCAGATTTAACTTTTCTTGTATTGTCTGTGTAAGTTTTTCCTTTTGATTTTTCAAGCCTTCAATGTTTAAATCGTTTAGTTGAGTTTGTAAAGCTTGGATACCTTCTTCTAAATGTCTTTTCTCTTCTTCTTTTTCTACCTTTTCTTTTAAAAGTTTTTCTTCTTCTTTTATCTTTGCTAAAATCTGGTTGTAGTAATCTCTTTTTGGTTTTAGTAGATTTATCTCAGAGTTTATATTTGAAATTTCTTTGTCTATCAAGCTAAGGTCTACGTTTAATCCAGTAAGTTTTTGGTTTAAAGAGTTTTCTAAGGATATTTTACGGTTTAAAAGTTCCTTTTCTTTTTGTTCTAAGTTTTCTTTTAAAATTTTCTGGTAGTAGCCAAAATCTTCTCTGTGTTTGTCTATAAATTCCTTTATTTCTTTTTCTTTTTCCATTAGAGAGTCTAAATTTTTTACTTGATGTTCTAACGCTTTTAATTTAGACCTGCTATCTTCTAATTCTTTCTTTACTTCTTTGATTGATTCGTAGATAACATTTAACTGTAATAGTAAATCTTTTATCTTCTTTTGTTTTTCTAACTCTTCTGACAGTTCTTTTTCCTTCTGTTTAAGTTGGTTGTATAGATTTCTTTTTTCTATAAGTTCTTTTTCTATCTCTTGTTTTAACTCTTCTTTTTTATGCTCTTCCAGTGGTCTTCCGCAAGTAGGACACTCTCCTTGGATAGAGTTTAGATTATCAAGTTTTTGTCTTAACTGCTTTCCTTCTGTTTCTACGGTAGCTTTTTGCTCTTTTATAGAGGTTATTTCTTGTTCAAGATGTTGAATTTTGTATTCGTTTTGATTTATATGCTCCTGTATCATAAGTGGGTTCAAAAGTAGCATTCTGAATTTATCGTAGTATGTTAAAAGCTGGTTTACGATTTGTTTGTATTTATCTTCTTTGTTTTTTAAGTCATTGCTTTTTTGCTGAATTTGGTTTTGAAGCTGTGAAATTTCTCCTTTCTTTCTCTGTAAATTTTTTATTGTTTCGTTTAAGTTTTTTAATTCTTCACTTTTTTCGACTATCTCTTTAAAGACTGGCTCAAAGCTTTGTTTAAACTTTATTTTTTCTTGGATTTCTTTTAAATTTTCTAAAATTTGGTTTAGTTCAAGGTTGATATTTTTTATCTCTTGAAGTCTTAAGTAAGTGTTCTCAAGTTCCTGTAGTTTTTCTATATCTTTCTCTAAACTTGGTAGCTTTTCTTTTAAATTTCTAATCTCTTGTAGTTGATTTTCTAACTCTTTAAGTCTGATTTCTACGTTTCTTAGATTTACTTCTTTAATTTTCTTTTCGTTTTCTTTTTTTGTAGCATCTTCTAAGGATTTTTCTACTTGTTTTAGCTGATTTTCTATATTTTCTTTCTCTTTTTGTAATCCTTCTATCTCTTCTTCCAACGCTTTTAGCTGGATTTCAATACCTGTTAGATACTTTTCTATCTCTTCTTTGTTTATTTTTTGAGACTCTAATGCCTCTAAATTGTTTTCTTCTTTTCTTCTAAGTTCTTTATATTTCTCTTGAAGTTTTACGTAAAGATGTAGGTCTAAAAGTTCTTCTATAACTTTTTCTCTCTCTGATGGTTTTAGTCTTAGTAATCCTTCTATCTCTCCTTGTCTTACAAGGACTGAGTTTAAAAAGGTTTTCTTTGAAAGGCCGGTTATGGCTGGAAGTTCTTTGTTTAGATTTTTATGTTTTTCGAGTATTTCTCTTGAGTTTTCTATCCTGTAAAGGAAAGCGTTTGTGGTATTACCTTTACTTGTTTTCTTTATTTCTCTTACGATTTTATAACGTTGGTTTCCTTTTATAAACTCAAGTTCAACGGAAGCTCCACTTCTTCCCCACTTTACTATATCTCCAAGGTTTCCTTTTGATGACTCTCCAAAAAGAGCGTAGTATATACCTTCTAAAATTGACGTTTTTCCTGCTCCGTTTTCTCCTATTATAGCTGTTATACCAGATTGAGAAAACTCTATATCGGTATTATCGTGGGCTAAGAAGTTTTCTAATCTAAGTCTTGTAATTATCATTTCTTAACTTCTTTTCCTAAGTTTTTCTCTACGGACTTTATCTTTCCTTCTATTCTTTTTTCTGCTCCTTTCCTTATATCCATCTTTATAACTGTATAAACTCTATTACAGTCAGGTTCAAGTTGTTTATAAGCTTGATTTATAACGTTTAAAGCTTCTTCCATAGTATCAACTTCAAAAACTGTTCCCATTGGAGTTAGTTTGTAAGGTATACCGGATTCATCTATCATCTTTATTATTCTGCTTACGTAAGGGCTAACACTTTCTCCTTTATCTGTAGGAAACATAGCAAACTCCACTAAAAAAGACATTTTTCTCACCTCTCACTGGGTTTTTTCTAATATTAATTTTACCAAATTTTCTGGGACTTCCATAACACTAAGCCTTGGCATTTTTACAAGGTAAAAATCTTTAAACTCAGGTATAGATTTAATTTCTTTTAAAGTTAATGGTTTTAACCTTTTTATAGGTTTTACATCTACCACGTAAAGGTTATTTTCGTCTAAGTATGGCTGGGATACTACTTCCCCAAGTCCTACGATGGCTTTTTCGTTGCCTGTGTGGTATATAAAGACTTTATCTCCTACTTTCATAGATTTTATAAACTTTTGAGCTAAAGGATTTTTGACACCGTTCCAAACAGTTTTACCTTCTCTCTCTAAATCATCGTAAGAGTATTCAGTAGGTTCAGTTTTTAGAAGGTAGTATTTTTCCATGAAACTACTCCTTTACTAACATTTTTAAAACTAAAGGAGCTATAAGTGTTGTAAAAGCTACTACAAATATTATAACTGCGTAGATTAAGTCGCTAAAAAGGTTAGCATTTTTACCAATCTCTGCAAAAATCAAACCTACTTCTCCCCTTGGCAACATTGAAAAACCAATAAGTAGTTTTTCTTTTAGTGAAGCTTTGATTAAAAAACCTGCCAAAACTTTACCTAAAATAGCTATAAACAACAGACTTAAGGCTAACTTCCAGAAAGCTAACGATGAGAAATCTATCATCTTAAGATTTAAGCTTAGTCCTACGTAAACAAAGAAAATTGGAGTTAAAACAAAAATGAGTGGTTCTATGGAATGTTCAATTTTACTTGTCATCTTTTCTTTTTCTTCAATTCTTAGGAAAGTTGCAAAAGGTATCACGAATCTTCTTGATAAAGCAAGTCCATTAATAAAAGCTCCCAAGATTTCTGGAGAACCTAACTTATGGGATAAGTATGCAAAGAAAAAAACCATTGACATTATTGCTACCGGGATAAACTCTTCACTTTGTAGCTTTTCTGAAAAGATGTTAATCAGTTTTGCTAATATTTTAGCAAGAATGGGTGCAAGCAAGAAAAATGTTCCAATGTAAACTAACATCTTTAAAATAGAGTTTATATCTACTGTTCCGGTCTTTGAAAATTCGTATAAAACTGCTAAAATAACAACTCCAAAAATATCATCTAAAACGGCTGCTCCTAAAACTATTTGAGCGAACCTTTGGTTCATTTTTCCAAGGTCTGACAAGACTTTTACAGTTATACCTATACTGGTAGCAGTTAGAGTCCCACCTATAAATAAAGATGTAGCAAACGAAAGGTTAAAAAAGTAGTAGCTTACGTATGCCCCCAAAACCATTGGTAAAAATGCTCCTGCTGTTGCAACGATGAAGGCAGACACACCTACTTTTTTTAACTGATGGATATCCGATTCAAGCCCAATTTTAAAAAGAAGTAGAATAATACCTATCTCTGCCAAAACCTTTATAGCATCGTTAGGTTGGATTAGTCCAAGGCCACTTACTCCTAAAATTACACCTGCAAAAATTTCACCAATAACGGACGGAATACCAAACTTATTAAACAAATCTCCTAAAACTCTACCGAAAAATATAATCAGAGCTAAAGAAAGAAAAATAAGATGTATATCCATTTTTTAAAACTCTCTAAATTTGTTTGTTATAGGCATTCTTCTGTCTTTACCAAAAGCTCTCTCCGTTATTTTTATTCCTATTGGAGATTGTCTTCTTTTATACTCGTTTGTATCTATGAGTTTTACTATCTTTTTTACTACTTTTTCGTCAAAACCTAACTTTATTATATCTTCCACTGGATAGTCTTCTTCTACGTAGAGTTTTATTATTTGGTCTAAAATTGGGTAAGGTGCAAGTTCCGCTTCATCTGTTTGGTTAGGCCTTAGTTCTGCTGAAGGTGGCTTTGTAAGGACTCTGTCTGGGATAACTTTCGATATTAAGTTTCTGTATCTACATAGCTCATAAACTTTTGTTTTTAAAACGTCTTTTAATACGGCAAAACCGCCAACCATATCACCGTAAAGTGTAGAATAGCCTACACTCATCTCACTCTTATTTCCAGTAGATAGGACAATCCAACCAAACTTGTTAGAAAGTGCCATAAGAATGTTTCCTCTAATTCTTGCCTGTAAGTTTTCTTCGGTAGTGTCTGGTTTTAAATCTTTAAAAATTTCGCTAAATTCTTTTAAGTAAGCTTCAAAAAGGTTTGTTATAGGAATTGTAAAAGTTTGTATATTTAGGTTTTTTGATAGTTCTAAGGCATCTTCTATTGACTCTTTTGAGGTGTAAGGTGATGGCATTAAAACACCTTTTACGTTTTCACTTCCAAGGGCATCTACGGCTATAGTAGCAACCAACGAACTGTCTATTCCACCACTTAAACCTAAAACAACCTTCTTAAAACCGTTTTTATTTATGTAATCTCTAAGACCTAAAACTAAGGCTTTGTAGTTGCTTTCTACATCTGAGATTTCAGGGTAAAGTTTTCGTTGTATATATGTCTTTTTATCTTTCAGGTTATAGTCCAGATTTATTATCTCAACATTTTCTTGTCTTTTGTAGTTAGACCTTAGATTTTTTAATCGGTTATCTTTTAGCTGCCTTCTAAATATTTCCTCTAAGTCTATATCTGCAACGATTAAATCTTCTTCGAAAGGTTTACCTTTTGCAAGTATTTCTCCATCTGGATTTAAGATTAAACTGTTTCCATCAAAGACAAGCTCGTCCTGTCCACCAACCAGATTAACATACACTATAGATACTAAGTTATCCCTTGACCTTACTTTTAAAAGTTCTTCTCTTTTTCTTGGTTTTCCTTCACTATAGGGTGATGCATTTAAGTTAAAGATAATTTCGCAACCTTCGATAGAGTAGGTGTTTATCGGATTTTCTGGATACCATATATCTTCACATATGGATATTCCAAACTTGTAGTTTTCTATCTGTAAAATGGTTAATTTCTTTCCTTCCTGAAAATACCTTTTTTCATCAAAAACTCCGTAGTTTGGTAAATACTGTTTATGGTAAATTCCTTTTATCTCTCCTTTATGTATTATAGCTGCTGCGTTGTAAATATCTTCCTGCTTGTCTATAAAACCAACTATAACGACAATATTACCAACGTTTTGAGATAACCTTTTTATATACTCCGTGTTTTTTTCTATAAAGGACTGTTTTAAAACAAGGTCTTCTGGTGGATAACCTGTAAGGGCTAATTCTGGAAATACTATTATATCCGCTTCTAACTTTTCTGCTTCTTTTGTATAGTCTAAAATCTTATTAAGATTGTAATCAAAATCTCCTAAAACTGTATTTATCTGTCCAAGGGCTACTCTAATTTTCTTCAAAACCTCTTTTTACCTCGTTGTAGTTTAGTAAGTCCATCTCACTACCTTTAAACGCTAAAGCGTATATACCTTTTTTGGTAAGTAGATTAACTAAGTCTTCTGATAGGAAGATTGAAGAAAATATTGGTATAAGTTTTTTGTTTTTGTATTCTGGAAAGTACTCAAAAAACTCACCACTTTTTACAAAATCTGAAAATTTTAAAATGTCTTCAACTCTTGGCGTTGATTTTGTTTCATTTAGTAGAATAACATCTTCACATGCTACTATAAAATCAAAATCTCTTCTTTTTCCTTTATCGATTACACTTCTTTTTTTGACTCTGATACCTTCAAACTCAACATCTACACAACCAAAATACTTCTGGGCTATCGTTCTTATGTTTGGTGCTACTAAATCTTCAACTATAGTTCCAAGCTTCTCTGCCATTTCTGCCCATTTTAGGTTCATCTGCCTTTTAAGGTCTTCAAAGCTGGCTTTCCATTCTTCCCTGTCTCTTTCCCTTTTCTCATCCCAAGCCTTCATTCTGGCTTCCCACTCTTGCCTGTCT
>PNIU01000117.1 GCA_002878035.1 Sulfurihydrogenibium sp.
GTTGTTTTCGTATGAAAATGGCACAATTTTGTTTTTTGACATAAAGTTTGGTGATATCTTTTCTAAAACACTTTTATCTATGTTTACTCTATGAACTTCTCTATCGAAAGGTCTGTAGCCAAAAAATTTAACGAAAAAATCTTTGACTTTATTTTCATCGGCTATACCATCTTTTATTAAGTCTTCCAAAACTTCTGTAAAGGTTCTTTTAGGGTTTACCTTCGGATTGTTCCTTACTTTTTCTACAGGAACTATACCTTCGTCAACCATTCTTCTTAAAACTAAGAAAACTCTTTTTTGTTCAGGATTTCCCTGCATATAAAGCCTTCCAACAGATTTTATAATATAATATACAACAAAAATCTTTTTCTTTGGAGTAAAGATATTGCTTAAAAATATAAAGAGAGTTCTTGTTGCCAACAGAGGAGAGATAGCCGTTAGAGCTATAAGGTCTATAAAAGAGCTTGGGGGAGAGAGTGTAGCAGTCTACTCTGAGGCAGATAAAAACTCTATACATAAGGATTTAGCCGATATATCTATCTGTATAGGGGGACCTAAGGCATCTGAAAGTTATTTAAACATACCTGCCATTTTATCTGCCGTAGATTTAGTTCATGCAGATGCTGTGTATCCAGGTTACGGTTTTTTGGCAGAGAATCCAAACTTTGCGGCTATCTGTGAAAAAAGTAATATAAAATTTATAGGTCCTTCTTCCAACACGTTAAGACTTACAGGAGATAAAGCGGCAGCAAGGGAGGCAGCTAAAAAAGCAAACGTCCCTATAATACCCGGAAGTCCACCGGTTGATGAGCTAAAGGACGCTTTAGAAATAGCTTCTAAAATCGGTTATCCAGTCCTTATAAAGGCTGCAGCTGGTGGTGGTGGTAGAGGTATGAGAATTGCCAACAACCCCCAAGAACTGACAAGACTATTACCTGTAGCCCAAAGAGAAGCTGAATCTGCCTTTGGTGATAAAACGGTTTATATAGAAAAGTTTATAGAAAACCCAAAGCATATAGAGATACAGATTCTTGCAGATGAGTATGGTAACGTTATCTACCTTGGAGAAAGGGAATGTTCTATACAAAGAAGACATCAAAAACTGATAGAGGAATCCCCTTCTCCTTTTATAGATGAAGAAGTAAGAATAAAGATGGGAGAAGCTGCAGTTAGATTTGCAAAAGCAGTTAATTTTACAGGTGCTGGAACAGTAGAGTTTATAGTTGATAGAAACAAAAACTTCTACTTTATAGAGATGAACGGAAGAATACAGGTAGAGCATCCAGTTACAGAAATGGTAACATCTATCGATATAGTCTCTTGGCAGTTAAGAATAGCAGATGGTCAAAAACTTAACATATCTCAAAAAGATGTAAAGATAAACGGACATGCTATCGAATTTAGAATAAACGCAGAAGACCCAGATACATTTACTCCAAGTCCGGGGAAAATAGAAAAACTTTACCTACCCGGTGGCTACGGTGTCAGAGTTGATACTCATATATACCAAGGTTATCAGATACCACCTTACTACGACTCTTTGATTGCAAAACTGATAGTATGGGGAAAAACCAGAGAAGAGGCTATAAGAAGAGCTAAAAGGGCTTTAAGTGAGTTTAAGATAGAAGGTCTTAAAACTACCATACCTTTCCATCAAAAAATTTTAGAGCATAAAGAGTTTCTAAAAGGAACATATACAACATCTTTAGTTGATAGAGAGTTTTTGAAATGATTGCTAAAATCTTAACTGTGGGACCTTTAGCCGAAAACAGTATAATTATTTACGATGAAGAATCAAAAGACTGTGTGATTGTAGACCCGGGAGCTGAAGGGGATAGGATACTCAAAGAAGTTGAAAGTTTAAATGTAAAGGCTATTATCGCTACCCACGGACATTTAGACCACGTAGGACAAGTTGGTTTTTTGAAAGAAAAGTTAAAAGTGCCTTTCTACATGAACCAGAAAGATGAGTTTTTAATAAATAACGATATATTTCCCGGTTTTGCCTTTATGCTTAAGGCTACCAAGTGTCCGCCGCCGGATTACAGTATAAAAGAAGGAGATGTTTTAAAATTTGGAACGTTAGAGTTTAGTGTAATAGATACACCGGGACATACGCCGGGAAGTGTTTGTTTTTATAACCAAAAAGAGAAGATGCTTATAAGTGGAGATACACTTTTTGCAGGAAGCGTTGGAAGGGTTGATTTACCCGGTGGAAACGGACAAGATATGGATAAATCTTTAAAAAAACTTATGGAACTACCTGAGGATACAGTTGTTTATCCCGGTCATGGTGGTAAAACTACCATAGGTAGAGAAAAAAGAACAAATCCTTTTATAACAGGTGTTTTTAGATTAAAATGGTAAACATAGGAACCCATGTATCTTCTTCAAAATCAATTGACCTTGTTTTCGATAGAGGAAAGGAAGTAGGAGCAAAAAGCATTCAATTTTTTCTAAGGTCTCCAAGATCTTGGCAGTGGATAGACAGAAAAGAAAGTGAAAAAGAAAATTTTATAAACAAGAAGTTAAGTTACAACATAAACCCGGTCATAGTCCATGCATCTTACCTGTTTAACCTTGCATCATCAGATGAAGAACTTTTTAATAAATCTGTAAATTCAGTTATTGAAGAGCTTAAACTCTGCGAAGAGTTAGAGATAGAATATTACGTAATTCATGCTGGCAAAACAAAGGGCAATTCTAAGGAATACGGAATAAAAAGAATACTGGAAGGTTTAGAAAAGATTTTTAGTAAAGTGAGTCTAAAAAACACTACTTTTTTAGTAGAGACGTTAGCCGGTCAATCTGGCGAAGTTGGAGCAACTCTTGAAGAGATAAAGCAGATTATCTATCCTTTTGAAAATCTTAAAATCGGAGTGTGTTTAGATACCTGTCATATTTTTGCTGCAGGATATCCTATCCATACAGAGGAAGGTTTTATCTCTTTTAAAAATAAACTTGAAGAAACGGTAGGAGTTGAAAAAGTAAAAGTTATACACTGTAACGACTCAAAAACACCTTTTAACTCTAAGAGAGATAGACATGAACACATTGGAAAAGGTTATATAGGTTTAAAAAGTTTTGAGCTGTTTTTAAATGATAAAGATTTTAGTAAGTTGCCGTTTATTCTTGAAACACCAAAGGAAGGAAATATGGATATAATAAATATTAGAGTTTTAAACTCTCTCGTGCGTCCGTAGCTCAGTTTGGATAGAGCATCGGTTTCCGGGGCCGAAGGTCGCAGGTTCAAATCCTGCCGGACGCGTTTTTGGATATTGCTTCTCTTAAGTATTTTCTCAAATTTTCTTCCGTTAATGCACCGTATATAATGGCTAACTTTTTACCTGAAGAGTTTATTATGTAAGTGGTTGGTGTTCCCATAATCGGAAAGATTACCTGATTTTTCGGATTGTTTGCGTATATAGGGAAATCTTTATCTTTAAAGTTATTTTCCTTTCCATCTAAAGCAAAAGCTATTACAACTACTTTGTCTTTAAACTCTTTTTCCTGTAAAACTTTTTTTATGGTTGGTATCTCTGCCATACAGTAACCACAAGTGTAAGCCATAAAGTTAAGTAAAATTATCTTATCTTGTGGAAGTGGCACTGGGTTGCCGTTTTTATCTAACAGTAAAACTTTCTTTGTTTGGGTAAACGATAAAGAAGCTATCACAAGAATAATAAACCAAAATTTTTTCACGTTTACACCCTATCCTGAATCCTAACAACTTTTCCTAAAATGTTTATAGATATAAAATCTTCTTCTTTTACTTTAGTTTTTTTATGACCTTTAACATCTGACAGAATAACAGTTTTTTCTTTTTTTTCTACAAATCTAAACATACCCCATTTACCTTTCTCTTTGAAGAGAATTATATCCATAGGCTCTATCCTCAAAGGTGGGACTTTTCCTACAAGAATCCATAGGTTTTTAATCTTAAGCCAGAATGTGTTTTCTTTAAAGTTATCAACGTTTTCTACAAGTAAGATATTCGTAGGTACTTCGTCTATACTTTTAAGTTGACCGTTTTCCAAAATTTCGTAGGCTTTAAGGTATATTTTTAAATCTTCGTTATGCGAGCTTTTTTGCTGGGATTGTGACATTCCTTGTTTGCTCTTTTAGAATGTTTATAGACTGGGCTACCATAAAAAATGCATGTTCTAAGTTTATTAAAGCTGCTTCGAAATCTCTATCTTTTGTCTCAAAACGCATTTTCCTTACTTCTTTAAATAGCTCGTCTACGTTTGTTCCAAGTTCATATGCCAACGTAAAAACTCTTGCAACTAAATCATCAAGTTTTTTTCTTTCTATATCAGTCATCTTATCTCTCCTTAATTTTCTATAATTGATAAAAATAATTTCAAGCCATCTGTTAATCCAAGTAAGCTTTCGCAAGCTCTTTCTGGGTGAGGCATAAGCCCAAAGACGTTAAATCTATCGTTTGAAACACCGGCTATATTGGATACGGAGCCGTTAGGGTTTGAGTCCGGAGTTACATTTCCATCTTTATCACAGTATCTTAGTATTATCTGTCCGTTTTCTTCCATCTTTTTTAAAGTGTCTTGGTCTACAAAGTAGTTTCCATCGTGATGGGCTATAGGCAGTTTTATAACTTCACCTTTTTTTAATTTTTTAGTAAAAGGAGTATTATTGTTTTCTACTTTTAGATACTGATGTTTACATACAAACCTTCCGTGGTTGTTTGGTAGTAAAGCTCCCGGAAGAAGATGGGCTTCGGTAAGAATCTGAAAGCCGTTACATATACCTATAACAAATTTTCCTTTTTCTGTAAATTCTTTTAAAGCGTTTGTCAGTGGTGTATGGGAAGCTATAGCTCCCGGTCTTAGATAATCTCCAAAGGAAAATCCACCCGGAACTATTATACAGTCATACTTTTCTATGTTGGATTCTCTGTAATCTACAAAGCTTACATCTTTGTTTAAGATATCTCTTATTACGTAGTAAGTGTCGTAATCACAGTTAGAACCGGGATAAACAGCTACGCCAAACTTCATACTAACTACTCCACTATCTCAAATTCGTAGTCTTCTATAAGGTCATTTACAAGGGCTTTTTTTGCCATCTCTTTAGCTTCTTCTATGGCTTTGTCCTTATCTTTGTTTTCTACATAAACTTCTATATACTTACCAACTTTTACATCTTTTACATCGTTAAAACCAAGAGATTTCAGACTTTCAGATACGGCTCTACCCTGAGGGTCCAGCACTCCTTTCCTTGGCTTTATGTAGAACTTTATGAGCATTTTTTACTCCACTGTAAAGATTTTTCAAAAATTATATCACATTACTCCTTCTGACCTTTAATAGTTTCTACAAGTGTTTCTTGGTCTACAGTTGCTGTTCCAATTTCACCAACTACGTAGCCGGCGGCATAGTTTGCTATTGTAGCACTTTCTTCCCAAGTTCCTCCAGAGAGTTTAGCTAAAGCTAAAACTGATATTACTGTATCTCCTGCACCTGTTACGTCAAAAACTTTTCTTGCTTTTGCTGGTATTTTTATAACTTTTTCTTCTTCAAACAGAGCCATACCATCTGCACCAAGGGTTATAAGAAGTTGTTTAAGGTTCAGTTGTTTCATGATGGTTTTTCCTACTTCTTCTACTGGAGTGTTTTTCTCTGCTTTGATGCTTTCGTAGGCTTCTTTTCTGTTAGGTGTCATTATTGTTATATCTTTGTAAAGGTAAAAGTTCGATGGTTTTGGGTCTACAAAGATGGGCTTTCCTAAGGATTTTATGTATTCCATAATATTTTTATTTACTACACCTTTTCCGTAATCAGAGACTATGAATCCATCTACTTCATCTTTAATTTCTTTAATCTGGTCTATAATTCTTCTTTCTACTGTCTCATTTAAAGGATTTCTGTTTTCTCTATCTATCCTTAAAAGCTGCTGGCTTACAGCTATCACTCTTGTTTTTTCTATAGTTGGTCTTGATTTATCCTTTACAAGAAGAGGAATTATCCCTTTTTCTTGCAGTAATTTTTCTATGGTTTTGCCGTTTTCGTCGTTACCGATTACACCTATCATGTAAGCTTTTGCTTCTAAAGATACTATGTTGTTTGCTACGTTTGAAGCTCCTCCAAGGGAAACTGTTTCTCTTTTTACATCAACTATAGGTACTGGAGCTTCTGGAGATATTCTCTCTACTTCTCCCCATAGATACTTATCTAAAATAATGTCTCCGACAACGGCTATTTTGAGATTCTTAAAGTTTGATATTAACTGCTTGGCTCTTTTTACGTCTATCATGGAAACAGTGGAAAATCGTCTAAACAGTAGTTTTCAGGTTTGTTTAAAATTATGTTTAGATTTTGGATAGCTTGGGAAGATGCTCCTTTTGAAAGGTTATCTATAGCAGATGTGATAACTGCCATCTTATTTTTCTCGTCGTAATCTACAAATATATCGCAGAAGTTAGTTCCTATAACTTCCTTGATTCTTGAAGGTCTTTCTTGAATTCTAACAAAATACTCATTTTTGTATGTCTCATAGTAAAGATTTTTTAAATCTGATTTAGATATATTTACGTTTACGGTTATGGTTGATAGCATGCCTCTTGATATTGGTATTATGTGAGGTGTAAATCTTACGGATATATTTTTACCAGATATGTCTTTTATTATATGTTCCATCTCGGGAGTGTGTCTATGTTTGGTTATGTTGTAGGCATAGACGTTAGAGTAGCTTTCAGGATACATAAAATCTTCTTTTAGATGTCTACCGGCTCCAGATATTCCCGATAAAGCGTTTACAACTACAACAGAGTTGTCGTTTATAAGACCACTTCTTAAAAGAGGGTATAAACCTAACAACGTTGCTGTTGGGTAGCAGCCGGGATTTGCTACAAGTTTTGCAGATTTTATCCTATCTCTGTAAATTTCTGGAAGACCATAAACTGCTTTGTTAAGTAAATCAGGGTAAGGATGGTTAAAGCCGTAGTAATCTGGATATACGTTTTGGTCTTTTATCCTGTATGCTGCCGAAAGGTCTATAACAATTTTATCTAAGTCCCAAAGCTGCTTTGCAAAGCCAAGAGATGCTTCGTGTGGAAGACAGAGAAAAAATATATCTGATTCATTAAAATCAAGTTCTGATTTAAATATTAGATTTTGATATTTAGACTTGTTAAACACAGGAAAGACTTCCTTTAAAGTCTTCCCTGCATACTGTCTTGACATTATCTGATTTATTTCTATATCTTTGTAGTTTTCTAAAAGTCTTAATAACTCTAAGCCAGTGTAGCCGGAAGCTCCGGCAATAGCAACATACATAGATATTAACGTTTAGACCATCTGTATTTCGCTCTTGCACCCATTTGGTTGTATTTCTTACGTTCTTTAACTCTTGCGTCTCTTGTCATCAATCCGGCAGATTTGAGAGCAGGTCTTAACGATGGGTTATAAGCTTCTAAAGCTTTAGCTATTCCATACATAACTGCTTCGGCTTGAGCAGGTTTTCCACTACCTTTTACGGTTGCGTATACGTCAAACTTACCGAGAGTTTCAGTTACCACGAAAGGATGGTTTATTTTAGCTATAAGAATGTCTCTTTCGAAGTATTCTTTTGCGTTCCACTCTTTTCCAGAAGCACTTCTAACTAAAATTTTACCTTCACCGGGCATTATCCAAACTCTTGCTATAGCTTCTTTTCTTCTTCCTGTTCCGTAGAATGAGTTTTTAGGGTCTATCTTTATAGTTTTTTCCATAGCGCCTCCTTAAAATACTTTCCAGAGTTTTGCTAACTCTTCAAGGGATTTAGGGTTTTGAGCGTGATGGTTATGCTCTTCTCCTGTGTAAAGCTTTAATCTTTTCATGTATCTTTTCTGAAGTTTGTTTTTAGGTAGCATTCTTTCAACTGCTAACTCTAAAGCTCTTGTTGGTCTGTTTTCTATCATCCACTGTAAGCTTCTTACTTTTAGTCCACCGGGTGTGTTTGTGTGGAACTTATACTCTTTATCAGTTAGTTTTTTACCTGTTACTGTAAATTTATCTGCGTTTAATACAATTACGTAATCTCCACAATCAACGTCAGGTTGGAAGTAAGGTTTATGCTTTCCTCTTAAAACATTTGCTATCAAAGATGCAAGCCTTCCTAAGTTTTTACCTTTAGCGTCTATAACGTACCAATCTCTCTTTACATCTTCTTTACGAAGATAGAATGTTTTCATTCTTCCACTCCTCTCTAAAAAAATTCAAAACAGTATTATATCAAAAATTTCTTACTATGTAAAGTTTCATAAATTTGGCACGATTAAACCATAATTGCCGGCTTTTTTTCTGTATATTACGTTAACTTGTCCAGTTTCTGAGTTAATGAAAGGTAAAAAGAATGCTCCTAACTCTTCTAAGAGTAATCTTGCGTCTTCTACAGACATGGGTTTTTCTGATGGTAAAGGTTCAACGGTGATTAAAGGTCTTTCTATGGAAGGTGTTTCGGGTGTATGTTCTTTTAAGGCTTGTAGTCTTGCTTGTCTTCTTTTTTCTTCAACTCTTCTACTTTTTAGTCTTATAAGTTGTCTTTCTACTTCGTCTATGACAAAGTCTATAGCAGAGTAAAGGTCGTTGCTCTCTTCCCAAGCGTGTATTACACCACCTCCCGGTGTGTTAAAGTAGATGTCTATATCAACTCTGTTTCTGTGTCTGTGTTTTTCAAAGTCATAGACAACTCTTACTCTAACTGAGTCTTCTTCAGTGTCTAAATCTTTCAGGTAGTTTTTTAGTCTTTCGAGTTTGTGCTCTGTGTAAGACTTTATAAAGTCTGTTAGTTGGATGTTTTTCCCAACGTGTTCTATTTGCATCTTACTCCTCCACTAAGATTTTTTCCTTTTTCTTGAGTCTGGTATGTTTAACTCTTCTCTATACTTTGTTACGGTTCTTCTGGCTACAGAAATACCTTTTTGCTTTAGTATATCCACTATATCGTTATCACTGTATGGTTTTTTAGGGTCTTCGTTTTCTATAATCTCTTTTATCAAATATTTTACATAATTTGAAGACACATCTCCACTCTCTTTACTTGCTTTGTTTGAGAAGAATGTCTTTAAAGGTATCACGCCGTTGGGAGTTTGTATGTATTTACTGTTTACAAGTCTGCTGATTGTTGATTCGTGAAGTCCAATCTGTTTTGATACATCTTTTAATGTTAGTGGCTTAAGATACTCTTTACCGTTTAGTATAAACTCTTTTTGGTAGTTTACTAAAAACTCTACAAGCTTTTGTAGGTTTTCTCTTCTTTGTTGTATACCTTGTATTATGCCTATGGCTTTTTGTAGTTTTTCGTAAAGGAATTTTTTAGCTTCTTCCGATAAACCTTTTTGGTTTAAAACTTTTTTGTACTTGGATATTAGGTTTATGTTTGGAATACCTTGCTCGTTTATCTCTATTTTAAATGGATTTTTTTCGTCTCCTGTGTAGTATAAGAATATATCTGGTTCTACGTAGGTTATTTCAAAATCTTCGTAGCCGTAAAGTGGATATGGTCTTAAGGATTTGATGTTATCTAAAATTTCGGTAAGTTCTTCATCTGTAAGCTGATACTTTTCTTTTAAGTATTCTTTATTACCTAAATTTTCTAAATCTTGTTCTATAATCTCTTGGACAACTTTGTCTTTTCCGTATCTGTCTTTGTATTCTTGGTAAAGAAACTCTTTAAAGTTTAAAGCTCCTATTCCTGTAGGCTCTAAGGTCATAACTTTTTTTCTTATTTTTTCAACTTCATCTAAAGTTAAGCTATACTTGTTTGCTATCCTTTCTAACTCCTCTTGTTTTATGTAACCTTTTTCGTCTACACTATCTATTATTTCCATAGCTACGTCTTTATCTTTTCCTTCGAACTCAACATCAACTTGGGTTTGTAGTATATCGTAAAGAGATGGTTTATATGCCAGTTTGTAAAACGGATTAAACTCTTCTTCATCTTCGTAGAAGGTTTTAGACTCGAATGTATCTTCCGTTAAGGCTATATGACTTACTTCTTCTAAAAATGGGTTTTCTTCAAGTTCTTTGTTTATCTCTTGTATAAGCTCTGTTTTTGGAAGTGTTATTATGTTTAACTGCTGTTTTAAAACAAGGTTAAGTTTTAGCTTATTTTGAAGCTTAAGAGATAAGCTTTGCTTCATCTATTATCGCCTTGATTTTTCTTATAACTTCGTTTTTGTTTTCTGAATTTAGTATAGGTCTTCCGATAACTAAGATATCTGCTCCGTTTTGAACTGCTTGAGATGGTGTTGCTACTCTCGTTTGGTCATCTTTACTATCCGTGTTTAGCCTTATACCCGGCACTACCGCTATGAATGGTTTTTGTATTTCTGATTTAAGTAATCTTACTTCGTGTGAAGAACAGACGATTCCGTCTAATCCTGTTAAAACACCTTCTTTTGCAAGCTTTAAAGCTAAACTTTCCAATGAATAACTACTTCCTATATAGTTTACGTAATCTTCTGAATGACTGGTTAGAATAGTAACACCTAAAAGTTTTAAGTTTGAACCTTCCTTTGCCTCAACGGCTTTCTTTATCATATCTAATCCACCTAAAGTATGGATAGTTAGGTAATCGGCTTGTAGCTCTGTAGCAGCTTTTACACCGTTGTAGACTGTGTTTGGAATATCGTGAAGCTTTAGGTCTAAAAAAATTTTGAAACCTCTGTCTCTTACGTTCTTTACTATATCTTTGCCGTATCTTATAAAAAGAGAGTAACCAATCTTTACTATAATCTTTTCATCTATCTCATCGAGTATTTGGTAAGCTGTTTTTTCGTTTTCTACGTCTAAAGCTAAAGCAATTTCTGGCAAATTTACTCTCCTAAGAGTTTTTGTCTGTTAACTTCTCTAAATCCTATGTCTCTTCTGTAAAATGCTCCTTCAAAGTGTATTTTTTCTATGGCTTTGTAGACTTTTTCTCTGGCTTGGTTTATGGTTTTAGCTGTTGCTGTTACGGTAAGGACTCTTCCACCGTTTGTTATGATTTTTCCGTCTTTTTCTTCCGTTCCTGCATGGAAAACTACTATATCTTGGTCTTTTTCTGCTTCTTCTATACCTGTTATTTCAAAACCTTTTTCGTATTTGTCAGGGTAGCCTTTTGATGCCATTACAACTCCTATGGCATAGTCTTCTATCCACTGTGGTTTTACGTTCTGTATATCTCCCTCAAGTATCTGCATTATGTGTTCAACAAGGTCTGATTTTAATCTTCTCATAATCGGTTGTGTTTCTGGGTCTCCCATCCTTACGTTAAACTCTAAAACATTTATACCTTTTGGTCCTATCATAAGTCCTGCGTATAAAAATCCAGACATAGGTCTTCCTTCGTTTATCATACCTTTTAATGTAGGATAAATTATTTTTTCTTGTATTTCTTTTTCTATATCTGGTGTTATTAATGATGTTGGACTGTAGGCTCCCATTCCACCTGTATTTGGTCCTTCATCGTTGTCAAAGGCTCTTTTATGGTCTTGAGATGTTGGCATTGGAATAAACTTATCATCTTTAACAAAACATATGTAAGATGCTTCCTCTCCTTCTAAGAACTCTTCTATAACAACTCTTTTGCTTGCAGGTCCGAATTTTCCGGCAAACATATCTTTTACGGCTTGGAAGGCATCTTCTTCAGTTTTGGCTACTACAACTCCTTTACCGGCTGCAAGACCGTCAGCTTTTATAACTATCGGTGCTCCTACGGACTTTATAAACTCTATAGCATCTTTTTCGTTGTCGAAACTTTCGAATTTTGCCGTTGGTACAGAGTATTTTTTCATAAAGTTTTTAGCAAAGACTTTGCTTGCTTCCAGTATAGCTGCGTTTTGTTTATGTCCGAATATTTTTAAGCCTTCGGCTTCAAACCTGTCTGCTATACCTTCCGATAAAGGTTGCTCTGGACCTACTATCGTAAGGTCTATCTTGTTTTGTTTTGCAAACCTTACAAGGTTGTATATATCGGTTGGAGATATGTTTACACGAGTTGCTATCCTACCGATACCGGCATTACCGGGTGCACAGTATACTTCTTTGACTAATGGACTTTGTTTTACTTTCCAAACTAAGGCATGTTCTCTTCCACCACTTCCAACTACTAATACTTTCATAAAACTTCCTCTTCGAATTTTGTTATGTAATGGTAATCTTCTCTTTCTTTTATAATTTTGTAGTTGTTTCCATCTACCAACACTTCCATAGCTTTTGGTCTTACGTTGTAGTTAGATGCCATACTGCTACCGTAAGCTCCTGCTGTTAGTATAGCTATAAGGTCTCCCCTGTTTACTTTGCCTATCTTTCTATCAAGTCCAAAAAAGTCTCCTGTTTCACACACAGGACCTACTATATCTGCAACCATACTTTCCTGTTTTTGTTCTACCGTTACTATATGATGGTAAGCGTTGTAAATTGCCGGTCTTACAAGGTCGTTCATTCCAGAGTCCACTATAACAAAATGTTTATCTTTTTTGTCTTTTACAAATATAACTTTTGTAATTAACGCTCCGGCTTGGGCTATCAACGACCTTCCCGGTTCTAATATAAGTTTTAGTCCTGTCTGTCTTACAATTGGTAAAACCGTATTTGCAAGGTCGTAAGGTGTTGGTGGATTATCTTCTGGGTAATATTTTACACCTAAACCACCACCTATATCAATGAACTGTAATTCTATACCTTCTTTCTTCAATTTATAAACAAGGTCTACGGTTTTTTCAACGGCTTCTTTGTAAACTGATACATCCATTATTTGAGAACCTATATGACAGTGGATACCTACCACATTTAGATGTTCCATTTTTACAGCTTTTTTGTAAGCTTCCAAAGCTTGGTCTATATCTATGCCAAACTTACTTTTTTTCAAGCCTGTAGATATGTATGGATGTGTTTTAGGGTCTACGTCTGGGTTTATTCTGATAGAAACGTTGGCTTTCCTATGCTGTTTTCCTGCTATTTCGTTTATTACTTCAAGTTCCATAAGACTTTCTACGTTAAATGAAAGTATGTTTTCGTTGATGGCGTAGATAATCTCTGCATCGGTTTTACCTACCCCGGCATAAACTATCTTATTAGATGGAAAACCAGCCTTTTTTGCCTTGTAAAGCTCTCCACCGGATACTATATCAGCTCCAAGTCCGTTTTCTTCAAAAATTCTTAAGATAGACAGGTTGGAGTTTGCCTTAAGTGCGTAGCATATTAAAGTTGGGTAATCTTTGAAAGCATTTTTATAATTGTTTATCTGGTCTATTATAGCTTTTTTACTGTAAACGTAAAAAGGTGTTCCAACTTTTAAAGCAAGACTTTCCAAATTTACATCTTCGCAGTAAAGTTTTCCGTTTTTATAGACGAAATAATCGTTAAAGTTGCCTTCCATTAGCTTTTTTTTGACCTCCGGTTTAAATTTGCAGTAGAATAGATAAACATAAATTTATAACTTTTTCAAGAAGGTAGACTACTGATGGGAATAGAGATTAAAGGTTTAACAGTGCCGGCTTTATTAATAAAACTGGACCCAAACCTTAGTGTAGAAGAGAATATAGAACAGCTGGAAAAGAAACTTTCTTCAGCTGTTTTTAAAGGGTCATACGCTGTTTTAGATTATAACGGTATGGAATTAACCCAAGAGCAAAGTAAAAAGATAGAAGATATACTAAAAAAACACAACACTCAGATACTTGGCTATCAAAACACAAAATCAAACGATTTGAAAAAATCCGTTAATGAGAAAAAATCCTTAAAGATTGTAAATAAAACTCTGAGAAGTGGTCAAACTATTGAGTATGACGGCGACGTTCTTATACTTGGAGATGTGAACCCAGACGCTTATGTAACGGCAGCAGGTAGTATAATCGTTATGGGTGCTTTGAGAGGAGTTGTTCATGCAGGAGCAAACGGCGATGAAAGTGCAATCATAATGGCTCTGAAACTTATACCTCAGCAACTTAGAATAGCAAGTTATATAGCAAGGTCTCCAGATAGCTACGAAGAAGTTAACCAACCAGAAAAAGCTTACGTAGAAAACAATATGATAGTAATAGAAAAAATAAAGTAGAGGTGTAATCAATGGCAAAGGTTTACGTTATAACATCTGGGAAAGGAGGAGTTGGTAAAACAACCATAACAGCAAATCTATCTACTGCACTTGCAAAGATGGGAAAAAAAGTCTTGGCTATAGATGCAGATATAGGACTTAGGAACCTTGATATGATACTTGGTCTTGAAAACAGGATAGTATACGATATCGTTGATGTAGTGGAAGGTAGAGTTCCACCTCAGAAAGCGTTTGTAAAAGACAAAAGAGGCCTTCCTCTTTACCTACTGCCTGCAGCTCAAACCAAAGACAAAGATGCAGTAAAACCTCATCAGATGGTTGAACTTGTGGAATCGATAAAAAATGATTTTGATTACATATTTATAGATTCACCGGCAGGAATAGAAGGAGGTTTTAAGACTGCGGCAGCTCCAGCAGAAGAGGCTATAGTGGTAGTTAACCCTGAAGTATCTTCTGTAAGAGATGCAGACAGGATAATAGGACTTTTAGAATCTATGGAAAAGAATAAACCAAAACTTGTGATAAATAGAATAAGACTCCATCAGGTTAAAAAAGGAGAGATGCTTTCCGTGGAAGATATAGAAGAGATACTACAGATACCAAAGATTGGTATCGTTCCCGATGAAGAAAAACTCGTAGATTTTACGAACAAAGGAGAGCCTATCGTTTTACACGAAGAATACCCATCTGCAAAGGCTATAATGAATATAGCAAGGAGAATAGAAGGAGAAAACGTACCTTTTAACGAACTTGAAGAGAAAAAAGGATTTTTCGCAAGACTTTTTGGAAAGTAAACAAGGGGGAAAGAGATGTCCATATTTAGCTTTTTTAAGAGAAACTCTTCTGCAAGTAAAGCAAAAGAACGTTTGATGATGGTTTTATCTTATGAAAGAAAAGGACTTCCACCAAACTTTGCCGATATATTAAAAGATGATTTAGTTGCCGTCTTTTCAAAGTATCCACAGTTTGATTCAAGAAATATAGAGGTTGAGATAAAGTCTGAAAATGACAGAGATGAACTTTGGATAAGTATTCCTTTTGCTAATGGAAGGTAAAAACATTGGAAAAACTAACGTTTGCTTTACCTAAAGGAAGACTTTTTGACCAAACGATAGAAATACTTAAAAAAACTGGACTTTTAAAGGAAGATATAAATCAAAATACGAGGAAGCTTATACTTGAATCTGAGGACTTTAGATTTTTGGTCGTAAGAGCCAAAGATGTACCCGTTTACGTAGAAAATGGGATAGCAGATTTAGGCGTTGCTGGGGACGATGTTTTACTGGAGACTAATCCAGACGTTTACAAACCACTTGACCTTAAGATAGGTTACTGTAATATCGTGGTAGCAGGAAAACCTGAAGATAGAGATTACTACTTTTCTAACCCATCTTCTTTTGATGTTGCAACAAAGTATCCAAAGATTACAGCTAAATTTTTCTCAGATAAAGGTATAAACGTAAGAATTTTTGAGCTTTACGGCTCTGTGGAGCTTGCACCACTCGTCGGACTGGCAAAATACATCGTCGATATAGTAGAAACGGGAACTACACTTAGAGAAAACGGTCTTGTTGTAATAGATACAATCAGACCTTCAACAGCAAAACTTATCGTAAACAGAGG